>LUUF01000015.1 GCA_001644045.1 Methylomonas methanica | reverse complement strand
TATTCAATCAAAAAAAAAGCCCTGCTGTTATAGCAGGGCTTTTTATTTAAGAGCTTGGCGATGACCTACTTTCACATGGCAACCTGCCACACTATCATCGGCGCTAAGCGGTTTCACTTCCGAGTTCGGGATGGGATCGGGTGGTTCACGCTTGCTATGTTCACCAAGCAAACTGGTTTGGCTGTTGTGCAGCCGTCATGCACAGGTTGTAAGCTTTTCGCTTTTAGGCTAATGCCTTTGCTTCATGCTTTCGCATTCGACGTAGGTTATGCCTTGACCTGCTGTTCATGGAAATCTGTATCGAGTTTGTCGTTCTCAGTTGGTTATCAGCTTGTCAACTGCTACCCAAACGCATTGGGTGTTATATGGTCAAGCCTCACGGGCAATTAGTACACGTTAGCTTCACACATTACTGCGCTTCCACACCGTGCCTATCAACGTCGTAGTCTCCGACGGCCCTTCAGGGGACTTAAAGTCCCAGTGAGATCTCATCTTGGGAGGGGCTTCCCGCTTAGATGCTTTCAGCGGTTATCCTGTCCGAACGTGGCTACCCGGCAATGCCATTGGCATGACAACCGGAACACCAGAGGTTCGTCCACTCCGGTCCTCTCGTACTAGGAGCAGCTTCCCTCAAATCTCAAACGCCCACGGCAGATAGGGACCGAACTGTCTCACGACGTTCTGAACCCAGCTCGCGTACCACTTTAAATGGCGAACAGCCATACCCTTGGGACCTGCTTCAGCCCCAGGATGTGATGAGCCGACATCGAGGTGCCAAACACCGCCGTCGATATGAACTCTTGGGCGGTATCAGCCTGTTATCCCCGGCGTACCTTTTATCCGTTGAGCGATGGCCCTTCCATACAGAACCACCGGATCACTAAGACCTACTTTCGTACCTGCTCGACTTGTCCGTCTCGCAGTCAAGCACCCTTATGCCTTTGCACTCATTGCCTGATTTCCGACCAGGCTGAGGGTACCTTCGTGCTCCTCCGTTACTCTTTAGGAGGAGACCGCCCCAGTCAAACTACCCACCAGACACTGTCCCTAATCCAGATAATGGATCGAGGTTAGAACTCCAAACATACCAGGGTGGTATTTCAAGGTTGGCTCCACGAGAACTGGCGTTCCCGCTTCAAAGCCTCCCACCTATCCTACACAAGTAGGTTCAAAGTCCAGTGTCAAGCTATAGTAAAGGTGCACGGGGTCTTTCCGTCTAGCCGCGGGTACACTGCATCTTCACAGCGATTTCAATTTCACTGAGTCCCAGGTGGAGACAGTGTGGCCATCGTTACGCCATTCGTGCAGGTCGGAACTTACCCGACAAGGAATTTCGCTACCTTAGGACCGTTATAGTTACGGCCGCCGTTTACTGGGGCTTCGATCAAGAGCTTCTCCGAAGATAACCCCATCAATTAACCTTCCAGCACCGGGCAGGCGTCACACCCTATACGTCCACTTTCGTGTTTGCAGAGTGCTATGTTTTTGCTAAACAGTCGCAGCCACCGATTTTTTGCAACCCCCTTCCGCTCCAGTCGCGAGGACCTTCACGTAATGAGGGCATACCTTCTCCCGAAGTTACGGTATCATTTTGCCTAGTTCCTTCACCTGGGTTCTCTCAAGCGCCTTAGAATTTTCATCCCACCCACCTGTGTCGGTTTAGGGTACGGCCACTAGTAACCTGAAGCTTAGAGGTTTTTCCTGGAAGCAGGGCATCTATCACTTCGCTGTTCTTTCGAACCGCTCGTCATCACGTCTCAGCATAAAGCACCCCGGATTTGCCTAAGATGCATGCCTACCTGCTTAAACTGCCACTTCCAACCGACAGCTGATATAGCCTTCTCCGTCACCCCATCGCAGTTACTACTGGTACAGGAATATTAACCTGTTTTCCATCGACTACGCTTTTCAGCCTCGCCTTAGGTGCCGACTAACCCTGCGTCGATTAACGTTGCGCAGGAAACCTTGGGTTTTCGGCGAGGGGGTTTTTCACCCCCTTTATCGTTACTTATGTCAGCATTCGCACTTCCGATACCTCCAGCCCACTTCTCAATGAACCTTCGCAGGCGTACGGAACGCTCCTCTACCACTCACGCTTAACGCGTAAATCCGTAGCTTCGGTACTATGCTTAGCCCCGGTAAATCTTCCGCGCAGACCGACTCGACCAGTGAGCTATTACGCTTTCTTTAAAGGATGGCTGCTTCTAAGCCAACCTCCTGGCTGTCTGTGCCTTTCCACATCGTTTCCCACTGAGCATAGATTTGGGGACCTTAGCTGACGGTCTGGGCTGTTTCCCTTTTCACGACGGACCTTATCACCCGCCGTGTGTCTCCCGTGCTTGCACTTGCTGGTATTCGGAGTTTGCATCGGGTTGGTAAGTCGGGATGACCCCCTAGCCGAAACAGTGCTCTACCCCCAGCAGTGATACACGAGGCGCTACCTAAATAGCTTTCGAGGAGAACCAGCTATCTCCGAGCTTGATTAGCCTTTCACTCCGATCCACAGCTCATCCCCGTCTTTTTCAACAGACGTGGGTTCGGCCCTCCAGTGTGTGTTACCACACCTTCAGCCTGGCCATGGATAGATCGCCCGGTTTCGGGTCTACACCTTGCGACTAAACGCCCTATTAAGACTCGCTTTCGCTACGCCTCCCCTATTCGGTTAAGCTTGCCACAAAATGTAAGTCGCTGACCCATTATACAAAAGGTACGCAGTCACCCCACGAAGGGGCTCCCACTGCTTGTACGCATACGGTTTCAGGTTCTATTTCACTCCGCTCTCCGCGGTTCTTTTCGCCTTTCCCTCACGGTACTAGTTCACTATCGGTCAGTAAGGAGTATTTAGCCTTGGAGGATGGTCCCCCCATATTCAGTCAAAGTTTCACGTGCTCCGACCTACTCGATTTCACTAAAAAAAGGTTTTCGTGTACGGGGCTATCACCCTGTATCGCCGGACTTTCCAGACCGTTCCACTAACCTTATCCTAGCTTAAGGGCTAGTCCCCGTTCGCTCGCCACTACTTAGGGAATCTCGGTTGATTTCTTTTCCTCCGGGTACTTAGATGTTTCAGTTCTCCGGGTTCGCTTCAGTGAGCTATGTATTCACTCAAAGATGACGTGCTTATGCACGCCGGGTTTCCCCATTCGGACATCTCTGGATCACAGCCGGTTTGCAGGCTCCCCAAAGCTTTTCGCATGCTACAACGTCCTTCATCGCCTCTTACTGCCTAGGCATTCACCGTATGCGCTTATTCACTTGACCATATAACCCGAATACGTCTGTATTTTGGTTATACTGTCAGCTGACATTTTCGCTGATTTTTTCTGCTTGAGAACGACATGCTGTTTGCTTTCTGTCTTTATCTTTCAACATCGACATCATTCAAACCGCAACTCGTTTCAGTTTCGATCGTTTCCGATCGTTACTATAGTTACAGATTTCCATATTGTTAAAGAGCTATCGGTACGAATACCAATGCTATAAAGTCTTTATCGAACCGATAAAACCTTATAGCGTTGATGTTCTGACATCGACTATCTAGTTGTGACGAACTGGTTTACCCTCAGCGTTAAGCGTGATGGTGGAGCCAGGGAGGATCGAACTCCCGACCTCCTGCGTGCAAGGCAGGCGCTCTCCCAGCTGAGCTATGGCCCCTAAAACAGACTAAAGACCAAGACTCAAGTCGAAACCTGACTTCGCTCAACCTTCTAGCTTAGCCAGAATTGTTGTCTGATCATTTTCCGCCTTGTCGCTTTCGCCTTTTATGCGTTGGTGGGTCTGGGAGGAGTTGAACCTCCGACCTCACCCTTATCAGGGGTGCGCTCTAACCAACTGAGCTACAGACCCAGGTGCGTCTTTCAATCGAAATAATTTGTTGTGAGTACGTATGACAGTGTCTCTGTCTTTGTAAGGAGGTGATCCAGCCCCAGGTTCCCCTAGGGCTACCTTGTTACGACTTCACCCCAGTCATGAATCACAAAGTGGTAAGCGCCCTCCCGAAGGTTAAACTACCTACTTCTTTTGCAACCCACTCCCATGGTGTGACGGGCGGTGTGTACAAGGCCCGGGAACGTATTCACCGCGGCATTCTGATCCGCGATTACTAGCGATTCCGACTTCACGCAGTCGAGTTGCAGACTGCGATCCGGACTGGGACCGGCTTTTTGGGATTAGCTTACTCTCGCGAGTTCGCAGCCCTCTGTACCGGCCATTGTAGCACGTGTGTAGCCCTACCCATAAGGGCCATGATGACTTGACGTCGTCCCCACCTTCCTCCGGTTTATCACCGGCAGTCTCCCTAGAGTTCCCGGCATGACCCGCTGGCAACTAAGGATAAGGGTTGCGCTCGTTACGGGACTTAACCCAACATTTCACAACACGAGCTGACGACAGCCATGCAGCACCTGTCTCAGAGCTCCCGAAGGCACTCCGCTATCTCTAACAGATTCTCTGGATGTCAAGGGTAGGTAAGGTTCTTCGCGTTGCATCGAATTAAACCACATGCTCCACCGCTTGTGCGGGCCCCCGTCAATTCATTTGAGTTTTAGCCTTGCGGCCGTACTCCCCAGGCGGTCAACTTAATACGTTAGCTCCACTACTAAGTTCTTTAAGAACCCAACAGTTAGTTGACATCGTTTACGGCGTGGACTACCAGGGTATCTAATCCTGTTTGCTACCCACGCTTTCGTACCTCAGCGTCAGTTTTAGTCCAGGGAGCCGCCTTCGCCACTGGTGTTCCTTCAGATCTCTACGCATTTCACCGCTACACCTGAAATTCCACTCCCCTCTACTAAACTCTAGTTGCCCAGTATCAAATGCAGTTCCCAGGTTAAGCCCAGGGCTTTCACATCTGACTTAAACAACCGCCTACGCACGCTTTACGCCCAGTAATTCCGATTAACGCTTGCACCCTCCGTATTACCGCGGCTGCTGGCACGGAGTTAGCCGGTGCTTCTTGTATAGGTAATGTCAGTCTACCGGGTATTAACCGGCAGGTATTCCTTCCTATTGAAAGTGCTTTACAACCCTCAGGCCTTCTTCACACACGCGGTATTGCTGGATCAGGCTTTCGCCCATTGTCCAATATTCCCCACTGCTGCCTCCCGTAGGAGTCTGGGCCGTGTCTCAGTCCCAGTGTGGCTGATCATCCTCTCAGACCAGCTATGGATCGTCGCCTTGGTAGGCCGTTACCCTACCAACTAGCTAATCCAACATAGGCTCATCTATTAGCGCCAGGCCCGAAGGTCCCCAGCTTTCCCCCGTAGGGCGTATGCGGTATTAGCGTGAGTTTCCCCACGTTGTCCCCCACTAATAGGCAGATTCCTATGCATTACTCACCCGTCCGCCACTCGTCAGCGCCCGAAGGCCTGCTACCGTTCGACTTGCATGTGTTAAGCATACCGCCAGCGTTCAATCTGAGCCATGATCAAACTCTTCAGTTTAATTTTAACTTGTCACTAAATAAGATTAGCGACCAATCTTGGCTCGACTACAGAACATCTTTTCTTGCGAATTGACGTGGTTTATCTGTGTCGACTATCTCTAGATCAGAGACATTGCCGCCACACATACCCACACAAATTATTTCGATTTAGTTTGTTAAAGAGCCAGAGCATTTCGCCCTGTTGAGCCGACATATTCTACAGCGTTTTCGGTTTCTGTCAAATTTATTTTTAAGTCATTTCAAAAACCGAAACACCAAAAAACGAACCCGCCAATCAACAACCTCAAACCCGCCGAACCAAGCCGACTGCTTCACCGCTAAAACCCAAAAGCAAGAGCAGTGAAGAGCCGTGCATTCTAATCACCAATACACAGCTCGTCAAGA
>LUUF01000014.1 GCA_001644045.1 Methylomonas methanica | reverse complement strand
CGGCAAATCGCGGCTTTTTATTGCTGGGCGATAAAGTCCCGTTCGGCAAATTCCGCCTACATACCCCGCCCCGTCCGTAAAAAGATTCGCCTTAGGAAAAGCATCGCCAAATTTGATGGCCGGGAACACGGGTGTTTTATAGCAAGTCGACGGTAAACCACGCCGACTTACCATCACTTAAGCTTGCCTAGACCAAAACCCGCTCGACGCCGCCTTTGGTGACTCGATCCAGATAAACGCTCATCCAGTTATCGCCCAACACATGCTTGGCTATTTCCACGACGATGTAATCGACTTCCATTTGCTCGACTTCGTCCTCAAAGCGCTGCAAACCTTGCATGCACGACGGACAGGAGGTCAACATCTTCACCGCGCCGTCGTAACCGTCTGCACGCAATTTAGCCGTATCCTTCTGTAATTCTTCTGCCTTGCGAAAGCGAATCTGCGTGGAAATATCCGGCCGCGCTACCGCCAAGGTACCCGACTCGCCGCAACAGCGCTCGGATTTGGCGACCGGCGCGCCAATCAACTGATTGACCACTTTGATCGGGTCTTGCTGCTTGAACGGACTATGACACGGGTCGTGATATAGATAACGCGCGCCATTTACGCCTTCCAGTCGCACACCTTTTTCCAACAGATACTCGTGAATATCGATCAGCCGGCAACCCGGAAAAATTTTCTCGAATTCGTAATCCTGCAATTGATCCTGACAGGTACCGCAACTGACCACCACGGTTTTAATATCCAGATAATTCAGCGTATTCGCCACGCGATGAAACAATACGCGATTATCGGTGGTAATTTTCTGCGCCTTATCGAACTGGCCGCCGGCACGTTGCGGATAGCCGCAGCACAGATAGCCAGGCGGCAGCACGGTTTGCACACCAATCTCGTATAACATGGCCTGCGTCGCCAAACCGACTTGCGAGAACAAGCGCTCGGAACCGCAGCCGGGAAAATAAAACACCGCCTCGGAATCGGTCCGGGTTTTCGCGTGATCGCGAATGATGGGCACGATTTGCCCGTCTTCAATATCCAGCAGCGCCCGCGCCGTTTTCGTCGGCAAATCGCCTGGCATCTTGCGATTCATAAAGTGAATCACCTGCTCTCGCACCGGCGGCTTGCCGACCGTGGCCGGCGGCTGCGCGATCTGCGCTTTGCTCCACGGTTTCAACAGCGTATTGCCGATGCGTTGGGCCTTGTAAGTCCAATCGATCATCGCCGTGCGCATCGCCTTGACCGTGTTCGGGCTGGACGCGGTCAGAAAAGCAATCGCCATGGTTTTGGCCGGATTGAAACTTTGTTTGCCCATCTTGCGCAGCAGATTGCGCATATTCATCGACACATCTCCGAAGTCGATGTCCACCGGGCAAGGATTGAAGCATTTGTGGCAAACCGTACAATGATCGGCGACGTCTTCGAACTCTTTCCAATGGGTAATCGAAATCCCGCGCCGGGTTTGTTCTTCATACAAAAACGCTTCGATCAATAACGAAGTCGCCAAGATTTTATTGCGCGGCGAATACAACAAATTGGCGGGCGGCACGTGCGTCGAGCAGACCGGTTTACATTTGCCGCAACGCAGGCAATCCTTCACCGAATCGGAAATCGCGCCGATGTCGCTTTGCTGCATGATTAACGATTCGAAGCCCATCAAACTGAACGAGGTGGTGTAAGCCGAACGCAAATCGGCACCGGGCATCAACTTGCCGCGATTAAAACGCCCTTCCGGATCGATACGGTTTTTATAGGCGTGAAAATCCGCCAACTCGTCCTCGGTCAAGAACTCGTATTTGGTGATGCCGATACCGTGTTCGCCGGAAATCGCCCCACCCAATGAACGCGCCAGGGCCATGATCCGCGCCACGGCGGCATTGGCCTCCTGCAACATTTCGTAATGATCGGAGTTGACCGGCAGATTGGTATGTACGTTGCCGTCGCCGGCATGCATGTGCAAGGCTACAAAAACCCGGCCGCGCAGAATGTCCTTATGCGCCGCCTCAACTCTTTCGACGATAGGCTTAAAATTATCGCCCTCGAAAATCTCTCGTAGCCTTGGCAACAATTCCTGTTTCCAGGACACCCGCAGCGAATAGTCCTGCAAGCGGTGAAACAGAATCGGCTCGGCGGCGCGATTGCTCAATTCGCCGGCCTCGATACCTTTAGCCGCGAAGGCATTTTCGGCGTCGGCCAACGGTAAATCCAGATTGTCGTAAATCCATTGCCAGCGCTCTTTTACCGCGCTCACCGCATCCAAAGCCAACGCCCGGCGCTCGTCCAGCAATTCGGACTTATTCACACCTTCTTCATAGGCTCGTAGCGGCAGGTCTCCGCTCAGCAATTCGGTTAAAGCCTGGCACAAGCGCAATTTATTATTCAACGACAATTCGATGTTAATCCGCTCGATGCCGTCGCAATAGTCGCCCATGCGCGGCAACGGGATTACCACATCTTCGTTGATTTTGAAGGCATTGGTATGCCGGGCAATCGCTGCAGTCCGACCGCGATCCAGCCAGAATTTTTTGCGGGTTTCCGGATTCACGGCAATAAAACCCTCGGCGCCGCGCGCGTTGCATAAGCGCACGACTTCCGATGCCGCCATGGCCACCTGATTTTCGTCGTCGCCGACGATGTCACCGATCAACACCATCTTCGGCCGGCCGTGGCGTTTGGCTTTGGTGGCATAGCCGACTGCTTTGACGTAGCGTTCGTCCAGATGCTCCAAGCCAGCCAGCATTACCCGGTTGGCGCCTTCTTTCGGCAAGTCGGCCAGATAGTCGCGAATCTCGACTATCGAAGGCACCGCTTCCCGCACTTGCCCGAAAAACTCCAGACAAAACGTGCGGCTAACCGGCGGCATTTCGTGCAGAATCCAGCGCGCGGAGGTGATGATACCGTCGCAACCTTCTTTTTGAATCCCCGGCAAACCGCCGAGAAACTTGTCGGTCACATCCTTGCCCAGACCGGTCTTGCGGAAAAAACTGCCGGAAATTTCCAGGGTTTCTTCACTCAGCAATTGCTTACCGCTGGCGTCGAAGCGTTTCAGCAGAAAACCGGCTTTATCTTGTTCGTGGATCTTGCCCAGATTGTGATTCAGGCGCTCAACTTCCAACCAGTTGCCGTCCGGCGTCACCATCCGCCAGGAGGCCAAGTTATCCAGCGCAGTCCCCCACAACACGGCTTTTTTGCCGCCGGCGTTCATCGCGATATTGCCGCCGATGCAGGATGCATCCGCGGAAGTCGGATCACAGGCGAACACCAAGCCGGCCTGTTCGGCGGTTTCCATCACCCGTCGGGTGACCACGCCGGCGCCGGTGTGGATCGTCGCATACGAACTATCCACGCCCGGCAATAGCGTATGTCGCTCCACCGGCCCCATTGCCAACAGCTTTTCGGTATTAATCACTGCGGAATATGCGTTTAGGGGCACCGCGCCACCGGTGTAACCCGTACCGCCGCCGCGCGGGATGATGGTCAGGCCAAGTTCGATGCAACCACGCACCAAATGTCCGACTTCGTCTTCCGAGGTCGGGTACAGCACCACAAACGGATACTCCACCCGCCAGTCGGTGGCATCGGTAACATGGCTGACGCGGGCAAAACCATCGAAGCTGATATTGTCCTTGCGGGTATATTGCGACAGCAGCGTCAGCACGCTACGGCGCAATTGCGCGGTGCGTTCGAAATGGGCTTCGAATTCATTCACCGCCTGATGGGCGGCGGCGATCAATTGCTCTACGCGCTCGGCCCGTGCGGCGTGTTGACCTTCCAGCTCGATTTTTCGACTTTCCATCTGCCCTAAACGATGCCGCAAGGCTTGCAGCAAGGCGCGCCGCCTTTTGCCATTGTCGAGCAAATCGTCTTCGAGATAAGGATTGCGTTGTACCGCCCATATATCGCCCAACACTTCGTACAACATCCGCGCGGAACGCCCGGTGATCCGTTCGTCGCGTAACGAATCAAGCACCCACCACATATCTTCGCCAAGCAGGCGAATCACGATTTCGCGATCGGAAAACGAGGTGTAGTTATAAGGAATTTCCCGCAGTCGCGCGGGCGTTGCATCATCGGATACTGGGAATAATTGGGAAGCCACTGGCAATCGGCGAATAGGAAGTCATAATGCGCCGAATTCTAGCATGGCAGCGGACGAGGCATGATCGAAAAATCAGCTTACAAACCGCGAAATATCTGAGGTTAATCGATTCGCTAGTTGAATCTGAGCTTATCCCGCAAACTCTGCAAGCCCTTATGCACAGGATTGACTTCCAAGCCTTCCTGCACTTTTTTCAAAGCCTCGGAGCGGTCATTCTTTTCGTAAAATTCCCACGCCTGCTGCTCCAGCGTATCGGCAATTTTATTGATCCCATCCATGGCCGCTTTGTTGTATGGATCGATTTTCAAAACCTCCTGATAAGCCCAGAACGCGTTGCTGCCGGTCGGCGCGGTCAAATAACCGACATCGAAATGAATATCCGCCAATTCCAGCAAATCCTTGATTTTCTGATTTTGCTCGGGGTTCAATTCCACGGCTACTTTCGGAGCCTCGGTAACGGTATTTTTTTCGTTTAAAGTCCAATAGACGTTCAAACCGATCAAACAAGCAAGCAAAACGCCAGTCGACCACAGCCCGTAATAGACGGACGAATGCGGTCCGATGGCCGCTAAAAACTCGTCGATACTGGCGCTGCGGTCTTCCTGTTTAAAGGCCAAAGCCTTTTGCAAACCTTTCCATTGCCGGCGCTTAAGCTGCGCGATGGGCTTGGGCTGCAGATTGACTTCCATGGCTTTTTCCGCAGACAAACGGCCAAACGGATGCTTGCCGCTCAATAATTCATACGTGATGCAGGCCAAGGCATAAATATCGTCACGCGGATCGGGGTCGCTATTTTGCAGTTGTTCCAAACTGGCATAGGCCGGGGTCATCGCGCCCAGCGATCGAGCATTAAAAATCGTCGCGTCGTGGCCGTCTTTTTCGCTGCGGCCAATGGCGCAGGCGATACCGAAATCCAGCACCCTGATTTCGCCGTCGTCGCCGATAAACACGTTGCCCGGTTTAAAGTCGGAATGAACGATATTTTTTTTATGCGCGTGCGCCAACGCCTCTGCCATCGCACTGATGATAGGCCAGGCCTTTTTGAAGGGTAATCCTCTATCGACATGTTCGCGTATCAAATGACTGAGCGGCTTACCCTGCAGGTATTCCATCGACATAAACACGTGTGTGCCATCCCGATCGAAATCGTATACCTTGATGATATTGGGATGAGACAGGGTTTGCGCGCGCTTGGTCTCGCGCTGCAACGCTACCAGCGCCATCGGATTGAATTGAAAATCCTGGTTCAGCACCTTTAAAGCCACGAAGGGCTCTTTATCCGACGCCTCGACTTTGCGCAAATCGGTGGCTTTAAACACCATGCCCATGCCGCCCACCCCAAGCAACTCTTCGAGCACAAACCGGTTTTTCAAGGTGTTGCCGACCGCCAGCTCGGCGCGCGGTTGCGACGGGTCCAGACCTTGCAGCAAGGATTCGGTGGTCAGCGTGGGCGTTTGTGTCGCTGGCGAAGCCGGTATTATCGTCGCTGCTTTAGCCGACGCAGACACGATACTGGTCGCATCGTCTTGAGCCGGGGGGCGCGAGGCAGGCGCTATTTTGGTTGGACTATCGGCAAGCCGGGTTTCGTCCTGCATGGCCGATTGCAAGCCACGATAAACATCCGCGCCAATTTTTCCGCTCCGATATTCGTTTTCCAAAAATTGCCGGGCCGCTGCCATCACCCGGTCGGGCTCTGTAGTTAAGGAGCCGGCCACTGCCAGCAAATCTTCATAGGCTATTTGAGCCTGCTGAAAGGCTTTCAATGCGAGCTCGAATCTGGACATGGCAAACAACAGTCAAGGAAAGTCTAAGGATTTTAGCCGAAGAGCTTGTTCGTGTCGCTGCAATTGCCAGTCACGGCCGAAAAACAAAAAATCGCCTAACTGGAGCCCATCAAATTCCATCCGGCGCATACCCGCAATAGCGCAAATGTTTTAACCCAGCGCCAATAAAGACAATACCTACCACTATGGGATTGGAAAACCTTGGTTATCCGATACCAAATCTCTCGGCAAAATTTAATTGCTATTGAAAACATTGACATGCATCTATAATAAGTCGCAGAAACTATTTTGGATAAATGCTCATGAAATCACTGTTTTTTTTTGAATCACTCTTTTCCAAAACCGCTTTCACGCGATTGAGCAAACGCCGCCCCCTAACAGCAAGCTCTCTGATCACGTTGCTGCTGGCCTCGCCAATGGCCATAGGTGTGGAATTCGCGAGCGGAACATTCAATCTTACCGGCTCCGGCGCCGGATCGGTTGGCTACCTGCCCTTCTCTCTATCCCAAACTACTTTGGTCGATATTGCCACCAGCGGCCCTACCACGGACCCCTATATCTACCTGTTAAACGGTACCGGCAATTTTACCAGTCTCTCCGTGCTTACCGCGGACGACGACGGCTGTAGCCAAATAGATTGCGGCGCGGCGGGCGTTTCGCCAAATTACAATTCGCTGATTAACGATTACGCGCTAAGTCCGGGGAGTTACACAGTCGCGGTAGCAAACTTTCCGTTTGCCTCAGCCGATGCTTTAGCAGGGTCTACGATAAATAGCGAAACCGGCAATGTCTTGTTAATAGTCGGCGACTCAGGCCTGATCATTCCCGGTACCGGTACCGGCTCGGGCAGCGCGAGATTGATTAGCTACGCCGGCAGCGGCGGTGCAGTCATTTCGCAATCGCAAATAATCCAGTCCACATCCAACGCCAGTGCGACCTCTCTGGCAATCAACAGCTTGTGTGCCTCACCCACTAGCTCTGCCGTAATTAGCGACTGCGCCAGAATCGCCAGCCTGAGCGCCGCCGCCAAAGCCGATGTTATCGATCAGATCACCCCGGAAGAGATCAATACGATTGCCGCCACCACGGTCGCCACGTCGCGCGCGAATTTCAGCAGCGTAATGGATCGCATCGCAACCTTGCGAGCCGGCAATGCGGGCGGCATCAACCTGGGCGGTACCAAAATCGGTGGAGCCAGTGGGGATGATCTGCCGGAAATATTCCAACGCTTGGGCATATACGGCAATATCGACGGTAGTTTCGGTAACCGGAAAAGATCCGTCAACGAGCAGGGCTACAGTTTCGACAACCAAGGGGTAACGGTCGGTGCGGATTATGCGTTCACCGATAATTTTTTTGTGGGTCTGGCATTTAACAATGCTCACAACAAAGCCGATTTCAGCAACCGCGCCGGTCAACTTTACACGGCAGCCTATACCGGCTCGCTATACAGCACGGTAAATATCCAGGATTTCTATATCGACGCGCTCGCCAGCGTTGGCGGTATCGATTACGAATCCGAGCGGACGATGAGTTTTTTCAATACATCGGCGAAAGGCAGCACTTCAGGCATGCAGTATGCGTCGAGCCTGGGCGCAGGTTACAACTATCACATTGACAAGGTGGTGGCCGGGCCGTATATCGGCTTCGACTACGCCAAAACCGAAGTGGACGGCTACCGCGAATCCGGCGGCGCCAGTTTCGGCACCAGCTATGGCAAACAAAACATAGAATCCATGCTGACCAAAGCCGGCGCCCGGGTTTCTTATGCCTGGAGTTTGCCCTGGGGCGTAATCGTGCCGCAACTTAATGCCGAATGGGTACACGAATCCAGCTATAACGCCCAGGTCAGCGTGGTACGCTTCGTACAAAACAATGCCGGTTTTAGCATCCGCTCAGACAATCCGGACCGCGACTATATGCAACTGGGATTTAACATGGCCGGCCAATTTGCCGATGGTATGTCAGCTTTCGTGGCCTACAACACTATTATCGATCGGGAAAACGTTACAAACCACGCCTTTTCCAGCGGTTTACGGCTGTCGTTTTAAGAAAACGGACGGCCAGACCAGGGAGATTCAGAACAGCCAAACCTGCGTCGATACTGGCAACCTCCGAAACTTTAAACCATGCCGAATGCTTTGCAGACGGCATGGTAAATATCAAGACATGCTAGTTACATGTTAACCAAGCGGCAACATTCCCTAATCAAAATCAGCTTGCTAGCCACCTTGATGGCTTGCACTACTCCATCTGCCCGCCTGCATGAGCAAGCCACGGCATTCGGCTTTCAGGCCTTAGAGTCTGAAGCCGGCGGATTCAAACTGACATCTTTTACCAATTTACCGCCATCAGCCGGCAAACGCCTGCATGTTTATCTTGAAGGTGACGGCCGACCCTGGGAACGCGGACAGTTTCCAACAGCGGACCCGACGACCCGCACATCCACCGTTCTGTCATTAATAGCTTCCGACTCCGAACCGGCCTTGTACTTGGGCCGCCCCTGCTACAATGGTCACGCCGGCGATCCCGGCTGCTCGCAAAGCTTGTGGACCGGGGCCCGCTACGGCGAACGCGTGGTAGCCGCCATGACCCAAACCTTAACAGAGTTCTGCACACTACGCGGGTATCGGAAAGTCGTATTGATCGGCCACAGCGGCGGCGGCACGTTGGCGCTGCTGATTGCCGAACGCTTGCCGCAAACGGTCGCCGTCGTGACGTTGGCGGCGAATTACGACATCGATATTTGGGCCGACCATCACGGCTATCAGCGTTTGAACGACTCTCTAAACCCGGCTACGCGCGCCGTCAAAACCGGCATCGCGGAATGGCATCTGCTAGGCCGGCGCGATAACAACATTCCGCCGGAATTGTTCCAACAAGCCCTACGGCAACGCCCCAACAGCAACGTCGAAATCGTCGATGCCGATCACGGCCACGGCTGGCAAGCAATTTGGCCGCAAATGTTAAAACGCCTGGACCACCTGCCCTAGCCATTTGCGGGCTAGCGGATTTCTGCTATGGTTGCCGGATAAAACCATTCATTCGAAGGCGGCACACCATGGCTACACAAAGAGTATTGAACCGCACGCTGGCATTGGCAATTGGCGGCATTTTAATGTCCGCCTGTGCCCGCGACGTCAGCCAGGAAGAAATGGCCAAGGCCACCGAAGGCTATATCGTGGCCGACACCAGCAAACTGTTTGTGGTCGATTGTTTGCTGCCAGGACAGGTACGCAAACTCGGCTCGCAGATGACCTATCTCAGCGCTCGCCGCCCGATCCGCACTACCGCCGCCGATTGCGAAGTACGCGGTGGCGAATATGTTGCTTACGACCGCGCCAACTACGCCAGCGCCTTAAATATCTGGCTGCCCAAAGCCCAGGAAGGCGATGCCGCCGCCCAACTGTACGTCGGCGAGATTTTCGAAAAAGGCCTGGGCACCCAAGCCGACTACAAAGCCGCCGCGCAATGGTACGAAAAAGCCGCCAACCAGGGTAATTCGCAGGCACAGCTGAATCTTGGCCATCTCTACGAAAAAGGCCTCGGTGTTACCGAAGACAAGGAAGCAGCGCTACGTTGGTATCGCAAATCGGCCGGCCTGGAAGACGCCGGCATCCAGTTTGCGCCAGCCGTGAATGCCCAAGCCATCGCCAACAGCGAAGAACTGGCCACCTTGCGCAGCGAAGTGGCCGAATCCCGCCGCGAAGCGGAGCAACTGCGCGAACAACTGCAAAGCACCCGTCAGCAAACCCTGGATCAACAGGAAAATCTGCGTAAGGCTCAGGACGAGCTGGAAACCTTGCGCAACAAACTGCAACAACAAAAATCCACCACGCCCGGCGGATCCAGCGACATCGAATCGCTGGAAAAACAATTGCACGAAAAAGAAAGCCAATTAAAAGACCAACAAGCCAAACTGGGCAGCTTGACCCAATCTCTCAGCCAGGAAAGGCAGCGCATGAAACGCGAACTGGAAGCGGCGCGGCAGCAAAGCCCCAGCGCTAAAGCCGTTGAAAGCAAAACCAACGACATCGAAAACAAGCTCAACGAAAAAATCGAAACCTATCAAAAACAATCGGCGGAACTGACCGGCTGGCTAACCTCACAGGACAAACTGGACAGAAATCAAATAGATCTGCGCAAGCAGGCCTTGCAACAGCAAGCCAAGGAAATTGCCGCACTGAAAGAAAAACTGCAACAACAAAGCTCAAATCTGGTGGCCAGCGGCAACGGCCCCAACATCGAATTGCTGGAACCCGCGGTCACCGTCACCCGGGGTATACCCAGCATCCAGTTTGGCTTGGGCGAAAGCAGCAAACGTATTGTCGGCAAAATCGACGCAGCCACCGGCCTGAGCCGCTTGCTGTTGAACGACAAGGCCGTGAAAGTCGACGCCAACGGCCGTTTTGAAACCGACGTTAGCTTAAAAGGCGAAGAAACCCTGGTGCGCATCGTCGCTACTGACAAACGCAATCAGAGCAGCGATTTGAGCCTGCGCCTGCTGGCTTCCGGTAACGCAGCGGAAGAAGTGTTTCCGAGCAGCAACGGCAGCGAATTGAAACGCTCCGGCAATATTCAGTTCGGCAAATTCTACGCAATCATCATCGGCAATAACGAATACGGCGCTTATCCGTCCTTGAAAACGCCAATCGCCGACGCGAAAAGCCTGGAACTGTTGCTACGCGAACGCTACGGTTTCAAAACTAAGTTACTGATCAATGCCAATCGCCACGCGATCATGTCGGCATTCAACGAACTGAATCAGAAACTCACCGAACAGGATAATTTACTGGTTTATTACGCCGGCCACGGCGAGATCGACAAGAAAAGTCAGACCGCCTATTGGCTACCGGTCGATTCGGAAACCGGTAATAGCGCTAACTGGATCTCCAGCCAAAGCATCACCGAATTTTTGAGCATCATGCCGGCCAAGCACATTATGGTAGTGGCTGACTCCTGCTATTCCGGGGCATTAACCGGTTCAGCTGTGGCAAAATTGCCGGAGGGCATGGACGACGCCAAGCGCGAACGCTGGTTAAAAGCGATGAACAGCCGCAAAGCCCGCACCGTGCTGACTTCTGGCGGCGTGAAACCGGTTATGGATCAGGGCGGCGGCGACCATTCGGTGTTCGCCAATGCGTTTTTGAAAGTATTGCGCGGCAACAAACGTATCATCGAGGACTACGACATCTTCCGGGATGTCGCCAATCAGGTAAGAGCGTCGGCGGCGCGCGGCGGCTTCGAACAAATGCCGCAATATGCTCCCTTGCAGCATGCCGGCCACGAAGGCAGTCCGTTCTTTTTCGTACCGGAAGTTTAGACGGATTGCCTATTCCGATTGAAAACCGCCATCGGAACAGATGGCGTGTCGGGGTCCCAATTCGATAGGGCGGCTGAACACTACAAGGTCTTTGGAAAGAGGCGAATTGTCGGTGATCGATCCCAAGCTGCCAATGAAGATTAATTTGGAAGGACAAAAAAAGACAAATAAACTGCCATTCAAAATGTAGACGAAAAAAGTAAAGCTTGCATAATCGGAGCGTTGTCTGTTCACACTGCCTAACCAACGGCAGAGATTTCACTTTAAAATCTGGATTTTCTGTTCAAACTGATGGGTCCACTCTTGTATTTCGCATGAACCATAAGCTAATTAAATACATATTACATATGACTATTGGTGACATGAATGAATAGCAACGTGGACATACTTGTCGTTGACGACGATAAGGTCGTTCAGAAAATAGTTAAGAGGTCCCTAGAAAGTGAAGGTATTACAGTAAGAAGCGCCCTCAACGGCGAGGATG
>LUUF01000013.1 GCA_001644045.1 Methylomonas methanica | reverse complement strand
GGTACGCCGCTGAACAATACTGGCTGCCGCGATCCGAATGCACAATCACACCCTTGGGTAAATGACGTCGCCAAAGCGCCATGGTCAGGGCGTCACAAACCAGTGTGGCCGTCATGCGTTCAGATATTGACCAACCGATCACGCGCCGCGCATACAAATCCAGTATGACTGCTAAATACAGCCAGCCTTCGTCGGTCCAGATATAAGTGATGTCAGACACCCATTTTTGATCCGGTCGATCGGCCTCAAAGTTTTGATATAACAGGTTAGGTGCAACCGGCAATGTATGATTGCTGTTGGTGGTTGCCTTGTATTTCCGGGCCGCTTTCGCCCGCCAGCCATAGATTTTCATAATGTGGGCTACGGTTTTTCGGTGGGTACAATGACCTTCATTATTCAACAATTTGGCGATTCGGGGTGCGCCGGAACGTGCTTGTTCATTATCAAACACTCGTTTCACGTCCAGGGCTAATTGCGCACGAACCTGTGCCCGCTGCGAAGGTGAGCGGGTTTTCCAATGGTAGTAACCTGCCTTAGAAACCGACAGCACCCGACACATGAGCGTTACGGCAAATTCGGGTTCA
Organism: Methylomonas methanica; assembly: GCA_001644045.1. Lineage (GTDB taxonomy): Bacteria > Pseudomonadota > Gammaproteobacteria > Methylococcales > Methylomonadaceae > Methylomonas > Methylomonas methanica. The sequence continues at coordinate 35,394 of LUUF01000013.1, read as the reverse complement.
TGGTTTTTAATCATGGCGTACTTCACTGTGGGTTTTTCGCGAAGTACCCACAGGGCATAAATACGCTGCCGCCTTTTTACAAAGGCTAGCTCCTGTTCCAGTCGAGCGTTTTCGCGTCGCAACCTTGCTAGCTCGGCCTGTTGTAGTTTCTGATCTTCAAAAGGCTGACCCGTCAGGCGGCTTTTGGCCACCCAGTTATAAAGCATGGATTGGGCAATACCCAAATCTTGAGCCGCCTTTGGTACGCCATCGCGATTGGCTCGCTCAACAGCTTGCTCTTTAAACTGCGGAGAATATTGACTGCGCTTGGTTGATGATGGATTGGATGGGTTGGTTTTCATAAGACTCCTCAGGTTGCGAGATTACTCTCTTAGCTGGGTGTCTGGGAATTGGGGGCAAGATCATTTAGCGGTGGTCATCGATTTGTTTTCCCGGCAAATCGTTGGTTGGTCAATGGCCGAACATATGCGGACTAAACTGGTGAATGATGGGTTATTGATGGCCATTTGGAAGCGTAAACCGACAAAAGGCTTACTCTGGCATACAGACCGAGGGAGCCAATATGCTTCCGAAAGCCACCGGGCATTACTCAAGCAGTACGGCATTCGCCAGAGCATGAGCCGTAAAGGCAACTGTTGGGATAATGCCGTATCGGAAAGCTTCTTTCATACCTTGAAAACTGAGCTGATTCATCATCAGATTTTTCGTCATCGGGATGAAGCTAGGCAGGCTGTGTTTGAATATATCGAAGTGTTTTATAACCGCGAGCGACTACATTCCGCCAACGGCTATTTGTCGCCCGTAGACTACGAATTGCAGCAAAAAGCTGCTTAACCGTGTGTCCGGGAAAGTGTTGACACATCAAGGATGCGTTACTAGGTTCTGAAAACAATCTCCGTCTTGCCAATAACAAAGCGGACGACTTGACCGTTAAGAAACTGACGAAAGGTAACCCCACAATGGCTGCAAAGTTCGCTGAGCTCAACAATGACGATGGCTAACCCGCGTAGGTCGTATTAGCCCCTAGGATGCGCTGAGCGATAGCGATGTCATCAATCGCGACCGACAGAGCTCATACCCTTGCGCCAATGAGAGGAGCACTCCTCATGGCTTTACCAATCTTTAAATTTAAAGCGCTTGATGCGTTCTTTAAACGCTTCCTTATCCATGAAATAAACAATCGCCAGGAAAAGTGCCGGCCATAACAAGAACAGAAATAATTGACTCAACGTAGCAAGACTCATGTGTGCAGTCCTCTAATTTTTGCAGTGGGATAGTGGGATCGATTCCTTGTACCCCAAATAGTTTCAGATCTCTAGACACGATTGATCCCACCTGCGCGAACCGATAATCCCTGAAAATCGCTTCCCCACACCAAAATGACGGCCCTGGTCGCTGAGCCCGATTAATGCCGGGCATTACTCTAGTAACCTTGACTGCATTGCGCTCGTTGTTGTAGTATCGCCACGAACTCGCATTACGGCTCACAATGAGTCTGAGAATAGCTTTCATACAAAGTACACACACAGGTGAAATGTAGGATTGGCAGTCTTGGCTATTCGGTACTAATAAAAGGTAGTACGGTGATGTTTTCGGGAGGTACGCAGACATGCACCTCGGACCGTATACAGGAGGCCACCTCAGGCTGTCATACGGCATAAACTCTTATTTAATTAGGAGGCTTTATGCCTGTCAAAAATTCCCCATTAAAAGAAACAACCCTTGCCGCGTATAAGCAATTGTCTTACGAATACTTAGTCGCTGCGTGGTTAACGAGCGACGGATGGGAGGTGTCGAAACCTGCTGTCGATCATGGAAATAAAACTGATTTGCTTGTTTCCGATGGCACTACTTACTTTCGTATCCAAGTCAAAACCGTCGAATCTAGCTCCGAGAAGATCATAGTCGAGAACAAATGGAAAGGTGCGGAAATCCATTATGTCATCTATTTTTCCCGAAGCCGCGATTGGGGCTATATCGCTCCGGCCTTCGAGGAAGACCGAAAGCGGCTGGATGCACCGGAACATATCCGTTTTCATTACCACCCAAAAAACTTCCTTAAAGCGTTTAGTAAGGCTTAGCGCATCCATAATAAGCTGACAGACTGGTATCCATTTAAGTGTTGTCACTCACATCTGTACGCAGCGGTCCGCTATTGGCCGTACTGACACAATCAGGTAAGCACTTGAGTATGAAGGCCGCGCGAATTGCGAAGTGCATTCGCAAAAATGAAAGTCTTCCATTCGCCCGAATGCGTTTCGCTATTCCCTACTACGCGGGCTTCAGATTAGCCGATTTCTCCGCCTCAACCTCCAGCAAAACCATCGCCACATGGGCTTTGCCATCCTCGCATAACGGCACTTGATCCAGATAACTCGAACAAACCGCATCGATAAACGACTCCCTAAGGTCTTCAGGAATCCGTTGCGTATAAGGCAGCCAGGTGGTTCGAATCCAGCTCGCCAGACCAGTTCGGCCGTCGTGGCTCATATCCTTGGCGACGAGTTCGAGCCGTTTGACGTTAAAGCCGGCGGCATCCAGCATCACCCGATATTCATCGACTCCTGAAAACGTATACGGAAACTCGAAGCCGATAAAATACCGCGACCATGGCGCCGAATCCTTGACCTGGTCTATCGCTGCCCGCATGCCGGCTGCATCGCCTTGTCCGCCCATGCGCAGCAGGATTTTGCCGCCGCTTTTCAGGCTTCGATATAAGCCGTCGATCACCGGTTGATGCTGCTTGACCCAATGCAGCACCGCGTTGGAGAAAACCACGTCAAAACACTCGGTAAAGCTCAAATTTCCAGCATCCATGACCCGGAACGACAGGTTGGGATGTTGCTGGTCCGGGTATCGGCCTTGGGCCAGCGCTATCATCGCTGCCGAATTATCGATGCCGACCACCGCGCCGCGATCGACGATTCTGGCGATTTCCGCCGTGACTTTGCCGTCGCCGCAACCTAAATCCAGCACGGTTTCGTGGCCGCTTAGCTGCAACAGTGCGATCAGTTCTTTAGCCCATTGCTGTTGGGCTCGCGAGTTTTGAGCATAATCCTGGGCGTTCCAGCGGTAAGTATTCAATGTTGTCTCCTGTTTCTCTTTATAAGGTTTGCGGTTGGCGAGTTGTTTGAGTTAAACCCGCCGATTTAATGGAGTGGTGTTGCAGAATGCCGGTATCGTTGGCCAAGCGATTGCAACCGCTGATCAGCGCCTTGATCGATGCGCTGATGATGTTGCCGTCCATGCCGACGCCATAGGCGGTTTGGCTATTCGCAGTCGCCAGTTCGACAAAGGCGCAGGCCAGGGCATCGCCGCCGCTGCCGGTCGAGCGTTCCTCGTAGCTGCACACCTCCACTGCGCTGCCGAGCGAGCCTAAAGCCTGGATGGCGGCGGCTATCGGTCCGTTACCCAGGCCGGTTAATTCGTGCGGCGTGCCATCAAATTCGATTTGCAGCTGTATGCCTTGGCCTTGCGCATGCTCGAACAATTGGTGATCCAGATAACGCCACGGTTTTGCCGCGTCGAGATAAGTCTCTGCGAACAATCGCCACAACTGTTCCGCGCCGATTTCGCCGCCGTAATGGCTTTCCAACAAATGGGCGATACCGCCCTTGCCGGACTGGCTGTTGATGCGGATCACCGCGTCGTAACCACGGCCGACATCAGCCGGATCGAACGGCAGATACGGCACGTTCCAGATACTACCGGGCTGCCGCGCGGCAAAGCCTTTCTTGATGGCGTCTTGGTGCGATCCGGAAAACGCGGTGAACACCAACTCGCCGGCATAGGGTTGGCGCGGCGGCACGCTCAGGCCGGTGCAAGCCTCGAAATTGCGCACCACCGCATTGATGTCGGAAAAATCCAAGCCCGGCGCCACTCCCTGGGTATACAGATTCAACGCCAGCGTCACTAAATCGACGTTGCCGGTACGTTCGCCGTTGCCGAACAAGCAACCCTCGACGCGCTCGGCGCCGGCCATCAATGCCAGTTCGGCGGAGGCTACCGCGGTGCCGCGGTCGTTGTGCGGATGCACGCTGAGGATGACGCTGTCGCGGCGGGCTATATGGCTGTGCATCCATTCGATCTGGTCGGCGTAGATGTTCGGCATCGCCGTTTCCACCGACGACGGCAAATTCAAGATGATCTTATTGTCCGGCGTCGCGCCCCAGGCGGCGCTGACCGCATCGCAAACCTCGATGGCAAAATCCGGCTCGGTGGCGGTGAAGGTTTCCAGGCTGTATTGCAAGCGCCATTGGGTTTGCGGTTGTTCGGCGGTCATTTGTTTGACCAGTTGCACCGCATCGACGGCCATCGCCAATACCTCGGTCCGGCTCATGCCCAATACCAGTTCACGAAACAGCGGGGATGTCGCGTTGACGATATGGACGATGGCCGAACGTGCGCCGAGCAAGGCTTCGACGGTGCGGCGCAACAATGGCTCGCGGGCGTGGCTGAGCACTTCGATGGTCACGTCGTCGGGTATCAATGCCTCGTCTATCAAGCGGCGCACGAAATCGAAATCGGTTTGCGAGGCCGACGGAAATGCCACTTCGATTTCCTTGAAACCGATGTCGCACAAGGTCCGGAATAGGCGCAGTTTGCGTTCGGCGTTCATCGGTTCGAACAAGGCCTGATTGCCGTCGCGCAAATCGGTGCTCATCCAGATCGGCGCTTGAGTGATCGTGCGGTTGGGCCATTGCCGGTCCGCAAGCGCCACCGGCGTGAATGGGCGGTATTTGCGGGAAGGATCGATTAACATGGCTGCATACTCTCGGAAAAGGGGATGCCGATAAGATAAGCCAAACCATCCGCTAGGCGATTGCGTTTATGTTATGAAAAATGCCTATCATTGATAGAATATTGCCGTAATAATGGAAAACGTTTTATTTAATTGTTTTAGTGTCTGAATAATGGATATTTTATGGAACTGGATCGATACGACAGTCAAATCTTGAACATCCTGCAAGCCGACGGCCGCATCAGCAACCAGGAACTGGCCGATCGCATCGGCCTGTCACCGTCACCCTGCTTGCGGCGGGTGCGGGCGTTGGAGGAGGGCGGCTTGATCGTCGGCTATCGGGCGCTGCTGGACGCCAAAGCCTTGGGTCTGACGCTGATGGCCTTGATCCACATTTCGATGGACCAACACACGCCGGAACGTTTCAGCGCCTTCGAAGCGGCGGTTGCCGGGATTCCGGAAGTGATGGAATGCCTATTGATCACCGGCCAGACCGCCGATTATCAGCTCAAGGTTATGGTCAAGGATTTGGATGCCTACCAGGAATTGCTGCTGAAACGTATCACCGGCATTGCGGGGGTCAGCGGGGTACATACCAGCTTCGTATTGCGGCGGGTGGTGGATAAGACCGCGTTTCCGGTCGGGGTAGGGGCATGATCGTTCCGAACCCATTACCGGCCGAGTTTGCTAACATGCCAACACACTGATTCCCAGAAATGAACGCCGAAATCATCATTCAACGCGCAACTAACTACGATGTCAGAGTCTGCCTTCGCGTAGGCTCAAGGCCGCACTGTTAAAACGTTTGACTACAGTTGGCTCGCCTAATACCATCCACGTTCCAAAATCAGCAATGGTAAAAGCCTCAAAGCACCAAACACATGGATTGTAATCTTGCTGGCCGACTTATCGATGATCACCTTTCAAGGATCAGATGAAAACCTATTTGACTTTTTTAAGCGCGATATTGCTTTTGCTCAGCGGTTGCGCGGGTTCGCCGCCGCTAAAACCGGATGCAGCGCAACGCGGCGATTACAGTTACCTCAAGGCACATCTTTCCTGGCTGATCGAGCAGGAAATGACCGAACAGGATGTGGAAGGCTTGAGCATCGCCGTGGTGGATGATCAGCAGATCGTCTGGTCGCAAGGTTTCGGCTATGCCGATCACGCCAGGCAGATTGCCGCGACCCCGGAAACGGTTTATCGAACCGGCTCCATCTCCAAGCTTTTCACCGATACGCTGGTGATGCAACTTGCCGAGCAAGGCAAGCTGGATATTGATCGGCCTTTGCAAACCTATCTGCCAAATTTTGCGATCAAAAGCCGCTTTCCGGATGCCGGGCCGATTACACCGCGCAATATCATGACGCATCATTCCGGCTTGCCGGGCGATAGGGGCAATGGCATGTGGACTAAGAATCCAGGGCCGTTCAGTCAACTCGTCGACCCGCTGAAAGATGAATACGTCGCCTATCCGCCAAATCGCATCTGGGCCTATTCGAATCTGGGCATCACCTTATTAGGGACGATGCTGGAACAGCTTACCGGCCAGGATTTCAGCAGTTATGCCGATCGGCAGCTGTTAAAACCGCTCGGTATGACGAATGCGGCATTTTCGCTGGGCATCGAGGGAAAACCGGCCTCGAAAGCCTATAAGAATGATCAGGAAAAGACGGAAGTGGCACTGTGCGATATGCCGGCCGGGGGCTTGAACGCGAATGTCATGGATTTGAGCCGTTTTATCGCCATGGTCTTGGCGGACGGTAAAGCCAAGGGCCGACCCATACTGAAACCGGAAATCCTGCATGAAATGCTGCGCCAGCAAAATAAGGACGTGGTGCTGGATGTGGGCACCAAAACCGGTTTGGGTTGGTTCTTGACCAACAAGCTTGGTATCGGCGATGTGGCCGCACACGGCGGAGCAACGCTTTTTCACCGTAGCCTGCTGACGGTGGTGCCGGAACACAAACTGGGCGTGGTCGTGCTGGCGAATTCCCCGCCCACCGGCGACTTGATCGACAAAGTCACCGTTAAGGCGCTAAAACTGGCGATTGCGATAAAAACCGGCCAGCCGCTGCCGGAGGACGCCGAAAAACCTGTAATCGAAACCCGCGGCTTAACCTCGCAAGAACAGCAATTGGCAGCCGGACAATACGCAACCGCGCTCGGCTACATCAAGCTAACCGCGGACGGCGACACCCTGTCCACCGAACTGAACGGCAGCAGCCTGGATTTGGTTGGCAGGGACGACGGCAAATTCGGTATCCGCTACAAGCTGTTGGGTTTGATACCGCTACAACCCAAGAAACTGTCCGAAGCCGGCGTCTCTGTGCGCCAGGTCGACGGACATGATCTGGCGCTGGCCCATTGGCAAGGCCAAACCTTTGTGTTGGGCGAAAAAATTCAACCCGTTGCGATTCCTCCCTCCATGCGTAACCGTCTGGGCGAATACGAGATTGTGAATCTTGCCGAAGGCGAGGCGATGGTCCCGGAAAAATGCGCGCTACGCGAACGGGACGGTTTTTTGATGCTGGAGTATTCCATTCCCAGATTCGACATGAATAATCTGACTTTCCCCATTGCACCGGTATCGGAAAACGCCGCCGTTATACTCGGGCTGGGGCGCGGTATGCAGGAAACCGTGCGTCTGGAAACGATCGATGGGCAAAATTTTGTAGCCTATTCCGGGTATTTATTGCGGAAGAAATGACTAATGCCTGACTTTGAATAGGCTGCCACATTAAGAGTTGGCTTTCTTCATCGGGCCGTTTTTCAACGCCAAGGCTTTGCCATTAAGGTGGCCGCAAGTTAAAACGGGTTTTATGAGTGTTCCCAATCTTGCAATCATCCATCAAGAGGTCTTCCGGTGAGCGAATTTATCGCCTATCTCCCTGAAGTGTTCGAACTGTTCGGCACCATTCAGATACGCAAGATGTTCGGGGGCTATGGCGTCTACCACGATGGCTTGATGTTTGCCCTGGTGGCCGACGAGACCCTTTATCTCAAGGCGGATGCTGAAAATGCAAAGTTTTTCGAGGAACAGGGGCTTGCGCAATTCGCCTATCAGCGGGAAGGCAAGATGGCGAAAATGTCGTATTACCAAGCACCGGCCGAGTTTATGGAAGACCGCGAGCAGGCGGAACTCTGGGCGCGGCGCTCGTACGATGCCGCGCGGCGGGCCCAAGGTAACCAGCGTAAAGCCAAGGCGCCGACGGCCAAAAACATGAATCGAAAAAAGTAGAGGTACTGGTAGATGCTGATTCCAATAGGCTGGTCGGCCGGCACCCAGTAAATGAATGAAGACTTATATCGCATTGTTTAGAGGTATCAACGTCGGCGGAAAGCATATCCTGCCGATGCCAGCATTGGTTGCCATTTTCGAAAGCCTTGGCCTCGGGGACGTCAAAACCTATATCCAAAGCGGTAACGCGGTGTTTCGCTGCCAGGCGGAAAACGTTGGGTCCCTTTCCGCGCGGATAGTGGCGGAAATTAACAAACGCCACGGTTTCGAGCCGCAGTTATTGCTGCTTGAACTGGCGGAACTGGAAAAGGTCGTTCTAGCCAATCCCTTTCCCGACGCGGAAGCTCAGCCCAATACCTTGCATCTGAATTTTTTACTGTTCGCACCGGTTAACCCAAACCTTCCAGCGCTGGACGCCATCAAGAAAGACAGCGAACGGTTTAGTCTGATCGATCAGGTTTTCTACCTGCATGCGCCGGAGGGGATAGGACGCTCGAAACTTGCGGCCCAGGCCGAAAAACGGCTAGGCGTGGCAATGACGAGCCGCAATTGGCGGACGGTTTGCAAGCTCATGGAATTTGCGAAAAAAATGAGACTCCCGAACACCGCGAATCAATAAACCGAGCCAGAGACAGCGAATGCCAGTTGCCTCGACGGCTAGTTGCTAGGCTCTCGTTTTATGAATAGCGTCTTTCAACTCCTCGCCAAATGGGCCATCCATGCCGCCCGCGCTATCAGCACAATAGCCCCAAGAAAACCGAACGTGGTCAACGAAAAACTCAGCGCCGCCTGGAGCGGAAAGTGCGGTTCGACCGGGATTGTCGCAACGGCCTTGGGCGTCAGGCCTCTTAGCAAAAACGCCAACGGATTGAAAAATGCGCCGAAGCAACAGGACGCCACCAACCAAAGCGGCGGGTCGATGGCGTATTGGCGGAAGGCGAGGAAAAAGATCAGCAGAAACTGAGCCATCATCAGGTAATCGACATGGGCGCGGATGATGTCGTCGCGTTCCGCCAGGTGGGCGGCCAACGCACCGTCCGGGAAAAACAGGGTGACGCCCAGCACCCAGGCGATGGCCAATGCTGTAAGCAGACATAGTCCGCCAAAGCTTAGCAAAATCAGATTGGCGGTGGAGACAGGGTTTTGTGCGGTCATGGTTTTCCTCGTCGAGTGGTTAAGGGATAAGCGCTGGCGGAACGCAGATTGTCCGCGCTACCGGCTTTGGGCTAGACTGCGCCTAAAAACGGTGACTGACAGCGACCAGGAGTGTAAACAATGAAGGAAACACCGCGCTTGTACAAACGTGCTGCACTCGGCGATAACCCGTTCGACGCACTATGGGATATTCGCGACGGCCGTACGTATTTCACCGGTCCTTTGTACTACAACGCCAGCCACCAGCACGGCGCGCCGGTATTTCTGGCTAGCCTCTACGGCAAGTTTCGCTTGCATCTCCACGGCGGCGATTGGCTGTGGTGCCGCACTGCGGTTATTCCGGCCGGAGTGTTGCATGAACTGGATGTCGGCGGCGAGCCGATTACCGTACTGTATATCGAGCCTACCGTCGCCAGCGCCGATGCCTTCAAGCCGCTGATCAACAATAGCCGGGCGCTCGACGGCGCTTTGGTCGGCAACGGCGGCGAAATTCGTTTAATGCGCGACTTGTACGAAGACCGCTACAAGCCGGACTGGACGACGGAACCGCTGCTGGATTTATTGGGATACGCCAAGCGGCGCGCCCACTCCGCCGTCATCGATCCGCGCCTGACGCGCGTTGTCGAGTATCTGTCCGAACACGCCGACGACCTGACGCCGGTGGTGACCTGGGCCATGCAAGCCGGTTTGTCGCCGTCGCGTTTTCAGCACTTGTTTACCGAACAAATCGGCGTGCCGTTCCGGCGTTATCGCGCCTGGAACCGGATGCGTCGGGCGATTCGTAAAATCATACGCGGCCAAAACTTTACCACGGCGGCACACGCCTCCGGCTTTACCGACTCCGCGCATTTCAGCCACGAATTCCGCAAAACCTTCGGCGCGCCGGCTACGATAGGCCTGCACCGATTGGCGAGGTTGCAGCTTTAAGTCTTGCAAAGCCTGTTGCGACAAAGAGAAGTAGCCCATAAGCAGAAACGAGTATTGCGTACAGGGACGCGGGAACGTTCGAAATACGTGGCGGGTTACAAACCTTCGTTCCGGTTAGTAAGTCAATCCGTCAATGGCAATTTAACTTGACGCTCAGACCTGTTTTTCATTAAATGGCCGCGCTTGTACTCAGGGCGGGGCGGAATTCCCCACCGGCGGTATCTCGGGGTTGACTCGGGGAGCCCGCGAGCGCCGCAATCGCAGTTGTTGAGAATGCGGGTCAGCAGATCCGGTGAGATGCCGGAGCCGACGGTCATAGTCCGGATGAAAGAGAACAGCGCCAAATATTCCACACGTTTTGTCGCGTCTGGAAGGCTTGTTTCTGCTCGTAAATATTATCTTTCAGCCCTGATTCTGGTGCTTCCATAACTTATTAGGAATTTTACCATGAATCAGACTTTATTGACCCCGTTCGGCGATGCAAACGAACGCGTGGAATACGCGTTAGCCGCTTTGCGTCGAGGGCAGGGAGTGTTAGTCGCCGATGACGAGGCGCGCGAGAACGAGGGCGACCTCATATTTGCCGCCGAAACCCTCAGTGTGCCGCAAATGGCTATGCTGATCCGACATTGCAGCGGCATTGTTTGCCTTTGCTTGCCGGAAGAAAAAACCCAATCTTTAGAGTTACCGATGATGGCGGAGCACAATTCCAGCCGCTACAGTACGGCTTTTACCGTCTCAATCGAAGCGGCTCACGGTGTTACCACCGGCGTCTCGGCGGCCGACCGGGTACGGACTGTGCACGCGGCGATTGCGGCCGATGCCAAAGCGGAGGATTTACGCCGGCCCGGCCATGTATTTCCGTTAAAGGCCCGGCCGGGCGGCGTATTGGAGCGCGCCGGTCACACCGAAGTGACGGTGGATTTAATGCGGTTGGCTGGGCTTAAGCCTTACGGCGTGTTATGCGAACTGACCAACCCCGACGGCTCGATGGCGCGCCTGGCGGAAATCGTCGAGTTTGGCCGTTGCCATCAGATGCCGGTATTGACCGTCGCTGATGTGATTGCCTACCGTTTGGCACGCGAATCGCCGGCGTTATCTTTGGTATCGGAACGTTTGACAGCTATCGCTTGACGCTATTCAGCAACTCTAGCCGTCGCGCTGGGGTTGCTGTTTTTAATCGGACAGTCGTGGTTATCTAATTTAACCGCAAGAATCTGAGATTTCAGTATCCAAATTAAGCGCCTATTGTTTGCCGATTTGATCTGGTGAACGCGCGAAGTCATTGCGACCTTACGCTTGGTTTCGCTGAAAAGTGCGCTGGTCCGCAACCCATTTTGTAGCAAAGCTTCGATAATTTTTAACCAATTTTCCACCTATTAGGATGTCACTTGGCGCTAACCTTAATCATCGGCAACAAAAATTATTCGCCCTGGCCCTTACGGGCAGAGGCGCAAGTAGAAACTGAAATTAGTCAGGCGTTCGAAGAATGAATGCGAAGATTTGGGCGGCGTTGTTGGCCGTTTATCTGGTGTGGGGATCGACTTATTTGATGATCCGCTTTGTGGTCGAGACGCTGCCGCCATTTTTCTCGGCCGGATTGCGTTTTGTCGTGTCCGGCGTCATTTTGCTGGCTTGGCGGCGTCTGTCCGGCGATGCCGTACCGACCTTGCGGCAGTGGCGTTCAGCCGCCATTGTCGGCACTTTGTTATTGCTCGGCGGCAACGGTTTGGTCTGTTGGGCCGAACAAACCGTCCCGTCCGGCGTCGCCGCGCTGATCATCGGTGCCGTGCCTATGTTTCTGGTAATTGCCGACGCACTCAGACCTAACGGCGTCAGACCGACGCTACGCGTACTGGTCGGTCTGCTCATAGGCTTCATGGGGATTTACCTGCTGGTCGGTCCGTCGGTGTTTTCGGACGGCATGCCGTTAAACATGTCCGGTGTGGCGGCGCTATTGCTCGCCAGTTTGCTTTGGGCCGTTGGTTCTATCTATAGCAAGACCGCGGATTTGCCGAAGACGGCGCTGATGACAACCGGCGCGGAAATGCTGGCCGGGGGATTTGCGTTGTTGGTTGTCAGTGTTCTAAGCGAACAATGGAGCATCTTCAGTCTTACCCAAGTATCGACCGACTCATGGCTGGCCTTGGTGTATCTGATAGTGTTTGGCTCGATGATCGGTTTCGCATCTTATGCTTGGTTGCTGCAGAATGCGCCGATTTCGCTGGTTGCAACCTATGCCTATGTTAATCCGCTGGTGGCGGTGTTTTTAGGCAACTGGTTTGCGCAAGAACCGCTTACGCCGCGGATCCTGAGTGCATCGACTATCATCATCGGGGCTATCATATTCATGAACAGCTCTCAAGCTTCCAGGGCCAAGCTGGTAGCGGAGCGTGGCGCGAGCAAATGATGAATCTCACACGAGTACACAAGCCGAAATTCGGTGAGGCTATTTGCTCATAATCGAACAATTGATGTGGCAGTTTGTAGCGTCTTGAAGAGTCGAATTAACCGTAAGCAAATTTGACCGCTCGGTTTTTATAAAAAACCGAGCATCGCCGCTTTAACGGCTGCCGAGGTTTTGTTGGCCGCATTCAATTTCGTCGCGGCATTGCTGATATGAAAATTAACGGTCCGTTCGGTTATTTTCATGATGCTGGCTATTTCGCCAGAAGTCTTGCCATCGGCAGTCCAGCGTAATACCGCAATCTCGCGGTTCGATAATTTCGTATCCGCTTCCGGCAGCAATTTTGGCAACAAGCGGCGCGACAAGGCAATATGAGCATTTTGGGCCAACCAAGCCATTTTGAAAGCCTTGGCCGCAAGCTCGGTTTCGCTAAGCGGCTCATCGGATCGCGCTAACGTGAGCATGCCGGTTGCGCCATGGACATCCCGCATGGATTGCGCCCAACCATAACGCAAACCGAACGAACGCGCTTCCTCCCAAAACGCCGCCGTCGAAGCGAACAAACCGTCCGTCCAAAGGATAGGCTGAGGCGAACGGAGGGCGTGTTTGACGGTGGGGTCGATCGCACAATAGTTTTTTGTCTGATACTGCGCTTGCCAAGCCGTTGGATAATTACTCTTTTTCACGATCTTCGGATTGCTCAGCGGCAGCGCCAACCGAAGTCCATAGGCGCAGTAATCAAAACCCAATTCAGTACCTAACGCAGCAATGGTTTGAAAAAGCTTATGTTCACTATCGCTAGTTTGCAACGCTTGAAGTTGAATTTCTTGCCAGGCTTTCATGGGCTTACCGTCGTTAAATCTGTTCGACAGCTTATCCTAAAGGGTGAACACCCGGAAACACTATGTCCGGAATATTTAGCGGAAGAGCAGAATGGCGATATAGGCTGTCAATATTGACAGTTGTTGGGCGATTGCAATTAGCGTTTAATTTATTCGATATGTCCTGTATTTTGTCTTTAAGCCATTGTTCTTTTTTGACCGTTAAGCCACACCCTATGACTCCTGATATTTTCATTGCCGATACCGACGCGGAAATTCAAATTGCCGACCATTACTTTCAACACTTAGCTTTGCAATGAAAATATTGGCTTTATCGGGCAGTTTGCGGGCGGCTTCCATCAATTCCGCCGTGCTTCGCATCGTAAGGTCTTTGGCACCGAACTCGATCGAAGTCCGTCTGTTTTCCGGGCTTGGCGACTTGCCTTTATACAATCCGGATTTAGAAAGCTCGCCTCCGTCCGTCGCGGCACAATTACGCCGCGAAGTGGCCTCGGCGGATGCCTTGCTGATTGCCAGCCCGGAATACGCCCACGGCGTCACCGGCACCATCAAAAACGCGCTGGATTGGCTGGTGGCATTCGAGGGATTTGCCTATAAACCGGTGGCGGTATTGAACGCGACGCCGCGCGCCCATCATGCCGACGCCGCGCTCAGGGAAACCTTGATCACCATGTCGGCCAAGCTGATCGAAGCGGCATCCATCACATTGCCTTTGCCAAGCGCTAATATCGGCGACGCAGATCTGCTGGCTATGCCGGAAATAGTCTCTTTACTCGCCGGCGTGTTAGTGGCAACCGAACGCGCGGCGATGAAGCCATACCTGAACAGTAGCTTTTATATCGACAGCCAACATCCCGCCATCGTCGCGCAAGCCTCAAAATTGGCGGATGGCTGCGCCGACGAGGGAGAAATCGCCAAACGCTGTTTCGAATTCGTCCGCGACGAGATCAAGCATAGTTGGGACTACCGACTGAATCCCGTGACCTGTAAAGCCTCCGAGGTGTTAATCCATGGCAACGGATTCTGTTACGCTAAAAGCCATTTGCTGGCGGCGCTGTTGCGCGCCAATGGCATTCCGGCCGGGCTTTGTTACCAGCGGTTGACGATAGACGGTGACCAGCCGCCTTATTGCCTGCACGGTTTGAACGCGGTTTACCTGCAACAATACGGCTGGTACCGGATCGATGCGCGCGGCAACAAGCCCGGCGTGGCAGCGGACTTTTGCCCGCCGCTGGAGAAATTGGCGTTTCCGATCGTTAATCCTTTGGAACAAGATTTACCAGGCATCCGGGCTGAGCCCCCGCCGGCCGTCGTCAAAGTCCTAACCGAACACCAAACTATCGAGCAGGTTTATAACAACTTGCCGGACGTTGACCTTCAAAATCATACGGTCTAACAGAAGCGAATATGGCCAGAAATATTGAAATCAAAGCGCGAATCGACAGCGTCGAATCATTATGGCCGCTGGTGGTCAATATTGCCGATGAAGGGCCCATCGAAATCATCCAAGACGATACCTTTTTTCCTTGCGCTAATGGCAGACTGAAACTTCGTGCCTTCTCCGATCATGATGGACAGCTGATTTTCTATCAGCGTCCCGACAGCGCAGGTCCAAAGCAGTCTTTTTATGTGACTTCGCCCACCGCATCGCCGGATACGCTCCGGCAAAGCTTGACGCTTGCTTATGGTGAAAGCGGTAGGGTGCGAAAACACCGCACATTGTTCATGGTCGGCAGAACCCGAATGCATTTGGATAAAGTCGAAGGGCTGGGTGATTTTCTGGAATTGGAAGTGGTGCTTGCCGAAGACGAAGCTAACGAAGCCGGCGTGTCCATTGCTCATGAATTACTGGAAAAACTGGGCATCAGCCATCAATGGCTGATAGAGGAAGCGTATGTGGATCTATTGGCAAGATTGCCTGGCAAGGTAATCCACCAGCCTGACAATCAGTAAATCAGTACACGCTTGAAATGAATAGCAAGAATCAGAGAGGAATTTCCATGGACGTCTCGCAATTACCCTTCAATCGGCTTATCGGACTTGAACTCGCCAATCCGGATAGCGGCTTTTTAGTTAGCTTGCCCGATAAACTGCAATACACCAATCATCTCGGCACCGTCCATGGCAGTGCCTTATTAGCGGTTGCCGAAGCGGGCTCCGGTGCATTCCTTTCGCAACACTTTACTAACGAAACCGGAGTGATTCCGGTCGTGAGAAAACTTGAATCCAAGTTTCGTAAACCAGCGTCGGGTCAAGTATCCGCCCGATGCGAAGTAGCCTCTGACGAACTTGTCCGCTGGTCGACTGAGCTCGCGTCTCGCGGGCGGGTATCGGCGTCTATCCCTGTCGAGGTTGTCGATGGAACCGGCGCCGTAGTCCTGTCTGCAACGGTCGAGTGGTTTATCGTCCGCGATACCCCCAATTTACCTTAGGCCTTTATGCAAGCAATCGACCGTTCATCCGCCGAGCACTACCATTGGGGCAATGCCTGCGACGGCTGGCATCTGGTGAAACGAGCCGACATGTCGGTTATTTCCGAGCGCGTGCCGCCAGGCGCAAGCGAAGTACGTCATTTTCATGCAAGCGCGCGCCAATTTTTCTACATTTTGCGGGGGGATGCCATCATGGAAAAAAACGGCAAACGAATCAAGTTATCCGAAGGGCAAGGCATTGAGGTGGCTCCCGGTACGCCACACCAATTCAGGAATGAATCGAGTGCTGACGTCCAGTTTCTGGTGATCTCCCATCCAGCCACACTGAGTGATCGCGTAGAGGTTTAACATGACGCTCAAATATAACGCCAGCGCCTTAGTTCCAGGTTATATTGCAAGTTAAGTGATGGAAATTACATTAATCAGGCACGGTAAACCGACGTTCGAATTAAAAGGTAAAGCCAAGGCGCGGGACGTTGGCGAGATTATCAGCCGTTATGATTTATCCGGTATAGCGGACGAACCGCCGGAAAACGCAAAGCAGCTTGCATCGGCGTGCCATGTTGCCGTTTGTAGTGATTTTACTCGTTCTTTAGAGTCGGCCAAGGCCCTGGGATTTAGCGATATTTTACTGAGCGACCCAGTGTTTCGGGAAATTGCCACTCCTCATTTCAAGCAGGGTTCATTGACGATGTCGGTCGATGCCTGGGGCGTCCTGTTGCGCTGTATGTCGGTGGTAGGATTCTCGCGAAACGGTGAGTCGTTCGCAATGGCAAAAAAGAGGGCGCAAGTTGCGGCATCGACATTAATAGACATGGCGTATGAGCATAAAAGCGTTTTGTTGGTGGGCCATGGTTTCGTTAATTACTTCATAGCCCAGGAGTTGTTAGCCAGAAACTGGATTGGTCCCACAAAGCCGGGCGGCGGCTATTGGGAATATGGGGTATATCACTATCGTGCAACATTACATGCAAAGGGATGACGCCTCACTTTTATGCAGAATCCAAAAAACATGCTTGCATCCATTACCGGCAACACCAAAATACTCGGCGTAATAGCCGACCCCGTCAGTCAGGCCAGAACGCCGGCCATGGCAAACACATTACTGGATGAACGGGGGCTCTTGGGTGCATTTGTTATGCTTCCGATGCAAGTGTCCGCTGAAGACTTCCCCGCATTTTTCACGGGCCTGCGCGCTTTGAAAAACTTCGGGGGCGCAGTCGTCTCCATGCCTCATAAAATCATTACCGCCAGTTTAGTCGATGAACTTACCCCGGAAGCACGCTTGGTCGGCGCCGTGAATGTGGTTCGCCGAAACAGCGACGGCCGCCTCATTGGCACCATGCTGGACGGCGAGGGTTTTGTTGCCGGATTAGCGGGAGCCGGATATAGCGTGAAAGGTGCGCACGTCCTTCTGGTCGGGGCTGGCGGCGCGGCATCGGCCATTGCTTTTGCCCTTGCAAAAAACGGCTGCGTTTCACTCAGCATACAGAATCGAGCGCCGGAAAGAGCCAGAGGTCTGTTGGAGCGAGTTACCCATGTTTATCCTCAAGTCGAGGGCACAACAGAAATTCATGCAACATCGCACTACGATATCGCGATCAACGGCACTTCTCTCGGCATGAAACCAAATGATGATCTGCCGATTAGCAAATCGCTGATCGCGCGCTGCGATCTGATAGCCGAGTGTGTGATCGCGCCGGAAATGACGCCGCTACTCCAGGAAGCGTCCGATCAGGGGAAGGTCGTCCACACTGGCGTTCCTATGTTGGCTGCACAAATGAATCTCATGTTGGCGTTCATGGGGGCCGAGTAAGATGCAATATGCCAAGATAGCTTGTCGATACAGAGCAACTCCTAAACTGCAGTTGCAGTGATAGCCGGATAATAAGCGAGCTGCGCGCCGGAAATTACAAGTTTCGCACCATACCCTGTCAATACTGACAGTTGTTGCAAGACATCAATCTGGGTTGTAATTAACCCAAAACAATCAGTTTCTATGCAGGAATTGCTGGAGTCAAAATGCTAGGTGAAACAACAGGTGCCGTTCGTGTTTTATTGCGGCTGGAGGGATTTTGCATGCTGGTTGCTGCCTGTGTCGCCTACTCAAAATTCGATCTGGACTGGAGCACTTTCGCAATCTACTTCCTGGTCCCCGATATTTCTTTGCTCGGTTATTTCGCCGGCGTCAAAGTTGGCGCCATTAGCTATAACACTGCGCACTCATATCTTGGAGCTATTGCCAGTCTGGTGATCGGTTTTACGGTTCCGTCTCCGGCACTGCAATGTGCCGGTTTAATCTGGTGTGCCCACATCGGCTTTGATAGGGCGCTGGGTTATGGACTCAAGTACCCTGAGGGATTCGGCTTTACCCATCTTGGCCGCATCGGTCGATTTGTTGCCAAACATTCAGACGTGCAATAACCGGGTTAGAAACCGAGAACATTAAGGAGTATTGAGTTGGCTTTTATACTCGACAAGGTCGTGCCCTGGGGACGTTCATACGCTGAATATGTCGACATGTTTGGCCTGACCGAGGCCGATCTTGGCAGACATATTCTGGGCTGTGGTGACGGGCCTGCAGGGTTTAACGCTGAACTGACCAAACGCGGCGGTGCTGTGGTTTCTGTTGATCCTGTCTATATCTTTGATGTTGAGCAAATCAAAAGTCGCATTGCCGAAACCTATGAAACTGTCATGGCTCAAATGCGTTACAACCAAACCGACTACGTATGGGATGTCATTCCATCAATAGAAGCGCTCGGAGAAATCCGAATGTCGGCCATGGACACTTTCCTCTCCGATTTCGAGTTGGGCAAGCAACAAGGCCGATATGTAGCTGGAGAGTTACCCACGTTGCCTTTTGTAACCGGACAATTCGATATTGCCTTGTCGTCGCATTTTCTGTTTTTGTACAGCGCACACTTGTCGGCGGAGTTTCATCTTCAGGCACTACAGGAAATGTTGCGCATTGCTAGCGAGGTGCGGGTATTTCCGCTGCTTGCGCTGGATGGATCGGTATCGCCTTATCTTTCTCTTGTCAGCGAAGAATTTGCCAGCCGAGGTTTTGATGTGCAGATTAATAAGGTTGTATACGAATTTCAGCGCGGAGGTGATCAAATGCTAACCATCAAACCAAAATAGCGAACTTGAATTAAAGCGGCTGTCGCATGTGAGTACGCGAATGAAATTGAAGTTTTTACAAGCAACACCAGACCACGCAGAAGTTATTGGTTCACTGGTTGTCCAGCTGACTCAGGAAATCTGCGAGCGTACTCATGCGCAGCATTTCGATATCGATTTGGAAGGTACTGTTCAGCGCTGTGAAGCCTTGTTATCGGCCGGCCACTACGCGGCTATTATTGGCTGCTCGGATGATATCCCGGTGGCTGTTTCGACCATCACCGAAACCTATGCGTTATATGCCGGCGGCAAAATCGGCGTCATTCAAGAGTTTTATGTTATTCCCGAGTTTCGCCGTTCGGGTGTCGGCGCGCTGTTGATTGAGCAGGTTAGAATTTATGGGCAACAGCGCGGTTGGTCGTGCATCGAGTTATGTACGCCGCCGCTTCCGGAATTCGAGCGGACATTAAGTTTTTATCAGCATAATGGTCTTATTCCGGTTGGCGGTCGGAAAATGAGACAGAATTTGGCTACAAATGGCTAAGCAATCGTGTGCTTTGCGTTAGCTGCCATGGAGGAAGGTTGATGAAATACAGTAGTTGGTTGGTCGTGATTCTCCTGCTGTTGCCGATTTCCGCGTTGGCTGTTTTCAGACCAGTTCGGGTGCTGATTCCAGAAGCATTCGGCGTCTATTGCAACAAACAAAACCTATGCGTAGAGGATTTATCTCGGCTGGCGGCGGCGGAATCTCTACTCAACGACTCGAAAAGTTATCTTGCCACGCAATGGGGCTTGTCTATCGGCGAGCCGAAAATCATCTTTTGTAGCACGGAGCAATGCCGGTCTGCATTCGGCCTGTCGAACAAGGCTGGCTTTACCTTGGGCAGTTTCGCTATCGCCATCGCGCCGCGAGCTTGGCAGCCACACTACGTGGCGCACGAGCTCATTCACCATTGGCAGGCCGATCAATTCGGTAGCTTGGCACTGCTAACAAGCGAGCATTGGCTGATCGAAGGCATGGCCTACGCCCTGAGTAACGATCCGCGTGTAGCACTGCACGAACCATTTGAAACCTATCGTCAGCGGTTCAATGGCTGGTACAGGCTCAATGCCGATATCCCACTCAAGGAATCGCTGGCTGGGGTACTCTAAAAATGGTGTCAATGGGCCTATGCCATTTCCGGTTTCCAATCCGCCCCCAACATCGGCTATATCGTCGGTTTTGGTCCGCTTGAGACGCGTAACAAGTTTCTCGCTATGAACAATATTTGTGTCATCTTCGATTTGGACGGCACGCTGGTTGACAGCGAGGGACTGTGCAATCAAGCCTTTCTCGATCTGCTTCCGCAATTGCATGATCCACTGGAGACCTTGACCGAGCGCTATCGCGGCCAAAAACTAAGCTCGATTCTGATTGACCTTGAAAACCGTCTTGGCCTAAATCTGCCAGATGCGTTTGAACAGCACTATCGTCAGCGTGTTACGGAACTCTTCGCGCATGATTTGAAACCCATGCCTGGCGTTTTGGAAATGCTCGCAACCCTGAACTCGCCGATATGCATTGCTTCCAGCGGACCGCTTCCGAAAATCCGTCAGGCCTTGGAAGTTAGCGGCCTTGCTGCTTATTTTGGTGACAATCTATTCAGTTCGTATGAGATCGGTTCTTGGAAACCCGATCCGGGTTTATTCCAATATGCCGCCCATGCGATGGGCTTTATGCCTAGTCAATGTGCGGTGATTGAAGATAGTGAAGTGGGGGTTGAGGCTGCCATAGCAGCAGGTATGACGCCGCTTTACTATGCACAAACCGGCGTGACCAATTCATATCAGACCGCGGGCTATGTTTTATTCGATGATATGTCGCAGCTGCCGCAACTGCTCGAGCAATTTGCTAATATGACCCGATTCAACCGTTAGCCATTCAAGCCACCGAGACAGCCATGGTTAAGTGCTTCAACGAACTTTCCGCCAAACCTATCCATGTCGCCAACCGAATGACTATCATCATAGCGATTAAATCATTGCCAGGGGAATTTGCATGAGCCAGTTTATAGGTGGCTGCATGTGCGGAGCAATTCGCTATAAATTACAAACCGAGCCGCGTTTAGCGTTTTTATGTCAATGCAGGCAGTGTCAAAGAATCACCGGAACAGGCCATTCGGCCGAGTTTGTGGCATCGGAAAAGGACACGGCTATTTCGGGAGAGCTGAAATTTTACGAATTGACTGCCGATAGCGGCAATACCGTCACTAGCGGGTTTTGTCCAACTTGCGGCAATCCGGTTTTAAAGAAATCATCGGGTTATCCGGGCATGCTGTTTTTTCATGCCGCAACCTTGGATAACCCGACTGTGTTTAAGCCGCAGACGGTGTTTTGGGCTGCCAGCCATCAGCCTTGGGATTATGTCAATCCCGATCTTGAACTGAAACAACATACTTAACATGAGGAAGTAGCGAATGAACCTAGCCAAACGTATTGTCTTGACCGTTATCGTGCTGATTTCTTGCGTCGGCTGCGACCAGGCCAGTAAATCAGTTGCCCAATCGTTATTGTCCGAAACCGACGTTTGGTCGTTTTGGGGCGACACGGTACGCTTGCAGGTGGCCCATAACCATGGCGCATTTTTGGGTCTGGGATCGTCGTTTCCGGAAAATTTGCGCGACGGCTTATTCTCGCTTGGCGTAGCCGGAATGTTAGTTTTTTTGCTGGGTTACATCCTGTTTTCCAAATCAGCCTCGCCGTCCTCGATACTGGCATACACGCTGTTGTTGGCGGGTGGCTTGGGCAATCTGATCGATAGATTGATATACGGCGGCTATGTGGTGGATTTTATCAATATCGGCATCGGGCCAATCCGCACCGGCGTGTTCAACCTGGCCGATGTGGTCGTAGTCGTTGGCGCCTTGATGTTGCTTACTGGCATGCCCCGCGCTAACAAACGGTTGTCTGAGCGATGAATCCATTCAGCGAATATCCCCAATACGACGCTTTGGGCTTGGCGCAGCTGGTGCAATCCGGCGAAGTTTCGGCAGGGGAGTTGCTGAAGGCCGCTCAGACACGATTAGCTGAGTTCAATCCTCTGCTGAATGCCGTCGTCACGCCGATGGACGAACTGGCCGAATCTTTGGTGAAAAACCTCGGTACACGTGGCCCGTTTACCGGCGTGCCGTTTGTGGTCAAGGATCTGATGCTGCGTTTCGCAGGCGTCCCGATGTCGAACGGCAGCGTGGCGATGAAGGATTACTGTCCCGCCGCCGATAGCGAGATGGCCGCCCGACTCAATGACTCCGGTTTAATTACCTTCGGCAAGACCAATACTTCCGAGCTCGGCGCATCGGCGCTGGCCAACAACGCCGTGTTCGGTAGCACCTTCAACCCCTGGGATTTAAGCCTTAATTCGGGAGGCTCCAGCGGCGGCAGTGCCGCAGCCGTGGCGGCCCGCATCGTGCCGATGGCCTATGCCAGCGACGGCGGCGGTTCAATCAGATTGCCGGCGTCCTATTGCGGCATCTTCGGTTTCAAACCGTCCCGAGGTTTGAACCGCTTCGAAGATTTATCGAAGGCTTGGGGTGGTGCGGTGGTCAGCCATGTCTGCACGGTTAGTGTACGCGACAGCGCCGCCTATCTGGATTGGGTGGCCGGCAACACCGATCAGGTTGCGGCCAACCCGGCTCTCACATCCTACCTACACGCCACCACGATGCCACCGAAACGGCTGAAAATTGCGCTGATCAACCAGGCGCCTGTCGAGACGCCGATACACCGCGACTGTCTCTCTGCCGCGGCCAAAGCCGCCAAACATTGCGAGGCGCTCGGCCACGATGTGGAGGAAGCGGCCTGGAATTTCGACGGCCGCGAATTGATGCGCGCCTTTCTGACCGTGATTTTTTACTATACCGCGCGGGATGTCGCCAACATGGCGCAGTGGCTGGAGCTGACCGAGCCTCGGCTAGCCATCGAGTTGAATACCCGGCTGATGGCCGGCATCGGCAAAGGCGTTAGCGACGATCAAGTGCAGCAGGCGCTGGCTGTCTGGCAGCGGATTGGCGAGCGATTGGCGGATTTTCATAGCCGCTACGACGTGATCCTGACGCCGACGGTCGCCACGCCACCATTGGCGTCTGACGCGCTCGATCCCACTGTTTTGGAACAATGGCTGATGCGCGGATTGCTGGCGACCGGATTGGCCGACAAGCTATTCTGCGCCCGCTTGCTGGATGCGATCATCAGCAAAGCCGTGCAGCAAACGCCGTTCACCCCGCTTGCCAACATCACCGGCCAACCGGCCATGTCGGTGCCGCTGTATTGGAGCGACGACGGCTTGCCGCATGGCGCGCAGTTCATGGCCGCAACAGGTAACGACCGGCTATTGTTGCAACTGGCCGCCCAACTCCAACAAGCCGAGCCTTGGAAACACAGGATGCCGCCAATATGCCATCAATAGCATTTAGCCAATTCGGCGTGGCCGACGGCCGGCCGGTGATCTATTTTCACGGCACGCCGGGTTCGCCTGACGAATGCGAAATTTTTGACCTTCATGGCAAACAACATCAGCTGACCATCATTTGTTATGACCGCTCGACCATAGCCCCTAGGTTGCAAGGTGCCGCTTATTACCAATGCATAGCCGATGAGATTGCCAAGAAGGTTGGCGCTAACCCCGTAGATTTTATCGGCTTTTCGATCGGCGCCTTCATTGCCTTGCAAGTATGCCGGGCGATGAGCGGCAAAGTCCGCAGCCTGCATTTGGTTTCCGCGGCTGCGCCACTGGATGCCGGCAACTTCATCGACGCGGCAGCGGGAAAAGCCGTTTTCCGGCTGGCTCAAAATCATCCTTCGGCATTTCTGTGGCTGGCTCGCGTGCAAGGATGGCTGGCGAGTAGGTTTCCCGCTCTGTTGCTTCGGATGTTATTTTCCAGTGCGGCTAGCGAAGACCAAGCGTTGGTGGACGACCAGGAGTTTCGGACCACCATGACCAGAACGCTCAAAAGCTGTTTCAAGCGCGATTCGCTAGGCTACGCTCGCGACATCATCGCCTACGTGCAGCCCTGGAAAGCGACGCTGGCCGATATAGGCGTCGATACTCATATTTGGCACGGCGCGAAAGACAACTGGTCGCCGGTTGCGATGGCGGATTATTTGGCATCGGCGTTGCCTGGCTGTTCGAACATCACGGTACTGGACGGACTTTCCCATTATTCGTGCCTGTATCGAGCCGCGCCGACGATATGTATGTCGATCAAAACGTTAAGTTAAACAAGGAATTTACCCGCCCATGACCAAATCAATTGCATTGCTTGGCGAATACACGCCGACATTTCCCCCCCATCTGTCGACCAACGCCGCCATCGAACATGTCAGGGCGGCTTCCGGGTTGGATATTAGCGCCGACTGGGTTTCGACCGCCGACATCGATCATGCATTGTTCGAACATTATGCCGGCATTTGGGTGGCGCCCGGCAGCCCGTACAAAAACATGGACAAAACGCTAGCGGCGATTCGCCATGCCAGAGAAAGCAATATCCCATGCTTCGGCACCTGCGGCGGTTTTCAACACATGATTTTGGAATACGCTCGCAATGTTCTTGGATTTAAAGATGCGCAGCATGCCGAGTACGATCCCTATGCCTCCACGCTGTTCATTACGCAGCTTGCATGCTCGCTGGCCGGGCGGGCGCTGCCGCTGACTTTCGAAGCGGATTCGCGGGTTGCCGAAATCTACGGTGCTTTGACGGCCACCGAACAGTATTACTGCAATTTCGGGATCAACCCCGAGTTTATCGAAATTTTGAAACAAGGCCCGTTGCGAATTACCGGCGCCGATGCCGAAGGTGATATCCGGGTGATCGAGTGGCCTGGACATCCATTTTTCATCGGTACGCTGTTCGTACCGCAAGCCCGGTCCACGCCGGAACAGCCGCACCCTTTGGTTTCGGCGTTTTTAAGGGCCGTGGCAAATCTATGAATGCTTATCTCATTTTGGATCTAACGATCCATGATTTTGATCGATTCCGAGAATACATCTTGAAAATACCGGCAGTTATAGAAAAACATTCCGGAAGGTACGTGGTTCGGGGCGAACAGCCTACCGTTATAGAGGGTGATTGGACGCCTGAAAGGGTTGTTGTCATCGAGTTTCCATCAAGAGAACAAGCTAACTGCTTTCTTCAAGACCCCGAAGCGCAACCGCTTTTTTCATTACGCCATCAAACGACTACCAGCAAACTCGTTTTAGTGGATGGATGTTTGTAACGCAATCGTAAAGTCCAACATATCAATGGTTAGATCATCAAAATGGCACAAATCAAAATATACGGCATCAAAGACCACCTCAACCCCATCAAACGGCAACTGTCCGACGTGATCCATGATTGCGTAGTTGACGCGCTGCAATTTCCGCCGGATAAAAGAGCCCATCGCTTCTTTCCGATGGCAAAGGAGGATTTTTTCGCGCCCAGCGGTCGTACCGATGCTTACACAATTATCGAAATCAGCATGATCACCGGCCGGGAGACCGCCACCAAGAAAAAACTCATCCGTATGCTGTTTGACACTATCCAAGAGCGGATCGGTATCGCTCATCAGGACATCGAAATCTGCATTGTTGAAAGTCCCGCCTGCAATTGGGGATTCCGCGGCATGCACGGCGACGAAGTGAGCTTGAATTACCAAATCAATGTCTAGTGCCAGCAACACTTAAGCGGCCAGTATCCAGCAAGAACACATGTATATACCTAAGCATTTCGAAGAACCCAGCATCGATGTCTTGCAGACATTGATACGCGATTATCCGCTGGCGACGTTGATCGCCTTATCCGCCGACGGCATCAACGCCAACCACATTCCGCTTCATTTGACGGACGACGGTTCGCCTTATGGCACTTTGCGCGGCCATATCGCCCGCTCGAATCCGCTGTGGACCGATTTCGATCCGCAAACCGAAGTATTGGCGGTGTTCCAAACTGAAAACGCCTATATTTCGCCATCTTGGTATGAGAGCAAACAACAAACCGGCAAGGTGGTGCCGACCTGGAATTACGCCGCCGTGCATGCTTATGGCTCGCTACGGACAATCGACGATTCGGTTTGGATTCGCCGGCAATTGGAGGCTATGACGCAGGCATTCGAAGCTGGTTTCCCCGAGCCCTGGTTTGTATCGGACGCCCCGGCTGATTTTACCGAACGTTTGATCACACAGATTATTGGTATCGAAATCAGCGTGTCACGGCTGCAAGGCAAGTGGAAAGTAAGCCAAAACCAGCCGCCGGAAAACCAAAATAGCGTGATCAAAGCTTTGCGAGAATCCGGCCAGCCGGCCATGGCGAATTTAGTCGCCGATGCAGCCAAGCCTTGAGTCCGACCATTGAGAGAAGTCGTCATGAAGCCATTTGCAGTTCGCCAAGCTACGCTGTCCGACCTGGAAGCACTCATGCCGTTATTCGACAGTTACCGTCGGTTTTACGGTAAACCCAGCGATCCGAATGCGGCGAAATCATTTTTGCGGGATCGATTCGAACACGGCGAATCGGTACTGTTCCTGGCCGAGAAGGACAATAGAACCACCGGCTTTGTCCAGCTATACCCCAGCTTTTCGTCCGTCTCGCTGGCTCGAACCTTCATTCTCAACGATCTATTCGTCGATGCCGGATTTCGTAGGCAAGGCATTGCCGGTCGGCTTATAGCTGCGGCAGTCGAATATGCGGCCAGCTTGGGCGCTGTTCGCCTGACCTTGTCAACGGCAGTAATCAACACCGAGGCGCAGGGGCTTTATCGAACAACAGGCTGGACGCGCGACGAACAGTTTTATGTCTACCATTTGCCGATCCCGGCCATTGAACTTTTAAGCGAATAAATCATGAATGCTTTGTATGATTGGTTCGGTATGAACCAAGAAATTTTTTACGCCGTCAATGGCTGGCATGGACCTTTGATTGATGCGTTGATGTTGACTGGTACAGCGGTTGGTGACTTCAGAAATATGCCTTGGATACTTGGTGCAATACTCCTTGCGATCGCCTTTCAGCAACTATTTCCGTTTAATGCGGAGCGGCTCCCATCGCTGCCAGGCTTGAAACAGCTGCTAATGCGTTTAATGCTCGGTTATATGGTGACTGCGGGAACTGTGGCACTGTTGAAGATCGGGTTCGACATGCCTAGACCTAGTGCCGTGCTGCCCTCAGGACGTGTTACCGTTTTGGCTCTGCCGGAATCAAGACACAGTTTCCCCAGTGGTCATTCTGCGTTTGCGATGCTGATCATGACGATGTTTTGGCCGTTATTAACAATTCGCGATCGGTTGTTGTTAGCCGTTATGACGCTATAGGTAGGCCTATCGCGAATCAATGTGGGAGCCCACTTTCCGGCTGATGTGTTGGCGGGTTATGTCTGTGGGATAGTCGGCGGCTTGCTTGCCAATAAGGCCGTTATGAGTCGGCTAAGATGAAAATACTGTAGATGTGTAATGCTTAGGAGAACGGGAATATGAAACATCACATCATCACCGTAATGATTTTAGCGGTAGCCGTGGCTTGTTATCTGGCCGGCTATTCCGGTGTTGGTAACACGGCCTTCATCGTTGGCGCAGGCTTCGAGACGTGGTTTTGGATTCGGCTCTTGATCAAACGTCCGTCCGCTTAAAGCAGATTAGTGTTCGACGCTGATTGGCAGCCGGGTACGTGGCGCGCGGCAGATCGTTCACCGGTGGGCACAAGCTGAAGCGCCTCTTACTAATTGCCAAAACAGAGCCCCGATGCACCATTCAAACGAAATGTTAAGCCAGGAACTGGTGGCAATGGCAAAAAACGACCTTTCAGTACGGGAGGCGTTGGTCGCCGATGGCTCTCTAGGCCACGCTCTCTATCACCCGCATATGGAAGCCGTACATATCAGCAATGCCGCTCGCCTGACGGCCATCATGGACCAATATGGTTGGCCCGGAAACAGTCTGGTGGGCGAGGAGGGAGCGTGGGCGGCCTGGTTGATCGCGCAACATGCCATCGGCAATCCCCCATTCATGCGGCATTGCCTATCTTTGCTGAAGCAAGCCGCTGCCAGCAACGACGTGATGCCTTGGCAAGTTGCGTTTCTGGAAGACCGCATTCGCATGTATGAGGGAAAACCTCAATGTTACGGGACTCAATTCCAGCCGAATAACAACGGAGAACTCGAACCTTATCCAATCGAAAATCCGGAAACTGTTAACGATCGACGGCTTGCGGTCGGCTTGAACACCATCGAGGAAAGAACCGCCGAATTAACGGCGCAAAGCACGCGCGAGAATATTCCGACACCACCCGATCTAGACGAGCAATATCAAAAATGGCTTTATTCCGTAGGTTGGAGGATCGCAAGTTGAAACCCTGCAACCGTTCGGATTTTTGTTCGCTTTGCTCGCATAATCCAACCTTCCGATGGCTGACATGACAATCGTATTATCGCGGCGTTTGCGTTACTTGCTGTTCGGCTTGGCAATCGCATGTCTTGCCGCGTTGGTGGGAGCCGTCTACCAAGCCGAAAGAACCGAGGCCGACCTAGCCGCATTCCCGCCGCCGGGGCGCATGATTTCAGTGCATGGCGTGAACCTCCATCTTTACTGTATGGGTTCGGGTTCTCCGACGTTGGTTCTCGAAGCAGGTCTTGGCGAAAACGTGTTGAGTTGGCATCCGGTTCACGCCAAGCTTGCAGAACACATGCGCGTTTGCGCCTATGATCGCCCCGGACTGGGCTGGAGCGATCCGATAGACGCCGCCATCCAACCGGACGAGGTCGCCGAAAACCTGCATACGCTACTGAACAATGCGGGCATTTCGCCTCCGGTTGTGCTGGTCGGCCATTCCCGTGGCGGCATCTATGTGCGCGCTTTCTATCACCGGTTTCCCGAACAGACGCAGGGTATCGTCCTGGTCGATTCGACGCATGAGCAAAGCCCCATGCATGGGTATCCCCATGCTGCGTGGGATTATCGGAAGCAAGCCCTGCAGATTGCCATTGCCGAACCGTTGTCGCGGCTTGGTATCGTCAGATTATTGGGGATTGCCGATGCCGACCGCCGGCCTTCCAAGCTGCCGGCTGAAATCCTTGTCGCGAAAACGGCGCTACAGAATCGCACCGCCACCGCTCACGCGGTGGTCAATGAAATTACCGTGATGCGCGAAGGACTCGATCCTGCCACACCGCCTCCAGGCAGCTTAGGCAATCTGCCGTTATTGGTACTAACCGCCGGTAATCTGGTGAGCCCGGATTTCGTCGCGCGCGAAGCGGCGAGAACGGGCAAAGATGTCGAAACGGAAAAGGTGCTTGCCAGAATTCAACAGGCAGAGCAGGACGATCTGACCCATTTGTCCAGCCATTCACGGCATATCGTCGTCGGCAACAGCGGTCATTTCATCATGCAGGATCAAGCCGATGAATTTGTCGGTGTCGTGAGCGAGTTTGCGAAACCCCTTGCTCAGAAATAGGGTGACGAACGGCTGACCAATTTTCCGCCGGGCTTGCGCGAAGTGCCAAAATCAACGTTTAAGAAACCAAGAGGATAAGTCGATCATGTTCGAACTCTACATTGCCAATAAAAACTACTCCTCATGGTCGCTAAGGCCCTGGATACTGATGCGTGAACTCGACATTCCGTTTATTGAAAAACTCGTGCCTTTTGCCGGTACGGATGAAACCAACCCATTCCATAGTTTTTCGCCGACCGGAAAAGTACCCTGTTTGATCGACGGCGAAATAGTCGTTTGGGATTCGCTGGCGATTACCGAATACTTGGCTGAGCGAACCCTGGCGGTTTGGCCAGCCGAAGCCTCGGCGCGAACCTGGGCGCGTTGCGCGGTTGCGGAAATGCACTCGGGGTTTCAGGTTCTGCGCGAGTGTTGCACGATGAATTGCGGGCTACGGATTCGTATTGCATCGCGTCCGCCGGCGTTAGAAAAGGATATGGCTCGACTGAATGAATTATGGCTGGAGGGCCTTACCCTCTTTGGCGGACCCTATCTGGCTGGGCCGGCATTTACCGCCGTGGACGCTTTCTTTGCGCCCGTCGCGTTTCGCGTACAAACCTATGGACTGGAGTTGGCCCCGGCTTGCCGAACCTACGTCGATCGTTTGCTGGCCTTGCCGGCCATAAGTGACTGGTATGCGGCTGCGCTAAGCGAGACATGGCGGGATGAAAAACACGAGCAGATGGCGCGAAACGCGGGCACTTGGCTAAATGACTATCGTGCAACTGGCTTGTAACCTCGGCTGTAGAATTTAGGCAATCTCATGAAATACGCCAATCGCGCCGTCATAAAGCATTAGAACCATCAACTAAAACCCAAGCGTCGACAACGATATGATCAAAAAAGTTGGTAATACGACCATCAACGCCAAACACCGCGCAACATGCCATTGCGGCGCGGTAGAACTCGAACTCGATCTTCCCGACGGCATCGTCGATCCGCGCCGTTGTGATTGCTCGCTATGCCGTCGCAAAGGCGCCATTATGGCATCGGTTCCGCTATTGGGAATCAGGGTCGTTAAGGGTCAAGAGCACTTAAAGCTTTATCAATTCAACACCATGAGCGCCAAACATTATTTTTGTTCGAATTGCGGCATCTATACCCACCATCAACGCCGTTCGATGCCTAGCCAGTACGGCTACAACGTCGGTTGCCTGGAAGGTGTTAATCCGTTTGATTTGGGCGAAGTGCGAACCGGTGACGGTATCAATCATCCGGCGGATCGCCAGCGCTGATTGGCGGGTTACTTCATTTTTCTGGTCGATAAGGACTAGTGTGCTCTGATGGCTAAAATTCTGATTGTTTATTCGACTACCGATGGGCACACACTAAGTATTTGCCAGCATCTACAACAATTCATCGAACAGCAAGAGCATTTGGTAACGTTGGTTTCGATAGGCGATACACCGGAGACAGCACTGGATGGAGTCGATAAAATAGTGGTCGGAGGCAGTATTCGTTACGGTAATTACCAGTCACAGGTATACGAATGGGTGAGGCGAAATCATGTGGTCCTGGTCAACAAACCCAGTGCATTTTTCTCGGTCAACTTGTCGGCAAGAAAGCCCGATAAAAATCGCGCGGAAACAAATCCTTATATCAAAAAATTTCTGAAAAAATCCGCTTGGCAGCCTTGTGAGCTGGCGGTTTTTGCCGGAAGAATTGACTATCCAAACTGCAGTTTCTTAGATCGACATATCATCCGCTGCATCATGTGGATGACTAACGGACCTACCAACCCAACTACCGTGGCCGAGTTTACCGATTGGGAAAGTGTGAATGCCTTTGCGCAACGTATCTGCCTAATGTAGGCAGTTATATTATTCTCAATTCGACGATGTCGATTTCATGAAAAAATTAGATCGGCGAGTGTCGGCCTCCGGCGGGAAAGATTGCTAGCCATCCCTGGCTAGCAATCGCACCTACACCGCCACGTGTTTGCCTGCGGCGGCCCTGGGCCGTCCGCGTCACCTCGGCTTTGACCCAACAAGGGGATCAAAGCCTTGGCTCTCGCATGACTCGACGCCGTTTCGCGAGGCCTTGCAGTTTTTCTAGTCGAAAAACCGCCCGGCGCTACGGCTTCCAGGGACTACTCAACCTTCACTCGCTAACGCTTCGTTTCCAAGGTTTCGCAGCGAAGGTTGATAGGCGTCAAGGAGTCGCCAGAACATGATTAAAATTTGGGGAAGACGTAGCGCATACAATGTGCAGAAGGTGTTATGGACTATTGGTGAGCTGGGTTTGGCATATCAGCATATTGATGCCAGCGGCAGTGCGGGCGGTCTCGATCAGCCCGATTTTCTAGCCATGAATCCGCATGGTCGTATTCCGGTGTTGGTCGATGACAACCTGACAGTTTGGGAGTCCAACAGCATCGTCCGCTATTTGTGCGCCAATTACAGTCGAGATCATTTATGGGCCGAAGCGCCCGCAAAACGTTCGTTGGCGGAGCGCTGGATGGACTGGGAGCTGGCAACACTGCAGCCCGATTTTCTGGATTTGTTTTGGGGATTTTACCGGACCCCGGAGGCGCTACGGGATCAGCAGAAAATTCAGCATGCCTCGTTGCGTTGCCAAAAACATTTTGCCCTCTTGGATGCGCATCTTGCCGAACAGGCTTTTGTGGCGGGCGATGCGTTCAGTATGGGCGATATTCCCGTCGCCACCTCGCTTTATCGATATTTTGAAATGGGTACTCCCACTCCGGAAATACCTAATGTTCGCAGATGGTACGGTGCGCTTTTCGAACGTAAAGCTTTCCGCGAATATATCATGACCTCGTTTGATGAGCTGTATGCTCGGCAAACGTTTTAATGCCGCTGGCAAGTAGAGAAAAAATGATTTTGGAAGTTGCAACACTCAACGTCATTGCCGGACGGGAGCTGGAGTTTGAGACTGCCTTTCGTAAGGCTTCAGACATTATCGCCTCGATGAGCGGCTATGTTTCGCATCAATTACAGCGCTGCATCGAACATCCCAACCGATATGTATTGTTGGTCAATTGGGATTCGCTGGAGGATCATACCGAAGGCTTTCGCGGCTCAATCCAATACGACGAATGGCGTGCCTTACTGCATCACTTCTATGAACCGTTTCCGACGGTAGAACATTACTCGCTGGTGATGGAAAATCACCTCTGACACTTCTTCCTATGTTCGCGAGGAAAGCGCTACTCCTATGACAATCGCTATGGCCTTTATCGACCTCGACCAACGCCCCAATATTTAGGCAAACACAACATGCACATTTTCGAAAAACTCGGCGGCCTCTCCATCATCGTGGGAGCATTGCTGCTCAGCGTCTATGCGGTCTTGTTCCCGATTTTATTACCGTTAGGGACGGGAACCTTCGACTATGCCGATGTGGTGCGCAGCCCAGGCTGGGTGCCTTTAGCCGCTACAGCCTTCGCCGGCGTTTTAGCGTTGCTGGTCGGCTTCTATGCCGTTTATGCCAAAATGCGTGCCACGGTCGGTTGGCAGGGCGCCGTCGGTTTTTTATTCGTCGAGGCGGCTTATGTGTTGCAGGCATGCAAAGTCACGTGGGAGTTGTTTCTCTATCCCGTCATCGCCCGCTATCCGGAAACTGCCTTCCTGTTACGGGACGCCATCATAAAAAACGATCCGGCGGTCTTGGCGTTTAGAATTTCGGCCTCCGCGACGATATTGATCGGCATCGTGCTGTTTTGTCTGTCGCTGTATCGTTCGGCTGTCTATCCCAAACCCTCGGCGGTGTTGATCTTCGTTGGTGCAGTGGTTTATGCGTTGGGGCCAGCGATTTCGGTGTTCGTGTCGATCGCCGGTATTTTCACCTTTGCGGTGGGCTGTATGCTGCTCGGGGTTCGCTTGCTACGCTGACTACGGACGGATGACGTTGCCGTTCAATCAAACCCCGCATCTTGATTGGCGAAAACGCTAGAGCCCCTGAGCCGCCGGTGCTAACCTGCCGCCATCACGACATGCAGGAGTTTTACGATGAACGATATTAGCGACCCGGTATATGCGCGCCTACTCAAGGCGGCGTTGGAATGTTTTCTCGCCGACGAGTACCACAAGGTCACCACCCGCATGATCGCCGAGAAGGCCGACGCAAACATCTCGATGATCCGTTACTACTTCGGCAACAAGGAAGGCCTTTATGAAGAGATGATCCGCGAGACGCTCAAGCCCATCCTGGACATGCTCGACAGCGATACACTGTCCGAGGCCGGCGGCTTTGTCGAATACCTGCGCTTCTATTACGACACCATGCGCCGCCATCCCGAGTTTCCCAAACTCATCCTCAAGGTGCTCGCCCTCAACCACGGGCCGGGCCGGCGTTTCATCCTACAATTGCTGGAGCGCGGCCGTAGCGGCGGGGCGCGGCGGCTGGAACAGCTGAAGGCAAGCGGGCAGGTCGATCGGGCGATCAATCCCGACGTGGCGCGTATGGCTTTCGTCAGCCTTGCGATGATGCCGATGCTGTTGAAAGATATTTTCGAGGAACAGATGGGAGGGCAGATGGACGACGCCTTCCTCGACGAACTCGCCGCGCTCAATGGCAAGCTGTTGGCGGCGGGAATGGCCATCGCACAGCCAGGAGCATGACATGACATTGCAAAAGAATGCCGGCGCGGTGCGCCGCTTCGCCAAACTATCAAGGTTCGGCGCCTGGCTGCAAAATCTGCCCAACAAACTCGTGCCACCTCCGATCCGCTTGATCCAGATCGGTTCGGCTTTCTGGCAATCGCGGGCGCTATATGTCGCCGCGCGGCTGGATATCGCCGGCGCGCTGGCCGATGGCGAAGCGAGCGCCGAAACCCTGGCCGAACGCATCGGTGCCGACGCCGATGCGCTCTATCGCCTGCTGCGCATGCTGGCCGCGATAGGCGTGTTCGAAGAAGTGGCCGACAGACGTTTCAAAAACAACAAACTTTCGTCATGCCTGCGCCAGGATCATCCCAACAGCGTAAGGGCGATGGTGCTGATGCACAATTCGCCGGAAATGAGCAGGCCGTGGTTCGAACAATTGGAACAGGGCGTGCGTGGCGGCGGCGTGCCGTTCGAATCGGCACACGGGCAGGCGTTTTACTCGTATATGGATGGGATCCCGGAATTCGATGCGCTGTTCGCGCAGGCGATGGATAGCGTGGAAGCCTTGGCCGGCGATAGCTTCGCCACCGACTTCGATTGGTCGCGCTTCGAGCGCATCATCGACGTCGGCGGCTCCAAGGGCGCAAAATCGCTCGCCATACTCAAACGCCATCCGCATCTCAAGGCGCTGGTAGCCGACCGCGAACAGGTCATTCGCGGCGCGGAGCAGTTCTGGAAAGGCCAGGGCGAGGGTGTCGCACTGCAACGCATGAGCTTCGAAGCCTGCGACCTGCTGCAATCCGTGCCCAAGGCGCACAGCGACAAGGATATTTACCTGCTGAGCGCTGTGTTGCATGGCTTCGACGACGAAGCCTGTATCACCGCGTTACATCATGTCGCGGAAGCAGCGGCCGCTAGCGACGCCGCCATCGCCGTGATGGAGATGGTGATGCCGGACAACCGGACCGACATGGGCATGGCTGCGTTCGACATGCAAATGTTCGTCAACACCCGCGGCCGGGAACGGACGCTGGCCGAATGGGGGAGGCTGTTCGCCGACAGCGGGTTGGTGCTGCAGGAGGTAGTGGGCTTGCAGACGTTCGGGAACATACTGGTGCTGCGGGCGGCTCACTGCACCGACTCCTTACCTTGCTCTCGCGCCTGAAGGCGGCGTGCTTTTGGACGAAGTTACCCATGTTGGGTGCTGGATGGAGAGAGTATTCAATGTTTACCGAATTACGTTGGGATGCCGAGTTATTGATCTATTTGATGTAAAGCCTTATTCATACGCGCTTTTGCGTATTGGCCAACAGCACGTTGACAGCATAGGCCACGACAAAAACGCCCACCGGGACCGCTTGTGGCGGAATCGGGAACGGTAAGGTCAAACTGACCAGCAGCAGATACAGCGCACCCAGAATCAGGTAAAGGCTGTAGCGATGCGCCATGGGGCTGGGGTAAT
>LUUF01000016.1 GCA_001644045.1 Methylomonas methanica | reverse complement strand
GGAGTGCCTGAGCCAAATCAACACAGCCGACGTGCCTGCCGCTCTCAAGGCGATCAAGAATGCCATAGGGCGGTGTGTGCGTGATCAACACATCGGTATCGTCCGGAATCAGTGCCCATATTTCAGCCAGCGGTTTTCCTCGTGGCAGGTTAAACGCCCAGTTATAAAACTCAGGTTGCCAAGGTGACCCCCAGAACTTGAGTCCAAAGAGTTCGACACCGCTATTTTCAAGATAGATGGCGTGTTTAACCAGTGCCTTGGCCTTGCGCTTACTGCAATACTCAAAGGGGAAGTCATGATTCCCGGCGACCAAGAGCTTGCACCCGTGCGGCATCCGCTCAAGAAAATTATCGAAGGCGCGCACCTCAGAGGTATGCCCTCTCGAGCAAATGTACGTACTTTCACGGCGCGACTGAGCGACCATCGCAAACAGCCTGCGGCGGATTCGCTTGCTTTTATGCCGGTGCAGGTTGAGCCCGACCGGGTCCGCCCTGCGGGCAACACCTGCGACAGTTGCGACAGTCTTTACCCATGTTCACGGTCATCGGTTGGAGCTTTCGGTTTCGGCTAGGTGGGTGGCGGAGTTATTGCGATGTCTGGCTTAATCGATTATCCGGGGCAGATTTGGTTGGCGGTGGCGCCGGTGGATATACCCACAGGGCACAAGTGCGGCGCGGCCTGGATGGCTTGTCGGCCATCGTTCAACAGAGTCTGGATCATGCGCCGTGTGCCGGTTCCGCCTTTATTTTTCGCAACCGGGCCGGTAACCCCTTGCGCTTGCTGCTGTGGGATGGCAATGGTGTTTGGCTGTGTCAGCGGCGTTTGCATCAGGGCCGTTTTGTGTGGCCCAAGGTTGGCGATGCGGTGTTTGCCCTGACTCAGGCGCAATGGCAATGGCTGGTCGCCGGTGTCGATTGGCAGCGGTTATCCGCTCAGCTTCAAGCGGAATGGCGGGTTTGAATGAAGATCAAAATAGTGTGTCTAAAACCCACTGAAACCCAGTAATATCAAGGCTTTCAGCAGGTAATTGCGGTATAATGCTATCCATGAATCCGCTGGCGAAACTTGAGCAATTGAATCTGGAACCAACCGCCAAAACCGAGGTGGCGGCACTGATCCAATCGCTGATCGAACAGGCGGAACGAGATGCCAAGACCATCCAAGCTAAAGATGTCGCCATTAATGCCAATCCCGAGGCCAGGCCTTTGCGAATTCTTGTCCTGCCGCAAAGAGCTGTTTCCACGCGTTGATATTTTTACGACGGTCAATGAGACTAAGTTCCGTGAAATTGCCGCGTTACTGGTGACCGAAGGGTTTGCTCCAAAGTGGTTTGCAGCCATTGAATATGTGTACTGGCATGGCAATACGAAAAATCTACAGTTCGTGCCGGAAGCGAAGATAGAAGAAATACTGCTTGTTGATGACTTTGAACAATACATCCATGAGGAGCAAGAGGGCTAGTGGGCGCAGATCAAGCATTTCGATTATTATTACCCAGATACTGATGATGGATTCGCTAAAGTGCTTGAAATTTTAGAAAGCCGAACAAAATACAAGGTTTGCGCAACAATTGATGATCGCTCCGATTCGTAAACTACCAACAAATGCCTTTGGCAAGGATTATGTTGTCGGCGACTTGCATGGCTGCTTTGACCTGTTACAGAGACTCCTGAATGATATCCAGTTCGATATAAATCATGATCGTTTGTTCTCCGTTGGAGACTTGATAGATCGCGGGCCAGACTCTTTAAAATGTCTGGAACTGGTCAATGAGCCTTGGTTTTATGCAGTCCGAGGCAATCATGAAATCATCGCGCTTGATTTCTTCGAATCGTATTTGATGACAGGCCGTCTCGAAAGCTTGCAGGACATTAATTACACCGGTTTCTTAGAGTATGGCGGCGAGTGGGTTGATCAATATTTTTTAGCAGCTGAGCAGCGAATGACGCCCGAATTTGATCGGGGCCTCTCTATGATAGGCACTTTACCCTTGATACTGGTCGTGGGCGATGGTGAAAAGCGCTTTCACATCATTCATGCCGAGTTATCAAGTAAAGGCCAAAAAACGTCAGAATCACCGGTGTGGCTAAATACAGAAGTTGATGTTTGGTTAGATGAAAACCGAGTTCCACCGCGAGTCGAAGACCGATTGATATGGAGCCGAACCCTCATGTCTAGCCAATACGTGAAACAACCCAATTCACGACTTCAATCGGGTTTATCTCCAACTTTCTGTGGTCATACCTATGAGTCCAGGCCTAGGCAAGCTTTGTCTCATATATGCATAGATACTGGTGCTTTTGCTTCAATAGAGTCGGCCGACGATATCGATACAGATTTCGGGCTTACCGTATTTGATGTGAAAGCTTCATCCTGGATTTCCGCGTCTTATTGCAGAGAGCATTTTGTTCGTGGAAAGCTGAGTTTAAACAACCAACGAATTGCTTTAACGAAACGAAAGAACTAACACGCGAACAGCTTGAGGCAAGGGTGCCAGTAATCGCAGAAACAGTGCAGCTTAAAGACATACCTGAGCCTTATCGTAATGAGCATAGACCACTAGTCATACTGCACACAGGGACTACTTAGCACATTTTGAAACCAATTCATGAAGTTTAGGCCACCCATTTAAACGGGAGATTGCCATAGATCTAATCTATGCTCTAGTTCTCGCTGCCTGCAGATCGATAAATTGTTCGGTATGGGAGCATGAAAACTCAGTGCCTTTACGATAGAGGGAGCAGCCCCAGAATTGACCGTAAGCCCCTTTCCTAAGGACCATGGCACCATCGCAGCGTGGACAAATCGGTTCGACGAAATCACAGCGACGGTTGGCACAGACTCGAAACCGACCTTGGGTTTTCAAACTACCGCCACACCATTGGCAAGCGCGTTGCGTGTGATTGCATATCGTCCCATACGAAGAATAGCTCCATGCCGTGCGCTTCACCCAGCCAGAAAGGTGAACTGGCGTTGCCCTCTGTTGTTATTGGAACGAGTGGCGCGCATTGGCCGATGGGAATGCCCTCTGTCCACGCCACATAGTCCCTTATAGCCGACAGCCCGACTGTGGGGTTCAGCATGCCATCATCTTGCAATAGCCGTTCGCCAGTGGTGTAGTAATCGAAACTGCCGCCTAGCCCGGCGATGACCTTAGTGCCTTCGCCATAGCCGGTCATGGCGCGGCGAACACGTTCAGCCGTGATGGTCTCGGCATAGTCCATCGTTTCGATGAGGATGAAGCGGCGGTTGAGGCATTAGGCGGACAAGTGAGTGTACTGTCGAAGGAACAATTACTGGCCGGTGGCGGACAATTCAATGCCGATGTCGTGCGCGACGAAGTTGTGATTGCCGTGCTGACGTATGACAGCCTGCGAGCCAAAAACAAGGATGAGCGTGAGGATTTACGACAAGCCGACGCTTCGGCAAACGGTAGAAGGTATTTTTTATCGTATGCGAATCGGCTGTCCTTAGCGAGATCTGCCGGCAACGTTTGGCAAGTGGAATGCCGTGTATAAACGATTCAATGCCTGGTCGCTTCAAGAAAAACTGATGGGCATCTTTCAGGAGCTGGTTGTGGACCCGGATTTGGAGTGGACATTCATTGATGGCAGTATTGTGAAAGCGCATCAACATAGTAGCGGCGCAGCCCATGAACGGGAAACGGCGATCGGAAAATCGGTAGCGGGTAATACCACCAAAATCCATATGGCCGTGGATGCCTGCGGACTGCCCATTCATTTCTCGGTCACGGGCGGCGAAGTCCACGATT
Source organism: Methylomonas methanica (assembly GCA_001644045.1). Taxonomy (GTDB): domain Bacteria; phylum Pseudomonadota; class Gammaproteobacteria; order Methylococcales; family Methylomonadaceae; genus Methylomonas; species Methylomonas methanica. Next base: position 44,845 of record LUUF01000016.1, on the reverse strand, counting down.
GTAAAGAAGCACCGGAATTAGTGGCGAAGCTTCCCTTGGCTAGCTATATGATTGCTGACAAAGGCTATGACAGCGAACCCTTACGGATTCAAATTCGAGAGAAAGGTGCTATGCCCGTCATTCCAAGAAAGCAGAATTCAACCATTGGCAATGAGGCCATGGATTGGTGCCTCTACAAGTATCGCCACCTGGTTGAAAATGTGTTTGCGCGACTGAAACATTTCAGAGCTATCGCAACACGGTATGACAAATTGAAACGCAATTTTGAAAGCGTCATCGCTCTGGCTTGCGCTTTTATATGGTTGCCCATGTAAAACGGCAAACCTCTTAGACATTGCCATCCATAGACGCCTGACGTAGCGGTGGTGTCGGCGACGTATAAAGTTTCCCTTACTTAACCCATGCGCCATACTCAGCAATTTCCCTTGTCAACATTGCTGCATCCACAGCCCGTCGAAATCGGTAACCTACAGCGCTACGCCTAAGCCCTTTTTTACTTTGTATCGAAGTGAAAACGTGGCCAACAGATTCACTCGGCTCAAGCTGATGCCTTATATTTTCCCAATACCACTCAACCCAAGCTTTTGCTTGCGCTGGTGTTTTTGCATTGTTGTAAAAATCAGCAACTTCTGTGTTAGTGACTCGCTGGCGTACTTTATCAAGCGTCAAACAAGCAAGCTCGTTTTGACTCAGTTTAAGTACTCTCCCAACAGCGAACATGATCTTGTCACGAATCAAAACTGCTCTGTCTTTACTATCCAGAGTCCGAGCAATTTCATGATCGATACTGATGAGCAATTCGTCGTATATTTCATCAGAGACTGATGTCACCGGCTGCCAATGGAGCTTGCGATCAAACAGCAGTTTTGCTTTAAAGGCTGAGAACTTAACATTTCTAGCTATTACTGCATTGGAAATCGAATTAAACTCGGCGTCACTTGTTGCTATCCTCCTGGCACTGGCTTCCAAATGAATTACATCTTCATACCAATAGGGTCGCCGAAGGCCATCTCCCTTTAAGTCAGCATAGCGCAAATCACATTCATGAATTAGATCCACAAAACTTTCCGGCCAACGCTCTGTGACCTTCGCCAAGATAGAGAATAGCTCTCGACGACTCGGCAAATTCGCGAATTCAAATCCGTTTTTTGGGAAATCACTTAATTCGGCAACACTAATATTTGTTGATCGCTTAAGTCGATTTCGGGTCTGCCTAGACGTGAGCCCGGCAATTAAAACGCGCAGGCCCTCAAAAAAGACGAGAGAGTGCATATTCGGGCTATTGGCCCATTCAACATATCCATTTTTCAAAGCATGCTCTAACTTTTCTTGAAATCGCACATGCGATTCTTCAAGCAAATGAGGTTGTTCAATCGTTTTCCTATAGTCAAAGCCGCACTTCCAGCAACAAGCATTCAGCCCTGCTTTAGGAAAAACCGTTCGTGATTGCATATCAGAACGGTGGGGTGCCAATGGAGAATGACAATTCGGACAGACATCTAAGAGATAGCAAGCATGCTCGGCGCATATTGTCGCAAACGCCAATCGCCATGTTTTGCGAAAATAAGGCTCAGGATCTTCTTTAAGGCATTCTGGGCAAAACATGAGCCCTGGCCGACGCCTTGATCGATGAAAAACACCGATAGGCACGATCCAACGACAAATACCATTTGGCGTATGCTTTTCAAAAAGAATACCCTCTAAACTACGCAGTGTCGTTTGTTCTATGCGCTCAGCCGAGGCCCCCGAAATTGTGGATAGCCTTTGCAAGTCTTCATTAGGTGCCAGTTGGTCGATATCCCGATTCCAAATAGCAGCATCACTTCCAAGCAACATTGAGCACATCGTTTGCACTTTATATCCGTGCGCATGTGCCAATCGAATAATCCATGAACTAAGAAGCTCATCCTCTTTCGGCTGTAAATGGACAGGCCATAACTGGCCGCTTAGTCCCAGCAATGTGTCATAGCAACTCGACACGCACGTCGCCTTTACGGGACACATAAGTACATTTTGAAATGACATCTATTGAAATGCGCTCTTCATTACTCTGGATAGCGTATCTGGCAGCACTTCGCAATATTTTGGCCACCTCACCGATAACGCCTTCGCTGAGGCCATATAATTTACTGGCAATCTCACCTTTATAGATCTCGGATGGTTGCTTCAGAGGTAATAGATACTCAAAGTTGTAAAGCAAACGTCTAAAGTCTTCGCCTTGCTGCCATCTCGGCAAGGCGCGCATTGGAAACCGACTCTGCAACTGGGCATCGCTGCGTATGGCGTGCTCAGCCTCCAGCGTACCAGCTGCCACAATACAAATTTGCAGCTCATTGCTAATGAATTTCAGCATATTAAGTAAGAAACGCTGCTTTGTTGCGCTGCCGGCAAGCAGTGCATTTAACTCATCCACCATCAGCACTTTGGTCTGTAATCTCGGCAAGATAGCTAGCAGTTGCAATAATTTTCGATCGGCTGAGTCGTTTGTTCGAACTGTAGCGCCCAAAAGCATCAATAAATTATTAAGAAATATATGCTCACTCGGCCCAGGCGGTGACTGGATATAGATTACAGGTGCAAAAACTGAATCTAGCCCAGCCCGATCTTCAGCAGGATGTCTGTGCAAAAACTCCCTAAGAATTTCAGTTTTTCCATTGTCAGATCGCCCCACAATCAGTAGATTGGGCATCCTATTCGTCTTGGGATGCTCCAAAAGGTCTTCCATCTCTGCCAATAATTCAGACGCTTTTTGATAAGGGATAAAAAACGGCTTATCAATATGCGCCAGTCGCTCCGCATCTGACAATTCGAGCAATTCCAGTGCTCGCTTAGATAATTGCCTAGCGATTTCACTCATTCTGCCTCCCTGATACCTTCAAATGGTGCAAAAGATTCAGAATTCGGCACGCTCTCTGGCTTATCCACCACCGCCTTAAAACCCTTTTTCGTATTTTCTAACGCCCCTTCAGAAGCCGAATTCCACTGTTTTTGTTTTTGTCGTTTAACTCTAGCAGCTTTCGTTTTACCCGCTTCGTCAGCAACAAGCTCTCGCATACGGTCAATCGTCTTGAAGATTAACTCTTCGTTTGTCGTCGCCATGGATTCTTTTTTAAGTTGGCGCTTAGACTCTTTAATTTCCCACAAGCTAACAGGTGGTCGAGAAAGATCTCTATAGGGCACTTCAATATATTTTTCCGACTTAGGGTCAAACATCCATATTTTGCTTAAATTGCGAGGATCGTATCGACAAATGTATTTAGGTCTGTTTTTTCCTGCATTGGGATCATGATCGCCCGCAAAATGTCTGAGTGCGTCACACCAATAATGTACGCCTTGGATTTGAATCCCATATCGTTGAACCGTAGCCATGATGACAGGCATAAAATCCAGCTTCAATCGTTCCTCATCAGAAACGCGCATAGGAACACCTGTACCAATTTCGTTATCGGTTCCATATACGCCCCGATCCCACTTGATGATCGGTGGCAAACCATCATTACCAGCGTGCGGAGATTGGTGATATACCCCTAAAATGAAAAGCGTAAACCATTTCTCAAGCGCATCGATAGTCATTACAGCCCGACCTTCCGCGTCGTACTCCAGTTTCTCGCGAACATTTGAGAATGTTGTACCTGGCAGTTCGTTATGTACTTCGTGCATAAAAGTGCGAAACGCTCGCTCAACATGCCCGCCATAGTGAGGCCGTCCTTTGGGGCGTCGTTCGGCAATAATGCCGTACTGCTTGGTCGCTATCCCAAGAAGGTTTCCTCGAAATTCTTTAGCATTGTCGGTATGAATACGCGTCATCACCCCACAACATGGCCATGACATATCATCCAGCCCGAGCGACGCCAAAATCGACTCTTTCCCCAATATAGCGCGAGATATGCATAATCCAGTTGCTAGTGCTCCTGGGTGGTCGAGAGACAAATAGTAGCCAACACACATTTTGCTGTAAACGTCTGTTGCAATGGTTAGAAATGGCCTATTGATAGGCATTCTATTTACGTCATCGACCAAAATGACATCCATCGGGGTATGATCAATTTGCACAACGGCTAAAGGGTACTCTGCACCCGGAAATGAGCCCTGTATATGATCAAAGTGTTCCGCAGCGGCTTTCGCCCCTCGACGTTTGCGCATGCGGTATTCTTCACTGATCTCTAAAATTCGCGTTCGCACGGTTTGCGGGTCGGGTTCAGGCAAACCGTTTTGCTTACATCTTTTTCGCGCCTCTTTGGCTACTTTGGTTGGCGTTCGCCGCTGCGAATCCAAATAGAGCTCTTCAATAACCTGTTTGATAATTTCTTCAACTTGAGGGTCAAGGCGCTTAGAGCCCACATCTTTCCTGGTCTTCCGGATAAGAGAAGAAAGCAAACCTGAGGACTCATAGTCATCAATCCATCGATAAACGGTCGCGACATGCTTATCCATCCCATCAGCAACTTTCTTAACATCTGCCCGAGTACGGCCAACGCCCATAGCAAGCAGAGGCTGTATCGCAAGGTAAATCTCCAGCGCACGCTCCCATTTATCCTGGGGGATAACACTTAGATCTGGCAATGACCCGGAAGGCTGTGCCAAATCTGGAGTTACATCGCTAGCTTTAACCGTTTTGGTTTTACCATCATGATTTTTAATGACTAGATGAGTCGCGCTGACTAAGTCGACAACCTGATAACGTGTCGATTCATGATAAACAACTGAACCCGGCAGAATGCGTGTTTTTGCCAACATAATCATTCATCACCCCATATTGTTGACTGCATCGATAAAGGGATAGTCAAATCACATTTAACCCATAATCGAGAAATCATGCACCAGAGCGTCCATAGGGCTTCTCCTTTCAGTTCTTTCGACGAGTAACTTACTTCAAGTAGCCTGGAAACCGTTGTTTCTCCCAGCTCGTCCAAAACCATTTTCAACTTTTTATAATGATGCTCGTGAAAATCAGCGTAGCGATATGACCACAGAAACTGAATATTTTTTAGATAATCAGTTCTAATTTCTCGTTCGGTAAGAACACGAAATTCATAGCCCTGGCTTTTCGCATATGCACGAGCCGCCTTAAATTTCGGTTTGAGCTGATCTTTTTGCTTTATCAAATCACCGCGATATTTAACTTCGCACAATAATGGTCGGCGAGGATTCTGTTGCTGGATGCTCTGATCATAGTCAGAACGGTATGTGACGAGCAAGTCAGGCGTGTAGCTGCGCTGCTTGCCTTGATCATCTAAATACTCAATTTTGACCGGCTGACTTTGATACCAATCAACCTCGCAATCCCAATGCACAAGCAATAGAAGATCACGTTCGAGTGAAGACTCAAACTCCTGTCCGTTTACGGTTCCAGTAAGACTCCTTACATTCGTAGGGATTCGTCTGACGCCTCCGGAGGATTTCTCAATTTTTAACCATGAATTCACGAGTCGCATTTTACACCCCTATAAACAAAAATAGTCGCAAAAAGCGATCTTGTTTACACGGCGGCAGCAATCCCAAGCCCGGCGAAATATCCCTGTCGCACAACGGTGCATTATTTTTGGACGAACTGCCGGAATTCGATAGAAAAGTCCTGGAAGTGCTGCGCGAACCCTTGGAAACCGGCCATATCACGATTTCCCGCGCCAACCGCCAGGCCGATTTTCCGGCCAGATTTCAATTGATCGCGGCGATGAACCCCTGCCCATGCGGCTACTTGGGCGACGCCTCCGGACGTTGCCGCTGCACTTCTGAACAAGTCGCCCGCTATCGGGCCAGAGTTTCCGGACCTTTGCTAGACAGGATAGACATGCATATGGAAGTGCCGCGCGTCGCGCTGGAGGTATTGCGCAAAGGTTCGGCTACCGGCGAAGAGCTTAGCGAGACCATTCGTCAACGCGTAGTGGCAGCCCGAGAAATTGCTTACCGGCGCCAAGGCAAGGCCAATGCCGCACTGACCGCCGCCGAGGTTAAAACTATTTGTACCTTGTCCGAAGCCGGCCACCAGTTGTTGGAACAAGCTCTGGAAAAATTCGGTCTGTCACACCGGGCTTATCACCGGATTTTGAAACTGGCGAGAACGATTGCTGACCTGGCAGATTCAAAAAATATTGAAATCCCTCACCTCAGCGAAGCTATCGGTTACCGCAAGCTGGACAGAACCCGATAAGCTTGCGAACCCAGCAGCATCATGCCGGATTTTCGAAATAAACCGCCAACAAGCCCGAGGCATTCATCACATCCAATTCCGCTTCGATTTCATTTTGAATCAACTCCAGATGATTCAGCTTGATTTCGGTACGGGTGCGCGACGAATCCAGCAATTCGATCAGACCGGTTTGCCCCAAACGGTAAGCGTCTTCGGCCATTTGTTTCAAGGTCGGTAACGGCGCCACCACTTCTTTTTCGGCTTTAGCCAGCGTCGCCCGACGGCGCGCCAATACGTCAACAGCACGTTCCAATTCCTGGCGCGTGGACGCCATCAGCAATTCGCGCTTTAACTGGCTGGCATGCACTTCGGCAGCAGCGCGGGCCATGCCACCTTGGCCGCGATCGAAAATCGGCAGATCGACCGATACGCCGGCGAAAGTAGTATTGCCGTAAGGCTTATCGGTGAATGCAGTACCGAACATCAACGAAGGCACCGGCCAGCGTTCCCGCTCGGCCCGCTCCAGCCCTGAATCCGCCGCGATCATTTCCCGGCGGGCTGTTTCCAGGTCGGGATTATTGTGCTCGGCTTGTTGCCATAATTTATCCACGTCCGCCGACACGCCAATCGGCTCCAGCGTACCGCTGGCTTGCGGCTTCCAGTTGGGAAAACCCAGCAAACTCGCCAGCTCGCCAACGGTGCTGGTCAGATTGGTTTGCGCGTTTTCCAAACGGGTATTCAGACTCTGCACTTCCTGGGTGATCCGCAGCACATCGTATTGGCTGGCGGTACCGGCGTTTTGTTTGCCGGAGACGATGGTTTGCAGGCGCTCCAACTCCATCCTGGCCTCATCCAGCACCGATACCCGCAGCTGGTTAGCCAGTAATTGCGCAAACAGCCGCCAGGATTCGCGAATCAACTGGTTGTAATCCACCTCGACGCGGGCCGCCGCGACTTCAACCTGCCGTTCCGCATTGTCCTTACGCGCACCGCGCTGTCCGGCCAACAGCATCGGTACTTCAACGGTGATATTTTGCTGTGACGGGCCGTCGAATTGGGTATTGCGGCGCCCGCCGGCCTGATCGAAACGGCCGTAACTGATTTTGGGATTGGGCAACACATTGGCAGCCACCACTTCCGCCTCGGCGGCTTCAATTTGGCTGCGGACCAATGCATATCTGGGGCTTTTCTCCCTGACGATTTGCAGCAAATCCCGAATCGTCACCGTTTCCGGCAAGGTTTGGCTTTCTATCCCGGATTCGGCATAGCTAAACGGGCTGGCTAACAAGGAAATCAGCAAAATCAGACTGGCTTTGGGTTTCATGCTTGGCTATCCAATAATTCGTCGGCCTCTTCGGGCGTGAGGATTTGTTTGCTGGTCACGAAGGAATAAATCACCGGCAGGATAAACATCGCCACCAAAAAGGTGGTCAACATGCCGCCGACTATCACCACGGCAAACGGGCGCTGGGTTTCGCTACCTATGCTGGTGGACAAGGCCATCGGCAATAGACCCAGCAGTGCCAACAGCGAGGCCATCAATACCGGACGCAAGCGCTGAGTCGCGCCCTCCTTGATCGCCGCCAGCAGGTCCATGCCACCACGGCGCATTTCCTCGGTCGCACTCAGCACCAGCAAGCCCATCAAACACACTTGGCCCAACAGCGCAATAAAGCCAATTGCCGCGCTCACCGACAGCGGAATATTGGTGAGCATCAACGCAAACACACCCCCGGTCATCGCAAACGGTGTGGCGATCAAAATCGCCGCCGCGCTGCGCGCAGATTGCAAGGCGCTATATAACAAACCCAATACGATCAATACCGCGATTGGCACCACCACTCCCAAGCGGGCCATCGCCCGCTGTTGGTTTTCGAACTCGCCGCCCCAGTTCAGAAAATGGTCTTCCGGCACTTTGATATTGGCGGCGACCAGCTCCATGGTTTCGTGCACCACCGAGCCCAAATCGCGGCCTTCCACGTTAAATTTCAAGGCCATGTAACGGCTGTTGGCTTCGCGTTCGATGGAGGTGCGGCCTTGAGCAATATCGATAGTGGTCAAATCCCGCAACGGAATATAAGCTCCGGAGGGATTGACGACATTCATGTTGCCAATTTTTTCTATATCACCGCGTTCGTTCTCCGGCAAAATCAAGCGTATCGGCACCGGCCGCTCACCTTGCCACAATTCGGAGACTATGCGGCCGGCCATGCCGATTTCGATAGTGTCTTGCACTCTATCCACATCAAAACTATTGCGGGCCAGGGCGGCGCGATCCAGCTTGATTTGCAACTGCGGCACCCGCGATTCCCGGTAAAGATCCAGATCGATTATGCCATCCACCTTGGCCAACAGGAGTTTGATTTCTTCCAGCGTGGTACGCATTTTTTCCAGATCGGGGCCGTAGATTTTCAATACCACTTTGCCGCGCACCCCGCTCACCGCTTCCTCGACGTTGTCCTTGATCGGTTGCGAGAAATTAAAACGTACCCCCGGTATTTCTTCCAGCGAGGTTCGCATCGCATCGACCAGCTTTTCCTTATGCCAGCCCGGCCGCCATTGTTCATGGTGCTTAAGATGCACGAAGGTTTCGCTCATGTTCACGCCTTCGTTGTCGGTGCCATCCTCGGAACGGCCTTGCTGGCTCAAAATGCCCAGCACTTCCGGAAATTTCATCAAGCGTTGGCGCATGTCCAATAAAACTTCCTGGCCTTTATCCAGCGAAATACTCGGCGGCATTTCCACAAACACATGGATGTCGCCTTCGTCTAGTTCCGGCAGGAACTCGGTGCCCAGCCCAGCACCGGCCAAGCCGCCGGCAAACAACAAAACGCCGGCAAAGATTAGAGCCATCAGTCTTTTACCCAATACCTGCGCCAATAAGCGGGAATACCAATCCCGCAAGCGTTTCAAAAACTTGGCCTCGGCCACCAAGGCATGTTTGGGCTGAATGAAGGTGGCGCACAAGGCCGGCACCAACAGCAGCGCAAAGATCAAGCCGCCGGACAGGGCAAAGCTATAGGTCATCGCCAACGGCCGAAATATACGGCCTTCCACGCGCTCCAGCGTAAACACCGGAATCAACGCGGCGATGATAATCAGCATCGCAAAAAACGCCGGTTTCGCAACATCCACGGCGGCATCGGCAATGAGATGCAGCATTTCCCGCCGCGATTGCGGTTTGCGATGCTGGGCCTGGTGCATGACGTTTTCGATCAACACCACTGCGCCATCGAGAATGATGCCGAAATCGATAGCACCCATCGAAATCAAATTGGCCGGCATACCCAGCTGATACAAACCTAAGAACGCCACCAGCAACGACAACGGAATCACCGTCGCCACAATTAAGGAGCCGCGAATACTGCGCAGGAACAACCAGACCACGCCTACTACCAGTGCAAAGCCGTGCAGCAAGTTGTCGAACACGGTATGCAGCGTACTGCTGACCAATTCGGAACGATCCAGAAACGGCATGATCTTCATGCCTGCCGGCAAAATCCCGCCATTTAATTCCGCGACTTTCTCGTGTAAAGCATCCAGCACCCGCGACGGATTCTGACCGCGCCGCAGCAGCACGATACCTTCCACCACGTCTTTATGCTCATCCAAGCCCACCGTACCGCGGCGTGGCGTGTAGGATTGCACCAGGCGGCCGACATCGCCAACGGTGACCGGCGTGCCTTCATGATTTTTCAGCACGATTTTTTTGATGTCGTCGGCGGAGACCAGGTTGCCGACACCGCGCACCACCATTTCCTGATCGCCATAACTCAAGAAACCGGCGCCGACATTTTTATTGGATTTTTCAACCGCCAAACCAATGTCTTCCAGCGTCAAGCCCACCGACTCGACGCGGGTCGGATCGATTTGAATATGAAATTCTTTGTAGTAACCGCCAAAAGTCAGTACATCGGCAACACCCGGCACCTGGCGCAGTTTGCGCGACACGTTCCATTCCATTTCCGAACGCAGCTCGTACAGCGAATGCCGGTCGCTGGTCAGCGTAAACTTGTAGATTTCGCCCAACGGCGTGTAGTCCGGCGCCAATACCGGCGTGACGCTGCTCGGCAATTCCGCGCCGGAGATGCGTTGGGATATTTCGGTTCGGGAATGGAAGCTGTCGATATGGTCTTCAAAGGTAATCGTCACCAGCGACAAACCGAACAAGCTTTGGCTACGCATCTGCAGCATATTCGGCGTGCCGTTCAAGACTCTTTCCAACGGCACGGTCACCTGGCGCTCGACTTCTTCCGGCGCGTAGCCCGGCATCAAGGTAATGACGGTCACCTGGGTGTTGGTAACATCCGGATAGGCTTCGATCGGCGTTTCCATAAACGCATGGATACCGAAAATAGCGATGATCACCGCCACGGTAATCACGACAAGCCGGCGGTGAACGCAATGTTCAATCAAGGGGCGTAACATCAGTACCCCCGATTAAAGCAGCATGGATGCGGAGGAATCGAGCAGCAACGCGCCGGAAACCACCACTTTTTCGCCGTCTTTAAGTCCGTCCAGCACCGGCACCTGACCGTCGCGTGCCTGTCCGATTAGTACCTGCCGTGGCTCGAAGCGGCCATCGCCGGTTTCCACGTAGACCATCGTATGTTTTTTGTCTCTAATCACCACCGCTGTGGTGGGCAAGACGATGTGGTGCGGACCGGCGGCTTCGATCAAGCCTTTGGCAAACATGCCCGGCTTTAGCACCAGATTGGGATTGTCGAATTCGATATACACCGCGCCCCGGCGTAAATCGGATTGCATCGCCGCGCTGACGGCCACCACTCGTCCGGTTACCGGCTCGGGCAAGGCGCTGATCTGTAAGGTGGCTTTGGCGCCTTTTTCGATCAGCGGCAAATCGTTATCGAATACGTCCGCGACGATCCACAATGATTGCGGCTCGCCGATTTCGATGATGGTTTCTCCGGCTGCCAACGCCGAGCCAATCGAGGATTTAATCTGTAATACCACGCCATCTTCAGAGGCACGCAATACCACGCCTTGATCTGTGCCATCCCCAATCATCCGCAAGGCTTGCTGGCTGCGCTGATAATCGGCGCGCGCTTCTCGCAATTGCACATCGGCTTCCGCGCGCTCCATTTCCAGGCCCACGCCGCTTTTCCGCATCATGTCCTGACGGCGCATGCGGTCTTCGGCGCGCTGCAGCCCGGCCTTGGCTTCCGCGACGTCAGCCCGCATCTTGGCGGCTTCGGCGCTTTCCAGAATAGCGACTGGCGTGCCGACTTTGACGCGGTCACCAACCTGTACATTGATTTTTTTCAGCCGCCCTGCCACCACAGCGCTCACGGCGGATAGGGCTTTGGTTCTAAATTCGACATGCGACGGCGCTTGCACCATCGCCGAGAAATTCTGCGGCGTGACCGTCACCACGCTAATGTAAGGCCTGGATTCGGTTGGAATCGAAATCAGCGCGACATGCTGATCAGTGTCTGTTGCCTTAATCTCATCAGCTGATACGTTGGAAGCTTTTTGATTTGCCGTGGTCTTGTCGGGAGGATCTGAACAACCGGCTAAAACGGTTGCTACCAATATCGATACAATTAAATTGATGTGCATGAATTATTATTTTTATGTGGATGCCATTTTTACGGTCAAGGCGGGAGGGTTGCACAATGTTCAAAAAAACGAGCTCCCTTAACTAAATGAAGGGTTAACTACCGCCGATATAATATCGTATCAATATTACCGTGGCTTGTGCTCTTCATTTTTATAAAAAGCCATTCGCTTTACGCCTAGCCAAGAGAAGCACGAACCTCCACATCAATATTTGTCTGGCCAGTTTTAGAACAAAACATGGCGCTTTAGACCGGAAAAAACTTTCCAGGTTATTTTGGAAGTTGCTGAAAACACAATATTCCAAGCGAAAAACGTGCCATAGATTTCAATGAGCACTCGCTCAGTAACGATAGGCAACAGAGGGCTAAGACAAATGATTTGGTTCAAAACACCCCGGTTTAGTGGGCTATTTAAACCGCAGATATAAGGATGAGGAGCGGCAAGAAATCGAATTAGTACAGCACTAAATTCGCAGCCGTTATGAGAGGGGAAGAGGAAAAGTCCGAACAATAAAAAAGGCGCATTGCCTAGACAATGCGCCTTGTCTTAAATCGAAGCTAAAGCTTACAGCTTGTCAGCATTTTTGCTCAGATACTCGGCCACGCCCGCTGGGTTGGCATTCATACCCGCATCACCTTTGTTCCAACCGGCAGGGCAAACTTCGCCATGTTCTTCGTGGAACTGCAGTGCGTCAACCATACGCAACATTTCATCGAAGTTACGACCCAGAGGTAAATCGTTAACGACTTGGTGGCGGACGACGCCCGCTTTGTCGATCAGGAAACTACCACGGAAAGCAACACCGCCAGCCGACTCTACATCGTAGTCTTGGGCAATAGTGTGTTTCAGGTCGGCAGCCAGAGTATAACGGACAGGACCGATACCACCTTGGTTGACAGGGGTGTTACGCCAAGCGTTATGGGTAAAGTGTGAGTCAATAGAAACACCAATCACTTCAACGCCGCGGCTTTTGAATTCGTCGATACGATGATCCAAAGCAATTAATTCGCTTGGGCAAACGAAGGTAAAATCCAATGGATAAAAGAAAAGTACTGCGTATTTGCCGCTAGTGGCCGCTGAAAAACTGAATGAATCAACAATTTGACCATCGCCTAATACCGCAGGAACTGTAAAGTCAGGGGCTTGCTTACCTACTAAAACGCTCATCAATTTTCTCCAAAATTAGTTACAAAACAAAAGGTTAAGAGGATGTTTGCGCCTCTGCGAGAAGGCTGAGACTTATTCTACACTAAATTAGTTGGTATTCGCCTAATAATCCCGGCAAATTCCGCTTGCAAGACAGTCGATTTCGCGCTAATTTGTAATCCATAGCTTACACAAATAACAGGCGGTCTGCGTGTTTCGCGCTGTTTAAATTCACTATGCAGACCTTTGTGAATTTTCTAGGGTACGACAAATGGCAAAAGTAAAACACATCACAGAACCCGATACTTTCGGTTTTCAAGTTCGCATCGTTCGGCGCGGCAAGGAAAGCAGCCGTTATTTTTCTCACAAGCTCTGGGGCAGCAAAACCAAGTCGCTGAAAGCCGCGATCACTTGGCGAGATCAGATGCTGGTGGTATTAAAAGGCAGCAAGACCCGCTTCCTGAAACCACCCAAAAACAAAACCACTACCGGCGTAACCGGCGTATCCAGAACCATCAAGTTCGATCACCGCAAGGATAAAAGCTATCTTTGCTACACGGTGTTTTGGGTAAAAGACGGAAAATCCCGTAATAAAACCTTCCAGGTCGGCAATGTGGATACCGTAACAGCAGACGACGAATTACACGCGTTTCGAACGGCCCGCCTATTTCGCAGTTGCTACGAGCATGCGATCGACCACGATGCGCCGTTTGACGACAGCAAATTCGCAAATTGGAAAAAATTGCGTTTATACGAAAACGAAATGTTGAACGCGGTCAACTGAGCGCATCAGCATGATGATTAATCGATGCGCATGTCGATGCGCATCGACAGATCAACCGCAACAACGTTTTTGGTTAAAGCACCAATAGAAATAAAATCCACGCCGGTTTCGGCTACAGTTCGGATATTATCCAAAGTTATATTCCCCGACGCTTCCAACTCCAATATCCCCTGATTTAGCTCTACCGCTGCACGCATATCGACCAGCGAAAAATTATCCAGCATGATCCGATCAGGTTTCGCGACAAAAGCCTGAGCAAACTCGTCAAGATTTTCGACCTCCACCTCAACCGGCACATTCGCATAGCCTCTAGCCCGCCTGACCGCATTGGCAATTGAGCCGGCGGCGATAATGTGGTTTTCCTTGATCAAGATGGCATCGAATAAACCGATACGATGATTAAAACAACCACCGCATTTAACCGCGTATTTTTGCGCCAAACGCAAGCCGGGCAGGGTTTTACGGGTATCCAATACCTTACAGCCAGTACCGGCCACGGCATCCGCATAGCGGCGAGCGACAGTAGCCGTCGCGGATAAGGTTTGCAGCAGATTCAGCGCCGTGCGCTCGCCTGTCAGCAACGACCGCGCCGGGCCCTGTAGTTGGCATAGCAACGTATTCGCAGGCACACTCTCACCCTCGTCGCATTGCCAATCGACAACAACCCGAGGGCTCAATTGCCGAAACACCTCATCGAACCAAGCCCGGCCGCACAGTACCATGGGTTCGCGGGTCAGGACCGTGGCATTTGCCTGAGTTTCGAGCGAGACAATGCTGGCGGTAATATCGCCGCTACCTATATCTTCGGCAAGATAAAACTCGATTTCTGCGGAATTTGGTTGCATGGACCTGTACTGAGCGATGAATAATGCCGATGATTATAAACCGCATATTGGCGACTACCGAGCGAAACTCAGATCCAAAAGCAGGTAAACCTTTAAAATATCGCTATGCCCAGAGAGCTTGAACACCATGATGATTCGCGACCACTACCTGAATAGTGCCAGCCAAGTCGCTTCGCCTAATTGCGACGATAGACCGGACCCCGACGACATTTCGTTACTGGTGATCCATTGCATCAGCCTACCTCCTGAGCAATTCGAGGGTGAGTATATCGATCAGCTGTTTTGCAACGACCTGAATCCAAGCGCGCACCCTTATTTCCAAGAGATACATCAGCTTAGGGTGTCCGCGCATTTACTGATTCGCCGGGATGGCAGCATTCGGCAATATGTGCCGTTTAACCGCAGAGCCTGGCATGCAGGCGTCTCAAAATATCAAGATCGGGAACGCTGTAACGATTTTTCTATTGGTATCGAGCTGGAAGGGGCCATAAACCTGGCTTACACGGACATTCAATATCGGCGCCTTGCCGATGTATGTAGAGCATTACTGACAAATTATCCGCAATTGTCGAACCAGCGCATTGTCGGTCATAGCGACATAGCACCGGACCGTAAAACCGATCCCGGTCCATTTTTCGACTGGCACCACTTTCACGAATTGCTGGACTCTGACGCTGTAAGTCCCAGAGCATAAGCAGCCTGCGCGCCTCGCAACTAAGGGACGATTGAAGGGCTAACGGAAAAAGCCGAGCTAATCGGCTTTAATTTCCAAATGTACCGCTTTAAGGATTTCGAGCAACTCTTGATACTGAACTTGCAGCGGACCCAATTCGCCCTCTAACTGCGCAATACTTTCGTTGACATTGCCTTTGGATTCGTTGATTTTTCTAAGCATAATCAAGCGGCTTTCGATTTGCTTTTTGTGATCCTTGATCTGATGCATCAGCGGCGATAGCACGCTATTACTCCAGGTAACCGCATCGCGCTGAGCCTGCTGCAAAATATTTCTCGCCTTGGCAATCAGCGTACCGTAAAGCTTGTTGACCACTATGCTTTGCTCGGTCATCGTGGTTTTGGCGCTATTGCGAAATGCTTCACCTTCTTCAAAAATCTGCTCTAGCTCGAACTGGTGTTGTTTAATCGAAAACAACTGCGGTTCGATTTCCTTAAAGCCGTATTCATCCTGAAACTTTTTGTGAATGGCTTTAATCAAGCGCCGGGTTTCTTCAGTCATATCCACCGAGTCCTGCAACAGATCGCGTAACTCGTCGAACAATCTACGCATATTCTGTTTCATACCGTAAGTGGTCAGGCTTTTGCTCATATCGTCCTTGGTACGGCGGATAATATCGTCGATTTTTTCCTTCGCAAACGAATCGATCAACATTTTTGCCTGTACCGCAAACACTTTGCGGCTGGCTTGGAAGTTCTCGATATTAGCCATATAAGCGTTTTGCCGGTCGCGGGTTTCCGCCATCAATTTGCCGGTCAATTCCTGGTTTTCGAAATCGACCTGCTTGAATTCGTCGAGCTGCTTTTGCGCGTTAGCAATCTTGGAATCCATCAGTTTGACGGATTCGCTGACCAGAAAACCGATTTCCTTATCGACCACTCCTTTTAAAATGTCGCGGCGTTGATCGAGAATATCATCCGATAAATAGCTTTCCAGCAGATTGAGACGGCTTTTTTGCAGCAAGGCATCGTCGCCTTTCACCTTAGCCAACAAAGCCTGCTTAGCGGAGACCGGGAAAATAACTTCCTTCTCCAGGTTCAAAATCATCGCCGAGGTATCGATCTGCTTTTGAATCGCTGCTTCGTATCCGGTTTCACCCGCCAAATCGTCCCACATCGAGTCGATTTTATTCATCACCACGGCTAAGCCCTGGCGACGATTACCCCTGGAGCTACAGACATGGCTTTTCCACATTTCCAGGTCGCTTTTGGTCACGCCGGTATCGGCGGCCAACACGAAAATAATCGCTTGCGCGCTGGGCAACATGCTTAACGTTAATTCCGGCTCGGTACCCAAGGCATTCAGACCCGGCGTATCCAGGATGCATAAACCTTCTTTCAACAACGGATGCGGGAAACTAATCATCGCATGCCGCCAACACGGCACTTCCACGGTTTCCGGATTGATAATGCCTTGCTCGGCAGCTTCGCGTTCGTTCCACAAGCCCAGCTTATCGGCCATTTCCCGCGAAACCTTCTTCGTCGCGACCAGCTCCCTAAACGCTTCCTGCATTTGTGTCGGCGAGTCGCAATTCAGCTCGATTTGCGTCCACCGGTCAGGATTTCGCTTGTAATCCATCAACGAAATATCTTCCAAGCGACTCTCGATGTTAAGCAGCCGAATGTAACTGCCGCCTTTTTCGTCCCAGAACAGCTCGGTGGGCGACATAGTGGTACGCCCCGGCGACGACGGCAACAAACGCACACCGGTCTCAGCAAAAAACAGCGAGTTGATTAACTCAGTTTTACCTCTGGAAAACTCCGCCACAAACGCCAAGGTGACGCGATCATTTTGTAAGCCCTGCAATATATTCAGCAAGGTATCGGTACTTTGCGGGTCACTGAAGCGATAACGATTACGCCAGTCCCGATACAATTCGATACCCTGAATCAGTTGTTCGCGCCAATGCGTGTATTCGTGCAACTGTTCTTTAAATTCCAGATTTCTCATGGCTCGCCTTTGTTCCGACTGTACTCAATATAAGGGGCAAATTGTAACGGCTAAGTGTAGACCAATAATCCATAAGCAAAAGCCTAAGGCACGCATGGATACTCAAATTCCGTACTGTTGTCGATAGGCTTGAATAATGGCCAACTTATCCGCCGAACCGTTCTGCTGGGAAATAAACTCAATGATGTCCGCCAAGCAGATTATCGCCAGCACCGGAATGCCGAATTGTGCCGACACTTCCTGCACGGCCGACAATTCATTCAGCCCTTTTTCCTGACGATCCAGCGCTATAACCACACCCGCAACCGTCGCGCCGGCCGCGCTGATAATCTCTACCGACTCGCGCACCGACGTACCGGCGGTAATTACATCATCCAGAATCCAGACCTTGCCTCGCAAGGGCGCGCCGACCAATACGCCGCCCTCGCCGTGATCCTTGGCTTCCTTGCGGTTAAACGCAAACGGAATATCGCGCTGCAAGCGGGAATAGGCAATTGAGGTAGTGCTGACCAAGGGGATGCCTTTATAGGCCGGCCCGTACAAAATATCTACCTCGACACCTGCGTTGATCAGCGCCTGCGCATAAAACTGCCCCAATTTATCCAATTGAGCGCCGCTATTAAATAGACCGGTATTAAAGAAATAAGGACTGACTCGTCCGGACTTTAAGTGAAATTCGCCAAACTTTAATACACCGCAATCCAAGGCGTACTGGATAAACTGTTTTTGGTAATCAAGCATCGTGGAGTGTTACAAATTTAAAATGAAAGCAATTATACCCGTGCGTATTTAATCGACGAATTTTTCTAGGACCACATCCAGAAAATCCCAACCTTTTTCGGTACAGGTATAAACCGAGTCCTGCCGGCGCAGTAGACCTTGCTCCAGACAAACCGACAAATTCGGTTCCAAGCTGTCCGCCGCCAACCCGGTAACCACTTCATAGTCGCTCAGACTAAAGCCAGCCTTTAATCGCAATTGGTTCATCAGAAACTCTAACGGCAATTGTGCGACATCAATCGCTTCGCATTGCGACCGACCGGGTTGAGACAAATACTGTTCCGGGCTTCTCGGTTTAACCGTGCGCAGGATATCGTTAGGCAAGGCCCGGCTGATTTTACCGTGCGCGCCGGCGCCTATCCCCAAATAATCGCCAAATTGCCAGTAATTGCGATTATGCCGAGATTGCTTGCCTGGCTTTGCATACGCAGATACTTCGTACTGTTGATAACCATTATCCGCCAACAGTTGCTGGCAGCGCTTTTGCGCGGCAAATATCAGATCGTCTTCAGGCAGCTTCGGCGGAAACTTATAAAAATACGTGTTGGGTTCCAGCGTCAGTTGGTAAAAAGAGATATGGGTTGGGGCCAAGCTGATGGCTGTTTCCACATCGTTTAACGCTTCGCTCTCGCTTTGGTCCGGCAAACCGAACATCAAATCCAGATTGAAATTATCGAATCCGGCTTTGACGGCAATTTCCACCGCAACCTTGGCTTCGGCGGCGGAATGCACCCGCCCTAATGTCCGCAAATGCCGGTCCTGAAAGCTTTGAATACCTATCGACAGACGATTAATGCCTAAAGCCCGAAACTCATGAAATTTTGCGCTTTCAAAGGTACCGGGATTGGCTTCCAAAGTGAATTCGCACTGTTCGTCAACAGGTACTGACTGCCTGATGCCGGTTAACAAACGACGTAACGCTTCCGGCGAGAACAGACTGGGGGTGCCGCCCCCCATAAATATGCTGCCAATGATCCGTGGCGCATCCAGCAATTCCAAATCGGCTTGCAAGTCGGTCAGCACGGCATCGATGTAAGCCTCTTCGGGAATAGGATTTTTAACGGCGTGGGAATTAAAATCGCAATACGGACACTTCTGTATGCACCAGGGAAAATGGATATAAAGACTAAGCGGCAACAACTCGGCAGACCTTACCAAACGCCGACATTCGCCATGGAAGCCCACGGTTCTTGCGGCGGCAAGGCCTTGCCTTTTTGTAACAATTCGATCGATATCTGGTCTGGCGAGCGCAGAAATGCCATGTGACCGTCGCGTGGTGGTCGATTAATCGTCACGCCTTGAGCCAGCAAGTCTTGGCAAACCGCATAAATATCGTCCACTTCAAAGGCTAAATGCCCAAAATTACGGCCGCCGCCGTAATCCTCCGTGTCCCAGTTGTACGTCAATTCCAGCAACGGCGCATCAACCGCTTCAGCATTTTGCCGGTCGCCAGGGGCAGCCAAATACACCAAGGTAAAACGTCCGGCTTCGCTTTCCATCCGCCGTACTTCAGCCAAACCTAATTTATTGCAATAAAAATCCAACGATTCGGCAAGATCCTTTACCCGAACCATGGTGTGTAAATAACGCATATTGGCCGCCCCGGAAAATAAAAGCGCAATTATGAACGAGTCGGCGCCGGAGAATAAAATTTTGCTGTCAAAACAGGCGTGCCGCAACAGATCCGATCAACCCGCCGTTTTACGATAAACCGAAGGCATGATGGTTTGCAGCTCGGTTTTCATGCCGCTTAGGGACTCGGAGTGGCTGATGAAAAAGTAACCGCCCGGCCGCAGGTATTTGACTATTTTATCCAACAGCCGCTGCTTGGTTTCCACATCGAAATAAATCATTACGTTGCGCAAAAAAATTACGTCGAACGTGCCCAAATCTGGCAATACGCCGATTAGATTGGCGTATTCGAATTTGACATGCCGGCGTAACTCCGGCGCTACCAGCAAAAAGCCGTCGTATTCACCGGTACCTTTCAAGCAATACTTTTTCAACAAGGGAAGGGGGATTTTCTCGGCGGCGTTACTGGGATATAAGCCGCGTCGGGCTTTTTCCAAGATTCGCGTGGAAATGTCGGTCCCGGTAATATCCCATTGCCGAAGCTTAAGATGCTCGGCCAGCAACATTGCCAAGGTATAAGCCTCTTCGCCGCTCGAACTTGCCGCGCTCCAAACCCGAAACGGCTTGGCAGGCGACGCCTGCTGCGGCAAAATCTGTGTAACCAGATAATCGAAATGTTTGGACTCGCGAAAAAAATAAGTTTCATTAGTCGTCAGCAAATCGATAGCCATCGTGGTTTCGTTTTCGAACCCGGGTTTACCGAATTGCCGAAAATACTCACCATAGCTATCGATGCCACAGTGACGCAAACGCTTCTCCAAACGCCCCATCACCATCGCCTGTTTACTATCGTTTAAGACAATACCCGCGTGTTTATACAGATAATCCCTGATCCAGATAAACTCTTGTTTATGCAATATCGGCGCGGCGACACGATGGTTTGACGACACCTTTCACTCCTATTTTTACGCTACACATATCAACACTTCTACCTTAAAGCATCTGGCTTCCTTCTAAAACCTCTCGAAATGGTTAAGGTCGAATTCCGGCTCACTGTTTTCATGCGATTTTGGTTTTTTGGTGTACGGTGCTTTCTGCGCGGTTGGGCGCCGATTAGCATACGCTGCTCTCTCGCTCGGCGTTTCCTCGCCATTCATTCTGAAAAAACTCATCAGCAACTGTAATTGCTCGGATTGCCCGGTCATCTCTTCCGCTGTTGCCGCCAATTCCTCACTGGCTGAGGCATTTTGCTGGGTCAACTGACTCATCTGATTCATCGCGGTGTTAATCTGGCCGGCACCCGTGGATTGTTCCTGAGAAGCCGCAGCAATTTCTTGCACCAAATCCGAGGTTTTAGCAATACTCGGCACGATTGCATCCAGCAGCTTACCGGCGCTTTCAGCAGTCATCACGCTGTTTTCCGCTAATTCACCGATTTCCTGCGCCGCTATTTGGCTACGCTCGGCGAGTTTACGCACTTCCGCAGCCACTACCGCAAACCCTTTGCCATGATTGCCAGCCCGCGCGGCTTCGATGGCAGCGTTCAACGCCAGCATATTGGTTTGATAGGCAATGTCGTCGATGATGCCGATCTTATTGGCGATTAATTTCATTGCTGAAACGGTTTGCTTAACGGCCTCGCCACCCTCAATAGCTTCCTTGGAAGCTTTGCTGGCCATGCCTTCGGTAATTCTGGCATTTTCGGCATTCTGGTTGACGCTGGCCGCCATTTGTTCAACGCTGGCACTGGTTTCGTCGACGCTAGCGGCTTGCTCGCTAGCCGACTGCGCCAAGGCTTGCGAGGTAGCGCTGATTTGTTCTGAAGCATTCAACAATTCGCTTGCCGAAGAACTAACCTCGCCCACAATCTTCGACAAAGCTTCGACCGTACCGTTTATGCCGTCCTTGGTCTCGCCGAACAAACCCGGATAGGCTTTAATGATCGTTTGCGACAAATCGCCATTCGCCAGCGCACCGGCTACCCGGCTAATATCCTGCAAAGCCACCTCGTTAGTGTCGGACAACTGGTTTAATAACTGTGCAATTTGCAGATCGCTCCCTTGCTTACCGTCCAGACTCATTTTGGTACTAAAATCGCCATTCACCGCGTCTTCCACGATCATGCGAATTTCGGCGACATTATTGCTCAATCTAGTCTGCATCGCTTTCAATCCCAGCAATACCTGACTCACCTCATCACTACCATCCACTTCGATAGTCGAGTTCAATTGTCCGTTGGAAATCTTACCGAAAACATCCAAAGCCAACGCCAGCGGCCGGGAAATTGATCGGGTAATGACGATACCCAGCCACACCAAAATAGCGATCGATCCGCTCAATAAGCTCAACGCAACAATTTTGGCGGTTTCGAAACGTTCCACCCCAGCTTTGTATTCAGCTGCGGCCACATCGCCTTGTAAATTTTTCAGGGCTTCCAGGTCCGTATCAACAGATTCATATAAGCGACTGAGATCAGCCACGAGTTTACCGGCTTGTTCGCCACGACCTAAACGCAACGTGTCTAAACCCGGTTGTAATGCCTCACGTTCAAATTTTATGCGCGATTCGTTGAAACGCTCGGCAAGAATTTTCTCCTCAGGCGTTAAATAGGTTGCCACGTAACCTTTCCACAGCCCATTTATGGTGTCGTTATTCTTCTCCACCGTTGCTATCACACTATTAATGCTATCTTGTTTGCCACTGCCCGCTTTCGGATTATTAGCCAACTCCCCCAAAGCATCCTGCAACACATATTTATTTTCTTGTAATGACTCATTAAGCAAACTCAGATCCCGCAATGGCACCATCCGGTCCTCATAAACGGTCTTCAAACTCTGCTGACTGGCGTTCAAACCCGTATAGCCTTGCACCGCCAGGATCACGGCAACCAATATGCCTAACCCGATCATGCCGGCCAAACGGGCGCCGATTTTAAATTTAAGCAACATATTTTCCACTCTCCAAACTAATGTGTTTCTAATTATTTTTCCCCTAGCCGATGCGCCTCCCTGGCTTTCCCTTCTCTAAACAAACTATAGGCGTGCTCCGCTGTATCGACTTTTTGGCGCGTTGGCTTATGCCGAACCAACATGCCGGCGATGATCTCGCTATTATCGAAAACAGATAGGGCATTGGCCACCATCTATAATAGTCGCCATTTTTACAACGAGTCTTCACCTGCCCGGTCCTAGGGGGCTACCGGTTTTAGGGGTCCCCTAGTCGGCATAAGGTTCGGAAGGCGCAAGATATTGTGCGATTTATCAATTTTCCCGCGGAAAAACCGCTAATTTTGACAAAGGTCTGGTTGATTGTTTCTCATCACACCATCCCTTTCGCTAGCACTTAACTAAAAACAGAATTTGGAAATTCCTTTAAGCAATCTCGGATTAAACCATTCGACAAGCCCAAAATGAACGGGAGGTGGTTGATTCCGTTCATAGTGACCTAGTCGAACCATGAACGAAATCAACTTGTTCAGTGTTTTTGAAAGACTAACCGGCTTCCGTGTCGAGCAGCAATTCACGACCATGGCCGACTTTACTCAACGTGGCCATTTCATCCACCGATAATACCTTGCTAACGTTCAACAAAATAACGAAGCGGCCGTTCCGTTTGGCCATACCGTTGATAAAGTCGGGACGAATGCCCGTACCAAAGCTCGGCGCCGGCTCGATGTCTTCCTGACTGATTTCGACCACTTCATTAACGGCATCGACAATAATGCCCAAGTCTTGTGTGCTGCCATCATCGGCGTCGTTAATCGTTTCGACAATGACGATACCGGTACGTTTGGCTATCGGCGTCGCACCTTTACCGAAGCGCGCCAGCAGATCCACTACCGGCACCACGCTGCCGCGCAGATTTATGACGCCACGCACGAAGACCGGCATCATCGGTACTTCGGTAAGATTGCCATAGTCGATAATCTCCTTGCTGCTCAAGATTCCCAGTGCGTAAAGTTCGCCGCCTAGCGTGAAGGTCAGGTATTGACCAGCCATCGCAGTGGTTTTACCCTGCGCGACCGGCAATTTGTCCTGGATTGTTGCGAGTTCGGTCATAGCCTGCTCCTAGAAACGTTCGAACTGGTTTAAGTCGAAGTCGTGATCGCTACCGGCACTAGCCTGAGCAACCGATGATTTTAGCTTGACGGCCTTTTTCGCAACCTTGACTGCGGCAGGCGAAGAAGACGCTTTGCTACTGCCCGTTTCGAGCCTGAAAAAGCTCATCAGCGTTTGCAATTGCTCGGCCTGACCGGTCATTTCTTCGGCGGTCGCCGCCAACTCCTCGCTGGCAGAGGCGTTTTGCTGGGTGATCTGATTCATTTGGTTCATTGCCAAATTAACCTGTGCCACACCTGCCGACTGCTCTTGTGAGGCCGCAGCAATTTCCTGAACCAAATCGGAAGTTCTCGCGATACTCGGCACGATTTCATCCAACAACTTACCTGCGGACTCGGCAGTCTCCACGCTATTTTCCGCCAATTCGCCGATCTCCTGCGCCGCGATTTGGCTGCGCTCAGCCAGTTTGCGAACTTCGGCGGCCACGACAGCAAAGCCTTTACCATGATCGCCGGCACGCGCTGCTTCAATCGCGGCATTCAACGCCAACATATTGGTCTGATAGGCAATGTCGTCGATAATACCGATTTTTTTGGCAATCTCGCGCATGGCGTCTACTGTTTGTTTAACCGCCTCGCCGCCTTGGCGGGCTTCCGTGGCGGCTTTGCTGGCCATACCGTCGGTCACCTTGGCATTGTCGGCATTCTGATTAATGCTGGCCGCCATCTCTTCGATGCTGGCGCTGGATTCTTCGACACTGGCAGCTTGCTCGCTAGCGGCTTGCGACAGAGATTGGGAGGTGGAGCTGATCTGTTCTGAGGCGTTGCCTAGCTGGTCTGCCGCCGAAATGACCTCTGCAATGGTTTGCGAAAGTTTGGCGACAGTGTTGTTAACCGTATCCTTGAATTCGCCCAACTGGCCTTTGTAATTACCATCCACGGTACGGGTCAGATCGCCTTGTTCAACCAACGTCAACACTTCCACCGCTTCGTTGACCGGCAAAATCACGCCGTCCAGGGTGTCGTTGACACCTTCCACGATTTTGCGGAAATCGCCTTGATGTTTGGTGGCATCGGCACGGGTTTGCAAGCGTCCTTCGACAGCTGCAGTAGACAACATGTTGGCATCGGCCACCAGGGCGTTAACCGCATCGATACAGGTATTGAGATTGTTTTTGATGACGTTGAAATCGCCGTTGTAACTGTCGGAGATTTTGGCTGGAATCGCACCTTTGGAGATATTATCGACATACTCGGCTGCTACGTTCAACGGACCGATCACCGCATCCAGGGTGTTATTGACACCTTGGACGATTTTCCGATAATCGCCTTGGTACTGGCTGGCGTCGGCACGGGTTGCCAAGCGGCCTTCAATCGCGGCTTTTTCCAGATTCGTCGCTTCGGACACCATGTTCGAAATAGCGTCGATGCAGTTGTTCAGATTGTTTTTGATGTTGTTGAAATCGCCGTTGTAGCTGTCCGTGATTTTTGCAGGGATATTGCCTTTGGAGATGTTATCGACATAGTCGGCTGCTACGTTCAGCGGGCCAATAACAGCATTCAGCGTACTGTTCACACCCTCAACAATCTTACGGAAATCACCTTGATGTTTGCTTGCGTCGGCTCTGGTCGCCAGGCGGCCTTCGACTGCTGCAGTAGATAACATGTTGGCATCGGCCACCAACGCATTGACCGCATCGATACAGGTGTTGAGATTGTTTTTAATAACGTTGAAATCCCCGTTGTAGCTGTCGGAGATTTTAGCTGGAATCGCACCTTTGGAGATGTTATCGACATACTCGGCTGCTACATTCAGGGGGCCTATCACCGCATCCAGGGTGTTATTGACACCTTGGACAATTTTCCGGTAATCACCTTGGTATTGGCTGGCGTCGGCACGGGTTGCCAAGCGGCCTTCAATCGCGGCTTTTTCCAGATTCGTCGCTTCGGACACCATATTCGAAATAGCGTCGATACAGTTGTTCAGATTGTTTTTGATGGTGTTGAAATCGCCGTTGTAGCTGTCCGTGATCTTCGCTGGGATATTGCCTTTGGAAATGTTGTCGACATAGTCGGCTGCTACGTTCAGCGGGCCAATAACAGCATTCAGCGTACTGTTCACACCCTCAACGATCTTACGGAAATCACCTTGATGTTTGCTTGCGTCGGCTCTGGTCGCCAAGCGGCCTTCGACAGCCGCAACGGACAACATGTTGGCATCGGCAATCAACGCATTGATCGCATCGATACAGGTATTGAGATTGTTTTTGATGACGTTGAAATCGCCGTTGTAGCTATCCGTGATCTTCGCTGGGATATTGCCTTTGGAGATGTTGTCGACATAGTCGGCTGCCACGTTCAGCGGGCCGATCACCGCGTCCAGAGTGCTATTCACACTTTCGACTATTTTACGGAATTCGCCTAAATGTTTGCCGGCATCAGCACGGGTTGATAGCCTGCCAGCGACCGCCGCTTGCGAGAGCATAACGGCATCCTCTACTAAAGCCTTGATATTGCTACGAACTTGATCAATTGCGTCGTTTATAAATTTTTTCTTGCCTGGCAATAATTCAATATTCGCATCCAGGTTGCCTTCGCCAAACTCCTTGAAGCACCCCATCGCCATTTTCTTAATGTTGATATGACCAACCACCATGTCATTGACGCCTTGGGCCATGGTTTTGAAACTGCCTTGAAACTTGTTCACATCCACAACGACATCGATATCGCCTTTGTCGTGCTCGGCACTCATATGGGCCATTTCGTCCAACAGCGTTTTAATAGTGTCACTCATCCGCTTCATAGCGGCCACGATGCTGGATGTATCGCCAGCATTCAGGTCTATCTGGGTCGATAGGTCGCCAGCGGCAATTTTAGCGGCCAAACCGGCGGCAAAATCCGGCTCGCCACCCAGTTGCCGCATCAGACTACGAATAATGATCGTGGCGACTACGACACTCAAAATCAACGCAAATAAAGCTACCACCAACAGCAAGTTGAAGCTGGAGCCGTAAAGATCATTGGCTTCTTCGGCTTGCGAATTCATTCTTTGCTCTTGAAATTCGTTGATGTCCGCCAAAGCCTTTAACAGGGTAGCATTTGCCGGTCTAAAGTCGTTCAACAAGAAATCGATCGCCTCCTGTTTACCCTTGCTGTTTTCCAGTAAGGCATAAAATGTATCGTATTTTTTGCCTACTTCCTGGCGTCTATCGATCAGAGTTTTCAGCAAGGCCCGACCAGCCTCCGACTTTACAGCCGCGTCAAGCTTATCAACGGAGGCTTTATTTTGGTCCCTACTTTGCTGAATATCCTGCTTAATTTCTTTTATCTTCGCATCATCGTCTATCGCCAGCAGGACATTCATGTTGCGGGCAATCGTCGAGGTGTTTTCAATCAACTCGCCGGTAATTTTGACCTTGGCGTAACCGTCATCCACCATGTTTTGCGTGGTGTCCGCCAGCGATTTCATGTTATTCAAACCAATGCCGACAACAAGCGCCAGCAAACTTAAGACCAGGCCGAAGGCCAAACCGAGCTTTGTAGCAATTTTCATGTTAGTAAACATACGATTTTCCTTACTGTGTTTGACTGTTTGTGAACAATTTCAGTGAGATAAACTTCATCCGGGGAACGGGTTATGTTCCTGCTGACGAATCAAGGTGGGGACATCGATAATTAAAGCCACTTCGCCGCTACCCAGAATGGTGGAACCGCCGACGCCCTGCACGTGGCTGAATAGCTTACCCAGCGGCTTGATGACGGTTTGCAGTTCGCCAAGCAAGCGATCGACCACCAGTCCGGCCTTGAAGCCCAGATGCTCGACCACAATCACGTTTTGCCGCTTAGCTGTCGGGCCGGTTTTCCGGAACAATTGCCGCAGGCGGATGAAGGGCAGTACTTCGCCGCGCAGTTCCATATAGTCGCGATGATCGTCCACCGGCAGTTCCACGCATTCCACCACCCGATCCAGCGGAATAACGTAGGACGCATCGCCGACGCCAGCCAGGAAGCCGTCAATAATCGCCAGCGTCAGCGGCAATTGAATTTTTAGCGTGGTACCGCGTCCGGGCACACTATCGATATCGATAACACCGCGCAGTTCGGCGATATTGCGCTTCACGACGTCCATACCGACGCCACGCCCCGACAGATTGGAAATCTGATCCGCGGTGGAAAAACCGGGTTCGAAAATCAAGGCAAAAATTTCCTGATCGCTGAGCGCCGCGCCGGCTTGGACCAAACCGCGCTCGATGGCTTTGGCAAGAATTTTGTCGCGATTGAGGCCGCCACCGTCGTCGCTGACCTCGATCACGATATTACCGGAGCTGTGATAGGCATTCAGCGATAGTGTGCCTTGCGCCGGCTTGCCATTTTCCAGGCGCTGCTCGGCACGTTCGATGCCGTGGTCCATGGCGTTGCGTACCAAATGCATTAGCGGATCGCCGATCTTTTCCACCACCGATTTATCCACTTCAGTGTCGGCGCCGCCGATCACCAACTTAATGTCCTTGCCCAATTCCTTACTAATGTCGCGCACTACGCGCTGGAAACGATTAAAAGTCGTACCAATAGGCACCATCCGTAATTGCAATGCACTGTCGCGTACTTCTTCAACCAGGCTGATGACGCTGGCATTGGCTTCCTGCAACACCACATCTGCGCTTTGCATGCCCCGCAAGCTGGCTGCAGCGCTTGAGATCACCAACTCGCCGATCAGATCTATTAATTTGTCCAGGCGTTCGGCATCGACACGGATACTTTGATTTTCCCGCGCTTTGTTGTCCTTGATCTGTTGTTGTTTTTCCAACGCGGCATTAACCAAGGGTTGTTGCACCACTTGTTGATCGACCAAAATTTCGCCGATACGCGCACTCGGTTGTGGGATTTGCGCTTGTTGCGCGTTGAGTCCTTCTTGCAGTTCGCGTTGTGTGATCACGCCGCTTTTCAGCAATAGCTCACCGAGTTGAGCGTTTTCTTCACCCAACGACTCGATCAGTTCGACATAGTAGGGAATTCTGTTTTCCAGCGGCAGAATGTGGATGTAACTGCCTTCGCGGACAAAATCAAACACACTTTCTATGGTGGCTTTATCGGCATCGCTGTTCAGGACGATTTCAAAGCCCAGATAACTGGTTTCCGGATCCATACTATCGGCATCCGGCATTGCGTGGCTGAAGGTAGTCAAGCTGACAATCTCACCCAATGTCGCTAAATAGCGGATAAACGATAACGGATCCATGCCGTCGCGCAGGCAGTTTTCGCCGAACTGTATGAACAGATGCCAATTGCCGCTGTCGACTATGCCACCTCCGCTAGACTCCAGGCGCTCGCTCGTATCCTGCACGGCAGTCATGGCTTGCTTCGGCTCTGGATTTAAAAACGACTCCAAGCCATCCAACAACTGTCGCGCCGCCGCCGATAACGACGAATTGGCATCCGCATGACCGTCAGAAAC
The DNA here is from genome assembly GCA_001644045.1 of Methylomonas methanica. Lineage (GTDB taxonomy): Bacteria > Pseudomonadota > Gammaproteobacteria > Methylococcales > Methylomonadaceae > Methylomonas > Methylomonas methanica. The sequence continues at coordinate 15,813 of LUUF01000016.1, read as the reverse complement.
GCCTTGAATCAGCTCGATCATGTGGTCGCAACACGGCAACAGCGCGGCAACCAACTCCGGAGACACATTCAGCTTACCGTCGCGTAAGGTATCAAGTACGCTTTCGACGACATGGGTAAAAGCCACGATGTGATCCAGGCCAAACAATCCCGCCGACCCCTTGATGGTGTGTGCAGCGCGAAAGATGGCGTTAATCCTCTCGGACGGTTCGGGGTCGATCTCCAGACCGAGCAAACCGTCTTCCATGTCTTGTAATAACTCCAGACTTTCAATTACAAAAGTCTTCAGCGCGTCCCGCATTTGCTCATCAAAACTCATTTTGCATACTCCTTAATTTTGGGTCAGTACGACCTGATCGCCAAAAGCACCGGTGAGATTGGCAAGTTCCAACACATCCAGCACGGCCTTGCTATGCATCACGAAACGAAGGTTTTTACCCAAATGCGCGGCTTCTCGTTTGATCAGAATCAACAACTGCAGGCCGGCGGTATCGATTTCGGTGACGTTGGCGAGATTGATTTCCAGATCGTCGCCGGCCGTCAAAAAAACCAGCAAATTGATTTTTTGCTCCGCGGCGTTATAGATGGTCAACTCGTCTTTAATAGTTAGGCTTGGCATGGGCTATCTCGATGGAAATGGTTGGGATAACAACATGAACCGGCGGAAACCTCCGCCGTTCATACTCCGATCAAGGCAGAATTAGCTTGGAAACCGCCGCTAACATTTGCGCGGGCTGAAACGGTTTGACCACCCAGGCTTTGGCGCCCGCAGCTTGGCCTTCTTGTTTTTTTCCTTCCTGGGATTCGGTCGTGAGCATGATGACCGGGGTAAATTTATAGGCCGGCAACTGCTTAAGCTCCTTCACGAAAGTAATACCGTCCATATTCGGCATGTTTACGTCGGATATGATCAGATGGATTTTTTGGCCATTGAGCTTACTCAAACCGTCCTTGCCGTCGCACGCTTCTATCACGTCATAACCCGCGCCTTTCAACGCAATGCCCACTACCTGACGTACCGAAGCCGCATCGTCTACAACCAATATCGTTTTTGCCATATGTTTAAATCCTAGAAAAAAGTAATTTCTTGCGTTTGAGGTTCGACCGCCCGACCGCCCTGACTATGGGCATGATGTTCGGATTCCATCGTGTAGGTGCTGGTCAAGCCCTTTAAAATTTGGTCTGCTTCTATCGGCCGCAAGGCAAATACGCCACCAGCGTGACTGCGGTTGAGTTGTTTGGGGAAATCGGCAATGCTGTCTTTGACATGTTGCAGAATTTGACCGATTCGATCCTGAAATTGAAAGTGCACTAAAGACTCGTCTATCTCGCCTTTAATCGCATGCGCCGAATGGCTCAATCCGCTTGAATAGCGCTGCAATTTTGCAAATACCTCATGCAAGTTATCCATCACTGTTTGTATATTGCCGTTGCAAGCCGCGACAGCCTCGGCTTCGTTTTGTGCGCTTTTTTCCACCGCAACCAAGGTGGTTTGGATAGCGGAGCTAACTTGCTCCACTTTGGCGCCGATCTGCTTGCCGGTTTCACCGGACAGATTGGATAGCTTTCTAACCTCATCCGCCACCACGGCAAAACCGCGCCCGGCCTCTCCTGCTCTGGCTGCTTCAATAGCCGCGTTTAAAGCAATAAGATTGGTTTGTTCTGCAATCCGCGCCACTTCCTTGGCCATCTGTTTTAGTTCGTCTATAAACCCAGCCAAGGATCGAATCCGTTGCAAAACCGCTAAATTTTCTTGCAATGCCGCATCCATGGAACTGACTACTTTTTGTAAATGTGCGTTGCTGTTTACAAACACCTCTTCACCATTGCCACTGAGGGTGGAATGGGACGATCTCAAAGCTGTATCCAGATTACTGGTAATCCCGGCAAAGCGCTGAGTCAACAAGATAATCGCCTGCTCGATTTGTTGCCGGGTCGAGTCTATTTGCGCGGCCCATACCGGCGTGACTTGTTCGGCGAACCGGTCCAGGCCGGAAATATATTTCTCTACTACGGCTACGGATAAAGCGGGAGCCTGATCTGCCACGGAGTTTTGCGCGGCGGCAATAAAACGTCTTTTGGTAAGCCAAGCGGCTATTCCTGCCGAGATTAATGCGACACAAATCAATAGCGCGAATTGGAATATAGACATTTTTGCTGAATCTCCATTTTTCTTATGGTTCCAAAGCACACTTACCGTCAATCGTTTCGATTCAGTTGCCTTGAAACTCAATCAGATAAAAAGTATAGGCAGGAAAATTTTGTTTATCTATAAAACCCCTAGCAATCTGTAGGATTAGTTCCACAACTTATATTTAATTTGCGAACTCGCTAACGAAAGTCACTTGCATTGCCTATCCAAGACTTTTAAAGTGCCGAGCTGTTTTTATTCAGAATTACTAGGACATCCAAGTTCATGAATCACTACCCTGAAAAATCTTGTAGCATCGACCGTTTGGTTCGCCACCCGAAACTGGTTGCCGCAACGCTAGCCGGCGAAAAAACCCAGCAACGCCGCGACGGTTTATATGCCTACCCCGGCGAGACCTTTGTACTAGAAGACGTAGTGTTTGAAGTGACGAGCGTGGAGCGCCAAAGAATAGGCGACATGAGCGACGCGGATGCCCGGGCCGAAGGTTATCCGAGTCTGGCGATATACAAGGATTTAATTCTGAAAATGCACAGCGGCATGGAGTGGAACGAGGACGGACTAGTCTGGGTACACAGCTTCAGACGTCAACAGCCGGAATAAGAATACCTTTCTCCGCCAGTTCCCGCAGCATCGGTGGGCCGTTGGCCATTAAAGCTTGGCTATCGAGTTGCGGGAATTCCGTGGCGACCGTTTGCAAACAGCGCTCTCCCGTCATAGGCCCTCTATCCTGCAAAATTTGCAGCAAGCGTATGGTCAAACCGGTGGTTTTCAGGAAATGCACACTGTCGAGATTGTCGCGGTAAACAATCAAACAAGTGGGCTGTTCCGGCGGCTCTAGCGGCAAAAACTCCGGGCCTATTGCTTGCACCGGATAGCGATACAGCAGCGGCCAGGCCACGGGTGATAACGCTATACTGCCTGGTAAAAGATTCTCCAGAAAATCGTCGTCTCCCAACATTGGCATATCCTTGGCGATCGACAAGGCCATTTCCACCCATTCGTAATGCGCCAATTCCAGCAGAAACGGATAATCGTCCGGATTGTTACGTTCGTTTTGCAGATATGCCAAAAACTCTTCGGCAATTTCCGAAAAGTAAGGCGTTTCGCAGCTATGCCGAGCAAAAAAATCCTGGGTTATTTCCAGCCATTGCGCATCGTTAAGGATGGCCCGCAACACCGGAAAATTACTGGCAATAAAACTGTCAATATTATTGAAAAACAACTCCCGATACATAGCCATACGCCGTGGCTCGACATCGGCCGGCTTGGGATTGTTTTCGGGGTCGCGAATATAGGCGGCAAATTGGCTTTGGGTAGCCTGGAAACCGGCAGCCATCAAGCCACCTGTCTTTGCCGGTCAGCCGCATAATGCTGCTGAATGGCTTGGATAGTATCTACTTCCTTGCTTAACTCAAGCAAGGAAGGAATGTTGAAATCCCGCTCCAGCAAGGTAGGGAATACCCCGAACAGCTCATAAGCTTTACCCAGCAAGGTCCAGACCGGATCGATCACCGGCGCGCCATGGGTATCGACCAGAAAATCCTCTGCTTCCACATAATGACCGGCAATGTGCGCGTAAGCGATGCGTTCGGCCGGCATGGCCCGCAGAAAGGCTTCGGCATCGTAGCCGTGGTTGACGCTGTTGACGTAGATATTGTTAATGTCGACCAGTACGTCGCAGTCCGCTTCGGTGACCACCGCGTTGAAAAAATCGATCTCGGCCATTTCCTGTCCCGGTGCGGCGTAATAGGAAATGTTTTCGATGGCCATCCTTTGTTCCAGAATATCTTGGACCCTGCGGATACGCGCAGCAACATGCTTGACGGCATCGTCGGTAAAAGGCATCGGCATCAAGTCGTATAAATGCCCACCATGGCTGCAATAGCTCAGGTGTTCGCTATAAAACTTGATCCCGTGCTCGCGCATGAACACTCTCAAATCGCGCACGAATTGCTCATCGAGCGGATCACTGCTGCCTATCGACAGAGACAAGCCATGACAGACAAAATCAAAACGTTCGGTCATGGCCCGAAACTGTTTGCCGAACTTGCCGCCTATGGTCATCCAGTTTTCCGGCGCCACTTCGTAAAAACCGACGTTACCGAACGGCTGCTCGACAATCTCGCCCAAAAACGAACGCCGCAAGCCTAAGCCGGCACCGTGAACGAGATTGCGAACGCTATCCATGACTTACTCCTCCGGAGTGTCGGGCGTTTCCGGTTTATGCGTAGACCGCCAGAACAAGGCCACTCCAATGGCGATCAACACGACCAGAATATACATTTCGTATTTTTTGACCTGACCCATGATGGATTCGGCAAATTCACCGAAGGTATAGCCCAAATAACCGACCGCTATCGCCCAAATGCCGGCGCCGAGAAAATTCAGCAAGAAAAACTTCAAGGGATGAATCTTGCTGGCCCCGATCACAAATGGCGTCACGTTTCGCACACCATAGAGAAAGCGAAACCCCAATATCACCGGTATCTGGTGCTTGTGCAGCAAATCGAAGACTTTGTCGGTTTTACTATGCCAAAGCGGACGTTTTTCCAGAAAGGCGATGCCTTTCCAGCGGCCCAGATAGAAAAAGGTCTGATCGCCGGCAAAGGTACCCAAAAACGCAGTGAGCATCACCCATTCCAATTCCAAATAGCCGCCATGCGCCAAAAAGCCGGCGATGACCAGAATGGTTTCGCCTTCCAGATACGTACCGATAAATAAGGCTAGATAGCCGTAATCGATAACCAGCTGCTGTAAATCATGAAAATCCATAGTGTCGGTCTATTGGCGATAATTCGAAATTAATGGCCAGCGGCTTTGTCGGCATCGACTTTATTGCCGCAACTGCCTTCTTCGCCTTTCATCATCGCACCGCAGCTGTGTTCGGCGGCTTTTTTGTCGCCACCCATCATTGCGCCGCAACTGCCTTCTTCGGTTTTTTTAGATTTGTCGGCACCATGATCCATACCACCCATGCTTCCCATGCTAGTCATACCGCCGCCGGTCATCATGCCCATGCCGCAAGCGCCTTCTTTACCCTTCATCATCGCGCCGCAAGAACTTTCCATGCCTTTTTTCATTTTGCTGCCGCTCATCATGCCGCCGCACATGCCTTCGCCGCATGAGCCTTCGGTTTTCTTTGCTTCAGCTTTTTTGCCTTCGCTTTTTTTGATGCCATTGCCATCCATTGCGTTAGAGCCGCAAGCACCCTGACTGATTTTGCCGTTTGAATGCTCGGCATGCGATGTAGCAACTTGCATATAACCGCTGGACAACTCGGAAACAGCGAACGGGTTGGTATCGGCCTGCACGTTGACAGCCATACCGGACAGAAGCGCACTACCCATCGCGGCGGCCAGCGGAGATTTATTAAATTTTTTCATGCGTTTATCCTCTCGTGTGATTTTTTAATTATGTTGCTCCAGCATACAGCTGCCGGGGCTTACGACTGACGCGTAATCTTTATGGTTGAACCCTGATTATTGCATATTCAGTCTAAATTCTTTTCCTTAAATTCGCAGACATCGGCGATGCAACAAGCGCCGCAACGCGGCTTCCGGGCTACGCAAATATAGCGGCCGTGCAGAATCAGTAAATGGTGCGCATCTTTCTTGTATTGCTTGGGCACGGTTTTATCCAATTTCCGCTCCACTTCCAGTACATTTTTGCCTGGCGCCAGGCCGATGCGGTTGGCAACCCGGAAAATATGCGTGTCCACGGCAATAGTCGGTTCGCCGAATGCGGTGTTTAAAATCACATTCGCCGTTTTGCGCCCCACACCAGCCAGCGCCTCCAGCGCCTCCCGCTCCCGCGGCACTTCTCCGCCATGCTTTTCCAGCAGAGTCTGGCAAAGTTTTATGACATTTGCAGCCTTGCTGTTGAATAAACCGATGGTTTTGATGTGCTCTTTCAAACCGTCTTCACCCAGGGCCAGAATCGCCTGCGGCGTATTCGCCAGCGGAAACAATTTGGCCGTCGCCTTGTTGACGCCCTTATCGGTGGCTTGCGCCGACAACACCACCGCCACCAACAATTCGAATGGCGTACTGAAATTCAGTTCGGTGGTCGGATTCGGCGTGGCCTCTGCCAAGCGCTCAAATATCAGCAGGCGTTTTTCGTTATTCATACTTAAACAATAGATTCAAAGCCAAGCTTTCCAGGATTATGCAGGCTTGCAAGTTGAACATGGCCGGCATAGTTATTCGCTCGCCACAACTATAAGATAAATACTAATTTCAATTGCAGCATTTAATTTGGAACCAAACTCCCGCGCATGAGGTCATTAGCTAGCACCCAAAACGGGTGCGGAAAATCACAACAAATCAATTCGGGGGAATTATGAAAACATTTACAGCCATTACCATTAGTGCATTACTGTTCGCCAGTGCCGGCGTGTTCGCCGAGGAACATGCTACCGAAGCGTTAAAACACGCCGAGCAGGCTGTTACCCACGGCAAAGCGGGCCATAGCCCGGTTTTGGTGGAACATGCCGAAGCGGCGTTAACCCATGCCAAAAAAGGCGCGGAAGTCGCCAAGGGCGAATCTAAAACGCATCTGGATGCCGGTGTAAAATCATTGGAAAGCGCGATTGAACACGGCAAAATGGGCCATGCCGACGTAGCCACCAAAGCGGCCGAAGAAGCCGTCGGCCATATCAAAGCCGGTAACAAGTAAATCCTTAGCGGCAAACCACTAGATCCGTTAGCGATCAATTAGGTAGAGGCGCTATTGGGCGTCTCTACCTACTTTCCTAAACTGAAACCACACCGGCGATATGCCGATGCGCCTGATAATCCAGCAACTCGAAGTCGGTAAACTCATAGGAAAATAGCGACTCCGGCCGGCGTTTGAATTTTAGTTGCGGCGGCACTAATGGCTGCCGGCTAAGTTGCAATGCAACTTGTTCGAAATGGTTGCGATAGATATGCACATCGCCGAATGACATAATCAACTCGCCCACCTCTAATTCGCATTGCTGCGCAAGCATATGCGTCAACAAGGCCACACTCGCCTGATTGTAAGGCACTCCTAAGAAGCAATCGGCACTGCGCTGGGTCATCATGCAGGACAATTTACCGTTGGCCACATAAAATTGATACAACACATGGCAGGGCGGCAAAGCCATGCGCCCGGCGGCGGCATTCTCGCGCGGACCAACGGTTTCGTCGGGCAAAAATGCCACATTCCAGCCGCTGACGATATGCCGGCGTGAATCCGGTTTGTTTTTTAAACCGTCCAGCAAAATCTGCATCTGATCGTAACTCTCGCCATGCGATCCCAACCAGTTACGCCACTGCGCGCCATATACCGGCCCCAGTTCCCCCTCCGACGTGGCCCACTCGTCCCAAATCGTTACACCGTGATCATTCAAATATTTGATATTGGTATCGCCACGCAAAAACCACAACAACTCATAAGCAATCGATTTGAAGTGCAACTTCTTGGTAGTCAGCAACGGAAAGCCATCAGCCAGGTTGTAACGCATCTGCCGACCGAACAATGAGCGAGTACCGGTACCGGTGCGATCACTTTTGTCGATACCGTTGGCCATGATGTCGGCGAGGAGATCCAGATAAGGTTGCATAGCGCTCTAAGGTCAAAAATTGGCGGGCAGTATAACTTGCCGGCTTGAGCTTAGCACCTCTAAAGAGTTCGAAAGCGTCGGCAAAACTTTGGTAGCCTTCTCGGTAAGTTCGTTGGCACCAATTGCATGATCAACGGCATTTACGATCAGCGCTTTACCCGGCTGGATATTGCCGCAAAGCCTGATACACTTCGCCGTCAAGTGGCATACCGAAAACAGAGGACGGCCAGAACCCTACTGTGTTTTTGACGCTGTGCGGGCTTTCATGAGCTGTTAACAAAAAATTTATTTACACTTATCGCGAGCTGGGTAATAGTTTTGCCATAGCGTTTAACCAACAGGAACACAATGAAAAATCTCTTCTTCGTTTTTGCCCTGTGCCTGTCCGTCGACAGCTGGGCCGGGGTTTTTAAATGCACCGACGCTACCGGTCACACTAATTACCAATCGTCGCCTTGCACCGTGGAACACAAGGCGGTGCAGATGAATACCAAAACCGGCAGCAGCGTCGATTTAAATGCGCTGGAAAGACAGCAAGCCGCGGAAGCCGAATTGAAAAAGCAGCAGTCCGCGCAGGAACAAGCCGAGCACCAAGCCAAGCTCGACGCTATCGCCAAGAATAAACAAGACGCCAAAGCCCAAAGCGAAATGACGCAGACTCTAATCAAGCAAAATCCCATGCAGTTTTCCGCATTCGCAATTCCACCCTACGACCCGGAAAAACTACCCGCGCAAGTCAAACCCTTTGAAACCCGCCTGCCGGATGTGGAAAAATTCCGGAGGCTGGCCGCACAAAAAGCGCTGGCCAGCGGTGAATGTCAACGCATCGAAACCGACGAACTGACCGCGAAAAGCAAGCCGGATCAGCTGAATTTTTTGATCAACTGCAGCAGCGGCAAAACCTTTTTGTTTAACGAAGCCGACCTGGCTCAACCATGATCGTCAGCAAAACGCTGTTCGTCACCGGCTGCTCTTCCGGTATCGGCTACCACACCGCACTGTTTTTAAAACATCGCGGCCATCGAGTGATTTGCTCCGCGCGTAAGCCCGAGGATGTGGAACGCTTGCGCGGCGAAGACTTCGAGTGCTTGCAATTGGATTTGGCCGATTCGCAGAGCATCCACCAAGCAGTAAGCGAATTGATAGTGCTGACCGACGGCAAAATCGATGCGCTATTTAATAATGGCGCGTTCGGCCAGCCCGGCGCGGTGGAAGATTTGAGTCGGGATGTGTTGCGTAATCAATTCGAAACCAATCTGTTCGGCACTCACGAGCTGACTAATTTGCTATTACCGTTGATGCGCCAGCAAGGACATGGCCGGGTGATCTACAACAGTTCGGTACTGGGCTTTGTGGCGATGAAATTTCGCGGCGCGTATAACGCCAGCAAATTCGCTCTGGAAGGTTTGGCTGACACCTTACGGCTGGAATTGCGCGGCACCGGCATTCATATCGTTTTGATCGAACCGGGACCGATAGAAAGCCGCTTCCGGCAAAATGCCTTTGCTTTGTATCAACAAAATATCGATGCCGAGCATAGCTTTCATAGAGACACCTACAAAGCCATGGAAGCCCGGCTGCAAAAACCCGGCCCCGCCGCACCGTTTACGTTACCGGCTACCGCGGTCGCGGAAAAAGTGGCGCATGCCTTGGAGTCGAATCGACCGAAAATTCGCTACCGGGTGACGGTACCAACGCATTTGTTTGCCTGGCTAAAACGGTTGCTGCCCAGCGCATGGCTGGACAAGCTGCTAGTCAGCGTCAAATAAGGCCGCAGCGGCATTTTTTCGCCGCCGAAAAAACCATAAAAACCGCTACAAACAGACTAGCAAACAGAATGAACTGTGCTATCATCCCGGCCCAACATGTAGTGGTTAAAGCGGTTGGGTTAGCAGCTATATGTTCTTATAAAAATAACTGTGAGGTTCAATACATGAAAATTTTAAAAAGTGCTGTTATCGCGTTCTCTTTAGCTGCTGCCATGGGTTCTTTTTCTACCGCTGCGGTTGCCGAAGCAGGCAGAACTAGCTACAAACCTATCGATGCGATCAATATGGTTCTGGAGCGTATTGCTACTGCCGAGACTGCGATTAACAATGGCGCTGAAGACGCTGAAGTTGCAGGCCTGATCAAAAAAGCGGCTGACATTTCCGAAGAAATCAATGCCAACGACAAAGTTGCCAGAGACAATTCAAAAGTTAGACAACATTTGAAAGCTGCCATCTCTTCTGCTAAAGCTGCTAACTTGCAGGAATCCAAAGAACATTTGGCTAAAGCAAAAGCAGGCACAGAAGCTTTGAAAAAATTGCTGTAACTCGCTACGCGCAGGGTGTCCTGCTTCAGGACACCCTGTTTTTTAACTCCCGCCAAGCTCAGGCAAATCTACAAATAAAACTGTTTTTTCTCTATCTGGCTTTCCAGCCAAGCCAACAACTCTGTAGCACTTCCGGCGTTAGCTTCACCTAAATTAAATACTGCACCAGCGCTTAATACCTGCCAGCGATTCAGCAATGCTTGTAATTTGACCGCATTAGTCGCGGTAAAATGAAACTGACCAAGCACCTGTTTGTATAACTCGGTTCCCGTTGCCGGCAACACTCCCCTGAGCTTAGTCAGCGCAGAGATCATGGCTTCCACGCTAGCTAAACGCGTCTGCACCCAAGCTGCCACCGATTCTTCATTGATATTCTCCAGTGCCGATTCGGCATTATCCGATACCACTTTTAAGCAGTGAATCAATTCGCTGGAGCTGAATTTAACGGCTATTTCGTAAAACGCCGCAGCCTCCATATCGCGCAGATTCTCGTCGTTATATTCGGTATCGGCTCTGGACAAGGTGATTAGCGGTAGAGTCGGGCAAGGGGCATCGAAAGCCAATTGCGGATAAAAGCGCCGTTGGGTTTCGGCGTCGGTGATTTTATCGGCCAAAAAACAACTACCTAGCGCCTGGTGGCGATGCCCGGCGATACCGAAATTTAGCAGAATAGGTTGGGCAACTTCGGGAAACTGCGCCAGCGTATAAGCTACCGCGCCAGCCATCGCAATTTTGCCCACACCGCTAATCACCACAACGATGTCGGCGTTCCGGTATATTGCAAAAGGGTGTTTTTGCGGCAGTTTTTTTAACCGCCAAGCCTGAATTAAGGGCTTGGCCTCGCAGTTCAATGCGACAAAGATAAAAGCTGATGGTGCAAAGTCAGTCACAAATTTTAGGAAAAATTCCTTTATATTTTAATCAATTGTTGAATATTCATGATAATTCACATAAATTTAAGGCTCGTCAATTTTCAAAGGGAGACGTGCCGTGACTGAAATGAACTCCATATCTACCGACACCAGCGCAACTAATCTGCATCTGGTTGCAGCATTGCAGGAAGAACGCTCCGCAGTCTGGACCTTGTATTGCCAAATCGCCGAAATGAAACCATTCTCCAGCGAGAACGCGATTAGGCCTATGCTGTCGGAGTTTTCGCAACTGCTGATAGATTACATATCATTCGGCCACTTCAGCATTTACGAACATCTGATTACCGAAAAACAGCATCAAACCTCTACGCTGTCTTACGCCGAAAAGATGTATCCGGCTTTTTCCAACACCACCGAATCAGCCATCACTTTCAGCGACACTTACGACGACGGCAAACGTAAATTTAATACCGAGAATCTGGCCCAGGATTTATCGGTACTTGGCGAAAGACTCGCGGAGCGCATGGAACTGGAAGACCGGCTTTGTTCCATGCTGCTGCATTGACCGCCCGACGCCTCCCCTGCAACGGTCGCCGAACGGTTATTTGCCTTCGGCGGACGAGATCCCCGAAACCGAGCCGTTGGCGCCCTTGATAAACAAATCCTTCAAACGACTGAAAGCGGCCTGCAAGGTTTTGTCCATCACTACCTGATTGCCTATCGAAACAATCACCCGCGCCAGTTCAGGTATTTTGGTTTTGGTTGCCAACATATAAATGGGCTGCACATACAAAATCGAATTACCCATCGTCAATATCACCATCCGGCCTTTTTTAACTTCCGAACCTTGTTGGTTCCATAGCGTAAATTGCGCGGCAATTTCCGGATTTTGATCGATCAGCGCATTGACCTGCGACGGCCCGTTAACCTGCACAGCCTTCGGAAATTTGAAAATGGTGATACCGGGTTTATAACTGTGATCGCAGCTATTTTCATCGATAGTACCGGCAATGCCGACCATGCTTAGATTATCCCTATGAACTGGCGTCATCGGATTGATCATCACGAATTCTTCCAGATCATTACACCGATCGAAGTCCATCGTAATGAAATACGGCGACACCGACTGTCCGTCCACGGTGGCGAATTGCCAGGTTTCCGCCTGTTCATAAAACAACTCCGGGCTGTTCTGATGATATTTGGCGTAAATCTTCATCTGCATATAGTACAAATCGCGCGGATAGCGCAGATGTTGCACTAGTTCGTCCGGCATTTCCCGCAAAGTTTTGAATACACCGGGATACGCGCGATTATAAGCGTTGATGATCGGATCTTTTGGGTCGGAAATATAGTAATCGACACTGCCGTCATAGGCATCGACCACAATTTTGACCGAGTTACGGATGTAATTGAACTTGTGTTCGCCATCGAGATAATCGTCGGCGGCTGGCTTGGAGACCGGATAATAATTGGACAGAGTGTAGGCATCCTGAATCCAGTAGAAGCGATCCTTGTTAACAACCAAATACGGATCTTTATCCAGATGCAGAAACGGCGTCAGCTCGGTAATCCTTTCGTCGATATTACGGCGCAGCAAGACCTTGCTTTGCGTGGAAATATTCGGCGAGAAGAAGATTTTTTCGTCTTTCAGATAAAACGCGAACAACATTTTTCTGAACAGAGACGGAATAGATATGCCTGAGTTACCCTGATAATCCAGCGAATCCCCTGGCGCGGAGCTGGAAATATCGGTGACCGCCAAATTATTCGGCACGATCGCATAGCGATATTTCTCCAGGCCGTAATAAATATCCGGATATTTCACGGAAAACCCGACATCCGAGGTCATATTCAAATCGCGTAAGTACCAAACGATAGGAATCCCGGCATCCTGAGCAGCCGGCGAAATGACCGCGCCGTAACCATGAGTGTAACGCAAATGGGTGTTTTCCCAGTTTTGCGCTTCCTTGGGTAATTTATCGATATTGACTTCGCGGGCCGCGAGGTTGACCTGTTGATGATGCCCGTTAATAAAATAGCGGTCTTCATCGACCGTCGGAAAACCGTAATAAGGTCGGATTCCTTGCAACTGCATATAGCTGTCGATAAGAAATTCGCGATCCCATACCGGAATATTTTCGAAATGCTTTTTAGTGGACCAGGCTTCTATATCCTTGGTGGCGTCCACGTTGACCTGAAAATCGACGGTTTTAATATTGTTCAAATCGAACGCCGCCATCGTCGCATCGATGTTATGCCGTATAGACTCACCCTCGGTGCGGGTAAAATTAGGCTTGACGATAAATTTTTCGATCAACTCCGGCAAGGTATGCGAACTTTGCAAGCCCCAAATCGCCAAAAAACCCAAGGACGCAACAATAATCGGCGTTTTACTGCGATGTTTCTCCGATAAAGCGTAAAAAACCGCCGATATGGCAATCGCCAAAAAAAACAGGACTTCAAGCCAAATTAACGGCAATTTGTAACGCAATTCTACAAAGCCGGGACCAAAAAACACCGGCTCGTTACCAGCCGAATATAATAAGGAAAAGCGTTCCAGCAAAAAGCCCCAGACCACAAATAACACGACAAAGCTAAACAAAACCGCCAAGTGGACTTTTGCCCCTAGCGGAAACTCCTTGCTTTGATTGGGTACAAACACATGCTCCATCCAATACAGCACACCGGTTGCCAAAAACACAACTAACGCCGTGGTCAGCAACTCCTTCTGAATCAGCATGTAAATCGGATAGGAAAACATGTAGAAGCTCACGTCGTTGCCGTATACCGGATCGACGATACCCGAAGCACTACCGAAGAAGAACAGTAGCGCCTGCTCCCATTGTAAGTAGAACGGTACGGCAATAACGACTGCAAGCAACAACGAAATGGGAGTATAGATCTTGGACGAACCGCTCATGAACACATCGGCAAAGCGCTGAAAACGCCGGCGCTTGGAGTCGTCCATCAATATTTCATCGGGCGGATTCAGGCCCAGGTAGCGAGAAGCAATCCAGAAGTGAAACAGAAAAACAGCGAAGAAAAACGCAGTAACCGCGCCGGAAAAAATGAATCTGTAGAGCAGCTTCAGCCAAAAATAAGCTTCGAACTCCAGCGAACGGAACCACCATAAATCCACGAAAAAATCGAGAAACACGAAGTAGAACGCGACGTATAGCACAATAGCCACCACCAGGGTTGCTACAGTAATCGCCGGCAACAGTTTCCAGTTACGCATAATTTCCTCTTTACTTAGATATCCGATCGCCTACTTGCGGAACACAACGCCGGACAACGGTCGGCAATGTCCTCTCAACATCAATGGCTGAGCATTCTAACACCCAAATCAGGATTGTGATTGTCTGGCATATTGCCGGATTGTTGACTGTATTGCTGAGTTGTTTGCCCGCAGGAAAAGGAGTATGTTCAAAACTATAATAAAAAGCTTATTTACTAGGCCAATAAGAGGAAGGGGGAGCGCATGTCCAAACATATCAACAGCAGTAGACGTCAATTTTTGCAGCATTCCATGCTGGGCGCGGCAGCGGCGGCATTTCCGGGCTTGCTGCTGGCTGGCAACGGCAAGATGAACCGAACCGCCACGCCAGGCTTTATTGCCGATGTGGAAATCGAATTTGCCGCGCAAGCAGCGCAAGTCAACATCTTCAATAGCGGACCGGCTACTCAGGTACAAAAATTCATAGCCACCCTACGTAAAGGACCGCCGAACACCCTGACGCAGTTGCCGGGCAATTACCTGGGGCCGATACTGAATTTCCAGCAAGGCCAGAAAGTCAGAGTGTTTTTCAATAACAACCTTAAAGAACCGTCCATCATCCACTGGCATGGCTTACACGTACCGCAACACAGCGACGGCCACCCCATGTACTCGATCAACACCGGCGAACAGTTTGTCTACGAATTCGAAGTGCTGAACCGGGCCGGCACCAGCTTTTATCATTCGCATTCGCACAATTTGACCGCTGAACAGGTTTATCGTGGCCTGGCCGGCTTGATCGTCGTCAACGACGGCGACGAAGCCAAATTGGAATTACCCGGCGGCGAATACGACTTGCCGCTAGTGATTCAAGACCGTAGTTTCGACAGTCAAAACCAGCTGCAATATCTGCATGCGATGCCGGAACGCATCATGGGCTTCTTGGGCAGCAACATCCTGGTCAACGGCAAACCCAATGCCGAATTCTCGGTGAAATCGCGCGCCTATCGTTTCCGGGCCGCGAACGGCTCCAATTCCCGAATATATAAATTGGGCTGGGAAGACGGCACGCCGTTGACTGCAATCGGTACCGACGCCGGCCTGTTGGCCAAACCGGAAACCCGACCCTACATCATGCTGGCCCCCGGCGAGCGCGTCGATTTGTGGCTGGATTTCAGCGGCCGCAAGGCCGGTTCGCAACTAACGCTCTACAGCCTGCCCTATTCCGGCGTTATGCCGGGCATGTACGACAGAATGCACAAGGACGGCGGCGGCATGGGCATGATGCACAGCCGTTTGCCGCAAGGCGGTAAATTCCCGATTGCGGTATTTAAGGTCAGCGAGAAAGTTAGCGACTCGCCGAAACTGCCGGAAAAACTGGTGTCATTCCAACGCCTAACCGAACGCGACGTGGACAATGCCGCCAATCCGCTACCGATTGCTATTTCGATGCAACACATGAAGCCCTTGCTGAACGGCAAATCGTTTGCGATGGATAGAGTGATGGATTTCGAGAAAGTCGCGCTAGGTTCGATCAAGAAAATCAAAATTTTCCACGATCACGATTCGGCAGGCCAACACAGCGGCGGCATGGGCATGATGGGAGGGATGCAACACGGCGATAACGAGCACAACGGCGAATCCGGCGACCACAAAATGGGCGGTATGGGCGGTA
>LUUF01000011.1 GCA_001644045.1 Methylomonas methanica | reverse complement strand
TTTGGTGGTGGGGATCATAAACGGCTGTACGTTGCGATAGATGGATCGTTAAAGTCTTGCATGACGGGACCCTTGTTAGAGTTGCCCATCGACTTTAAAGAATGGCCTCAGTCGGACACCCGTAACATCGTCTTGTTTGCCAGCAGAGCAGCCTAATCCAGGGTACGTTAGGCGGCAACGGGACACAGTCAATGTTCGATGGGTGTTCTTAGAACGTTCTGGTAAGAAACCCAGTGTGTTGGCGAATACTATCATTAAATGCCTGAACACAATCTCGATGATAGGGATGTCTGTTGTTATTTAGCGGATGGGTTAGATCTTCCATCAAATCGTTTATCACCCGTTCAATCTCCAAAAGCTCTGTCGACTTCTTGTAGACAAATTCGCTCATTTTCCTGACTCATATTTTCATTTGTTTGAAGCTTTAGCTTACAAATGCCCTATGACATCAATGTGACAAAAAGCCCTCACTGATTTGTTTGTTGGATGCCCGACCATACGCGATATATGTGCTAAGTGTTCCTGCACACCGACTTCGACACCGAAATTCTCTAGGCTGAGCCCGTATCAGTCATCGATTGGAGAAGGCACCATGAGTAAATCCCCAAAAAGCAATAAAGAAAAAACCAGCCCACACTCAGCAAGAAAAGAAGGCTATTAAGAAAGCCAAGCAAGATTCACATAACAACAGCGGCGGGTTGTTGACGGGAAAATAACGATGGTTACGAATTGTACATGTCCCACAGATGTCCCTTATGCCGCCCCGGTGACTTCTGAAATTATGGTCAGCGGCAACCAGATGAGACAACCCATTAAAATACAAGGTCTTCAGAAACCCTATACCGCCCCGTTGGCTCCCGTTCGGACAAAAAAAAGCCCCACACTTGCATGTGAGGCCTTAATTTATTTGGCTCCCCCGGACGGGCTCGAACCGCCGACCTAGTGATTAACAGTCACAACAATTTCGTATTCATCAATGATGATCGCCATTCCATATATCAATCAACAGACTGATTTTACTAGTTTTTTATGATTTGTAATATTTATTAATGTTGATTTGTGTTCATGCCGACGCCTATAATCTGCCTACAAATTGCCTACATAATGTTTTTGTGTGGGACCTGGTGATTGATCTGGTGAATTTTCCACAAGGTCGATTTTTTATCTTGTGAAGCTCTAGTGATGAGACAAACACCGTATGGCAACTGTGAAGTTATCCGGCTCAAAAATCGACAAAGCCCAGCCGGAACCCGGCAAGGCTCAGACCTTTATTTGGGATGCTGCAACACCCGGGCTTGCCCTTCGCATTACTCAATCGGGAGGTAAGGCCTATATTTTTGAAAGTCGGTTTAACAGCAAGACCGTTAGAATCACAATCGGCGACATCAAGGCGTGGAGCTTATCCGATGCCCAGGCAGAAGCCCGCCGCCTGCAAACCCTTATCGACACCGGCACCGACCCGCGACAAGCAAAAGCGGAGAAAATCGCCAGAGGCGAGGCCGCCAAAGAGCAGGCCAAAGTCGAGGCGGTGCGCAACAGTATTTTGGTTCAACGAGCGTGGGACGAATACGTTGCAAAGAAGTCGCCGCGTTGGAGTCATCACCACATAATCGACCATGCCAAGGTGTCGGCACCGGGCGGCCAGCCCAAAAAGCGCGGCAGCGGCCTTACCGTACCCGGCGTACTCTATCCCCTACTCCAAATGAGAATGGTCGACATTACCGCCGACGTGTTGGAACAATGGCAAACCCAAGAAGCCGAGACTCGCGCCACTGCGGCCCGCCACGGCTTTGTGCTGTTTCGTACGTTTTGGAACTGGTGCGCGGAACAAAAAACCTATAAGGCCATCATCGACCCGCACGCCATTACTAAGGCAGTGCGGGATGTCGTGCCCAAGGCCTGTACCAAAAAGGCCGACGTATTGCAACGCGCCCACCTTAAGGACTGGTTTGAAGCCGTGCGAAGCCTCAGTAATCCGGTTATCGCCGCGTACCTGCAGGGATTGTTGCTGACAGGTGCACGACGTGAAGAGCTGGCGGAATTGAAGTGGTCGGATATTGATTTCAAGTTGGGCGCGGTGTGGCTCAAGGACAAGGTGGATGCCGAAGGCCGAATGATTCCCTTGCCGCCGTATTTATTAAGCCTTGTTGTCGCTCTGCCACGTCGGAATGAATGGGTATTCAGTAGCCCCAGCGCCGCCGATGGCAAGCTGGCCGAGCCTCGTATTGCCCACAATCGTGCCCTTGATGCCGCCGGCCTGGAGCATGTCACTTTGCACGGATTGCGCCTCACCTTTGCCAGCCTGGCCGAGTGGGTAGAAATGCCGGTTGGTGTCGTCGCGCAAATCATGGGACATAAACCGAACGCAACCGCCGAGAAACACTACAAAACCCGTCCGCTGGAGCTGTTGGCTATTTGGCACGGCAAATATGAGGCATGGATATTAGAACAGGCTGCAATACAGTTTGTTGGAGCTGAACAATTACAGGGTTTGAAATTGGTGAAATAGCATATGAAAGATGAAACTACGCCGATCCATCCGGGACAATTTTTAAAAATACAGGTGCTTGAAAAGCTTGCACTTGGAATAGATGACACGGCTATTCAGCTTAGGATTAAAAGGGAAAGTCTTTCTCGAATTTTGAATGGACATCGTAATATCAGCGTTGAGATGGCATTAAAACTGGAGGCTTTGTTAGCTGGGGTTACAGGTGCGACAGCGGCGGACTGGTTAAGAATGCAAGCCGAATATGATATTTATCAGAAGTCTAAAGATTTAGTTAACACTATTGATGAATTAAAGGGCGAATGGATCGGCTTCTATTATGATGAAGAATATGAAGTTAGGCCAAATAAAGAAGAAATAGAAACAAGAAAAATATTGTCTTCAAACTTAAAAAAATCAAGGGATGAATTAAAAATAAATCTAAATGAAGCAAGCAAGAAATTAGGAGTTAGTTTAAGTTTTCTTAAAGATATTGAAGGGAAAGGAAAACGTTTAATTCCTATTTCATTTTTAGCAAAGGCAAGTGTAGAATATTTAATAAGTATAGACCATTTGCTTGGGTTGTCAGATGATGACAGCATTAATAAACCAGATACTATTGAAAGACTATCGCAAATTAAAATTAACACGGAAATAATGAATAAAATTAATCAAGAAAATATTCTTATTGCAAAGGTAGATGCAAAGGTTAATAGAATATCCACAAAATTTATTGGCTTATCGGATGAAGTTTATAACTTGCAATCACTATTTAATTCGTTTTGTCGCGACAATCAACAGCTGTCAAAATCGCAAGGCATGTTGAGTCTGAAATTAGCGGTAATAAATACCGTGGATCGCGCGAACCAATATAATGGCATGTTAAGGAGATATAAAATACTGTAACAAAATTAGCTGATAAATCCCCACAAGATTAGAAATTTATGGAAACCGCCAATCTCGAAAGGGATGGCGGTTTTTTTATGCTTGTTGTTTATTGTTTTTCGGGGATGACAACTAATCAATCGTCTTATTGTGACGCATTAGGTCACATTTTTAGGCATTGAATAAACAAAAAATAACATAAAAAACATAGAGTTACATTTTACGGTATTCAGAAATGGAAAACCAAAAAAAAATCATATGAAATCCAGTGATTGACTATGCCCACCAATCACGAAATATGGCGAAAAATGAACATGCCGCAAAACAAATACCCGGACTTATCAGACATAACGTCACCAAATGTCGACACCGAACAAGCAGCATTTTACCTGAACCGCAAGCCAGGAACATTGCGCAAATGGGCCCACTTCGAAAACGGCCCGATTAAACCTATACGGATTAACGGTCGATTGGCGTGGCCCGTTTCGGGCTTACGCCGGGTCTCCGCGGGCGAAAAAGCGGCGTAGGTCGTCATAATGAGTACGCGTTCATCCATGTTCATACGCCCATCATGGTGCCGGTGCTGCGGCACCGCGTTGCGCCGTAACGAGCACATCGTCTGCTGCGAATGTGCCGCTTACAGCCGACTTGCGGCCGAGTTGGCCACTTTTCGGGCGACGAGCAAACCTCGCCAGAGGATTCGTAAATGAGCAATCGTCATATCAACATGGCTTATCACATGCCACTCGATGCAATGGAGAAGCTCGTTCTTATAGTGCTTTGCGATCATGCAAACGATAGTGGGTTTTGCTTTGTGGGTTATCAGGCGCTGATGTTTGAAACTTCAATTAAGTCGAAATCCACCATTTCAAAATGCCTTCACGTTTTAAGTGGCGCTGGCCTAATTGAAATTAGAGCACATTCAGAAATCGGGACGGGGCGAAAAGTAAACACGTATCAGATAATTTTTGATGAAAGTTGGTTTGAAAAAGTTATCTGCAACCCGGCGAAAAGTCCACGGTTTGTACTTATCGATAGTACACGCCTCGAACCCGAAAAGTACACGGCGTGTACATGAACCCCCAATAGAACCCCCATTATTAACCCCCAATAATATAAACATCACTTCACCACCTCAAAAAACGGAGGATGAAGTTGAAGTCGATCCAGTTACCAATGTTTTCAATTTCTGGCAGGCAACCATGGGCCACCCCGAAGCAATTTTAGATAACAAGCGAAAATCGAAAATCAAAAGCGCTTTGAAAAGTTACGACCCTGACCAGCTGAAAGCGGCAATAACCGGATGCTCCAAAAGTGCATGGCACATGGGGCAAAACCCAGACGGCAAGATTCACGATGGCATCGACCTGATATTCAGGAACGCAGACAAAATTGAAGGATTTATCAGTAACTCTAGCAACACGGCGATAAAGGCAGGGGCAAAAAATTATGAGACCAAGTACCAACAATCAACAAACATTACCTCCGAAATCATTGGAGCAGTTGCGCAGCGCTATAACCCCAAGCAACGAGGCGATGGAACAGACGGACTATTTGTTCGCGAGGATGATGGCAATTTACCAGAGGCTCTGGACGGAGAGTTTTTCCTCGTTGGACGCACTGAGGCTAGCTAAATTTGAGTGGACAAGGCAAATCGACCGGCTTTCATCAACCCAGATCGAGCGAGGGGTGCAAGGCTGTATCGATTCTGGCGAGAAGTTCCCGCCATCCTTGCCGCTTTTCCTCAAATACGCCATGACCGCGCCCGAACCGCTGCCAAAATCAAGACGCAAGGTTTACCAATGACCCATAACAAGCAAATCAAGTACGAGGATGCTGTTGTTCACATCCTGCTTAGCCGCCCAGCAGCGCTGGCCGGTCGCGAGGTAGACGAAAGATGGTTCGCCAAATGGCGACCAGTTATCGCCGCCGCCAAAGCGATTGCGGCAAACGGTGGCGAACCGGATATGTTCACGCTGTCTGAGTACGTCAAGCGCCCTGGCCTGCTACAAGAGCTCAACGAAATCCGAAACGGCACACACGCCGCCGCCGAAAACTTGCCTAAATACCTTGACGGGCTAAGATCGCTACACCAAGCCACCCATGTGCAGCAAACGCTATCGGCGGCATTGGAAGAGCTACAGAGCGGCGCTGACCTGGAAGCCGTACTTGGTCAAATGATGCAGTCAACCTTAGCTGCGGTATCCAGCGAGACGCGAAATTACAACCACTCCATCAAGGCCGCGCTTGGCGAATTCGTCGACGGGTTAGAAACCGCGTTCGACGCCCGCGAAACCGGCGGCCTGGGCTTGCAAACCGGCATTTCCGCGCTTGATCGAGTGCTGGGAGGCATGCACTCGTCGGACTTGGTAGTTGTTGGTGCCAGACCCGGCGTCGGAAAGACAGCATTCGGTCTGTCGGTGCTGCTCAGCCTGGCCAAGGCCGGCAAGCGGGTCGGCATTATCTCGACGGAAATGGCGGCGCGCCAGTTGATGCTGAGAGTCACCTCGGCCAATAGCGGCATTGCCGGTTCCGCTCTACGCGATGCCAACCTGCAAGACGGGGATTGGCCCAACATCACGGCCGCGATCAACCGCGTGGCCCACCTCAATTTTCGTATATTCGACAAACCCAACGTCACAATCGCCGACGTAGCGCTCCAGGCCAAAGCGTGGGCGATAGATGGAGGCCTGGATTTTGTCGTCGTGGACTATCTCACGCGAGTTAAGCCAGTCAAATCCAGCGGTAACCAAACTATCGATGTCGGCGAAGTCGCAACGGGGCTAAAAAACATTGCGCGCCAGATCGACATACCCGTCATGGCATTGGCTCAACTCAACCGATCCAGCACCAAGCGGGCCGACAAGCGGCCAACCATGGCCGACCTGCGCGATTCCGGCGTAATCGAGCAAGAGGGCGACCAAATTTTGCTGCTTCATCGAGACGATGAAGACGACGCCGCTCCGGCCGAAATCATCGTAGACAAGAACCGTCACGGCGAAGTCGCCACGGTCCGTTGTTGGTACCTGCCGCAGACCATGCAGTGGGTCAATTTTGCAGACCGCCATGCCGACGCCGCTTGATACAGCCACCGACGCTGGAGCCCGACGCCTATCTAATCACCGTCAGCAAACAAATTTTTTAACCAACTAGGAGAACGTCATGCAAGCAAATATGTTTTTACCCAAGCTACAACAACTCGCCGCGCATCAATCCCCAACCTTGCTGGAGTTAATCCAGCGAAAAATAGATGGTGGAAACGAAGAGGACGCGACTGATCCGCGTTATTTGCGGGGTGCTTTTGCGGTAATCGCCGAACACTACATTTCCGCCATCGACCAGGGCGACATCAAATTTTCAACTGACAGCGAAGGAAGCCAGTTTTTGTGGCTACTCCAGCTTCTCATCGACTACGCGACAGACGGCAAGATGCAAGAACTACTGCCTTCCACACCCAAAAGTAACAAGCCCACAAAGCTAAAAATCGTTCGAAATTCGCACATGGAAAGCCGCGTAAACCGTGGAGAAAAAGTCCAATAACATAATTCCACCAATCATTTCACCTAGAAAAAAGGGGGTAACAATGCCGCACAAATCCACCATTACTAAGGCCGACGTCATCCGCGCCGGCTCCATCCATAACAAGGTCAGCAAGGTGGCGGAGGCTCTGTCTGGGCTCGATTCGGCTTCGCTTGGGTGTACCGTGTCGGAATCGACAACTATTGTCATGGCGACCAAGATTCTCGGCAAAATAAAGGATGAATCGCAAGCAGTTCTGGACAAGGCAGAAGAG
>LUUF01000010.1 GCA_001644045.1 Methylomonas methanica | reverse complement strand
CGTGTCCGCGCATTGGGGCCTCTCCAATTTAGATGCGTTATTTTACCTTGATCCCCGCCACGAATAGTGGACACGTTAAAAAGCGAGTATTCTCAATCGCAGAGAGGTACTTGTATGAGCACGAAATCGACTGGCAGCAAAGCCAGCTATACCCGGCATAGCGCCGAATACAAACAAGAAAGCCTGAAACTAGCGCTACAGGTTGGCGTTGCCAAGGCCGCCAAGCAACTGGGTTTACATGAATCCCAGCTCTATGCCTGGCGTAAACAGTCTGACCACGCTCAGAGCGTCAGTGAGCGCGAAGCCAGTCTAGCTACCGAAAATGCCCGATTAAAACGCCAACTGGCCCAGCAGGCTGAGGAGTTGGCCATCTTAAAAAATGCGGCAACGTACTTCGCTCAACAACTCAAGCGAGGTACGAATACATGAAAAAGCATCGAGTTGATTATTCCCTGGTGGCCATGTGCCAGTGTTTTAGCGTGTCCCGCAGCGGTTATTACGCATGGCTACAACGAAAGCCCAGTCAACGACTTCAGCGACGTGAGGTCTTGGATGAGCAGATCAAAACCCTGTTCCATCATCACAAGCAACGTTATGGCGCAGAAAGACTGCAGCGCAAAATGTCTGAGCGGTACGACCTAAAAACCATTGCCGCCAGTCTGAGACGCCAAGGTTTGGTGGCCAAGGCGGCTCGCAAGTTTAAGGCGACGACCAACAGCAAGCATAATCTGCCGGTGTTCGATAATCTGCTGCAACAGGACTTTTCGGCCACCGCACCGAACCAGAAATGGGCGGGCGACATTACGTACTTGTGGACCGATGAAGGTTGGTTATATCTGGCCGTCATCATTGACCTGTTTTCTCGACAAGTCGTGGGCTGGTCTATGGCTGAACGGATGACGACTGATCTGGTTTGCGATGCGTTGCGCATGGCAACGTTCAGGCGTAAACGCCCCAAAGGCGTCATTGTTCACTCGGATCGCGGTAGTCAATATTGTTCATACGCTTATAGGCAATTACTCCAACAACATCAGATGCTGGGCAGTATGAGCGCCAAGGGCAATTGTTATGATAATG
>LUUF01000009.1 GCA_001644045.1 Methylomonas methanica | reverse complement strand
AATCGGCCCCGGCAGGTCAACTCTTCAAAGAGTTCGGCTTTACCGTGGACAATGTCGTCGCTAATGTGGAAGCCGTTCTTTAATTTTGTAAACATTAGGTAAGGCTTGGATTGAGTTATCTAAGCCTTACGTTTCTAACAGCATAGGTGATAGACGTGAAAAGAAATGAATTAACGAAAGGCGTAATGGCAGCTCTAATGCTGACTAGTTCCTTAGCCATGGCGGGATCGGATTATCCGGCGGCTGATTATCAGCCAAAGGTGCTCTACACCAATCCTGATTACAACGATACTAAAGCTGCGCCAGCCGCTGCTGCGCCCGTCGCAAAATCGGCTGCAAAAGAAGTTGAAGCAGATCCAACTTTTCCGGCAACTAATTTCCAACCTAAAGTGCTGTATAGCGATGCCGGTTACAAACACAGCGCCGCTGCGCCAAGTGCGGCTCAATCGTCAAAATCATCTGCCTCTGCAACTTCCGCAGAAGCGGCTGTAGACGTTATACAAACAGAAAAAGCCGGTTCTTCTGATTTTTCCTATATTGGTTTGGGTCTGTTGGCTGTAGTCGGATTTTTTATCTACAACAAAAAGTCTCCTAAAAGTGCCAAAGGCTCTTCAGCGGATGATTACCAAGTGGCAACTGGTGCAACCGGTGTAGAAAAGTATCTGGAAAAAATGGGTGCAAACAAAACCGGTGTTGCTAAATACTTGGAAAAACAAGATTCCAATCCGGCTACAGGTGTTGCTAAATACATGGCAAAACAAATCGTAAGAGACAGAGAAGCGGCGGCTGCGAAAGCGACTGGCGTGGAAAAGTATTTACGCGATAAGGTTTAATAGCATCTGATTTCCAATGCTGGATCGCTGGAACTTAAGGGTTAATCGTTAACTCTTATTCGGCAGAGTTAAGTAGTCGCCACTTCGTATGTTTTAAAGCGCGCTTTCCGGCTTTAGATATATGCTAAGTGGCGGTTCGGTCTTATCAATCTAACTAAAAATAGAGTTTCATCACCAGGGACTCTTTTGCGATCAATCTCCTGCAAGAATTGCTGAACATCTTTTACTTGTAAAGCTCAGTTCAAACTAGGGGGAAAAATTAATAACAAATCTGAGGATAATCCTATGGCAAAAAATTTACTCGAACAACTCCGTGAAGTGACTGTCGTTGTTGCCGATACCGGTGATATTCAAGCGATCGAAACATTCAAACCGCGCGATGCAACCACCAATCCTTCTTTGATCACCGCTGCCGCGCAAATGCCGCAATATCAAGGTATTGTTGACGATACTTTGAAAGGTGCGCGCGCAACTTTAGGCGCGGCTGCATCTGCCGCGGAAGTTGTAACATTGGCATTTGATCGTTTGGCGGTATCTTTCGGTTTGAAAATTTTGGAAATCATCGAAGGCCGTGTATCAACCGAAGTCGATGCGCGCCTGTCTTACGATACCGAAGGCACTATTGCTAAAGGCCGTGACCTGATTAAACAATACGAAGCCGCTGGCATTTCCAAAGAGCGCGTGCTGATCAAAATTGCTGCAACATGGGAAGGTATCCAAGCTGCTGCGGTATTGGAAAAAGAAGGAATTCACACCAACCTGACGTTGTTGTTTGGTTTGCATCAAGCGATTGCATGCGCGGAAAACGGCATCACGCTGATTTCTCCATTCGTTGGTCGTATTCTGGACTGGTACAAAAAAGACACAGGTCGCGATTCTTATGCGCCGACTGAAGATCCAGGCGTATTGTCGGTAACTGAAATCTACAACTATTACAAAAAATTCGGCTACAAAACCGAAGTAATGGGCGCAAGCTTCAGAAATATCGGCGAAATCACCGAGCTGGCTGGTAGTGACCTGTTGACAATTGCTCCATCTTTACTGGCTGAATTGCAATCCGTTGAAGGCGACCTGCCGCGTAAATTGGATCCAGCTAATGCGGTGAATGCCACGATCGAAAAAATCACTGTCGATAAAGCAACTTTCGATCGCATGCACGAAGAAAACCGTATGGCCAAAGAAAAATTGGCGGAAGGTATCGACGGTTTCGCCAAAGCTTTGGAAGCCTTGGAAAAATTGTTGTCAGAGCGTTTGGCTAGTTTGGAAGCTTAAAAAGATAGCTGGCAGCGAGTTTTTCTCGTTGCCAGCGTTCCATTACGAATTTCTCGGGTTGCTTAGTTGTTGAGTAATCCGATTCCTAAGCAGGATTTATGGCATGTCTCAGAAAATATTAGATGTTGTTAAGCCCGGTGTCGTAACCGGTGAAGATGTACAAAAAATCTTTGCAATTTGCAAAGAAAACAAATTTGCTTTACCTGCTGTGAACGTGATCAGCACCGATACCATCAACTCGGTATTGGAAGCGGCGGCAAAAGTAAAGTCGCCGGTAGTGATTCAGTTCTCCAATGGTGGCGCGGCATTTGTTGCCGGTAAAGGCTTGAAATTGGAAGGGCAAGGTTGTTCAATTGTTGGCGCGATCTCCGGTGCGCATCACGTCCATGCTCTGGCTGAACATTACGGTGTCCCTGTTATTTTACATACCGACCATGCCGCGAAAAAGTTGCTGCCATGGGTTGACGGAATGTTGGATGCGGGCGAAAAACACTTCGCTGCAACCGGTATGCCATTGTTCAGCTCGCACATGCTGGATCTTTCCGAAGAAAGCTTGCAAGAAAACATTGAAATCTGCGGTAAATATCTGGAGCGCATGTCCAAAATGGGTATGACGCTGGAAATCGAACTGGGTTGTACCGGTGGCGAGGAAGACGGTGTCGACAACAGCGGCATGGATCATTCTGCTCTGTATACCCAACCGGAAGATGTTGCTTACGCTTACGAGCAACTGAGCAAAATCAGTCACAGATTTACTATTGCTGCGTCGTTCGGTAACGTTCATGGCGTTTACTCTCCAGGTAACGTTAAATTGACACCGACAATTCTGGCTAACTCGCAAAAATACGTTTCAGAAAAATTCGGCTTGCCGCAAAATTCATTGAACTTCGTGTTCCATGGCGGTTCAGGTTCTTCTCCAGAAGAGATTAAAGAGTCTATCAGCTACGGCGTCGTTAAAATGAACATCGATACCGACACCCAATGGGCGTCCTGGGCTGGCGTGATGGAGTTTTACAAGAAAAACGAAGCTTATTTGCAAGGCCAAATCGGTAACCCGGAAGGCGCCGATAAACCGAACAAAAAATACTATGACCCACGTGTTTGGCAACGTGCCGGCCAAGTTGGCATGGTGACTCGTTTAGAGCAAGCCTTCCAAGAATTAAACGCCGTTAATTCGCTGTAATATCTTGATAACGCTGCAAAGGCCGTTAGGTCTTTGCAGTCCTTTCTGTAAAACATTCACAATCTGAGTCAAAAATTTGACTTAAGAGCTACAATCCCTCCAGGCATTTTTTACATACCTTAACCCCGCTTTTTGCCTAACTGCTTCCAAGTGACGGCTATACTATTATTCTAAAACGATGTTTTTTCTTGTATGATCGAATCCAGCTGTTTTTAAGCTGGCTGTCGGATTGGTCGTAAGTGTTTTGGCGCGTATTGTGCTGTAAAAAATTAACAGGTGGAAAATGGCAGAAGCCCAAGAGAAAGACGAAGGTAAGAAGTCTTCCAAAAAAATGATCGTAATAATTGCTGCGGTTGTGCTGGTTTTGGCGGGTGCGGGAGGAGGGGCTTATTTCTTTCTGAATAAGCCAGCCGACGCCGAGCATAAAGAAGAAGGCGATGCCAAGCATGGCAAGGAAGAGCATAAGGAGGAAGCCGCGCATGAAGAAGAAGCCGACCACGAAAAAGTCGCTGAGCCTGATGTTTATTACGATTTGCCAACACCATTACTGGTTAATTTCCCCGCAGGTTCTGGCGCAAAAGTTATAAGAATTTCCTTGACGATACTAACGAAAGGCGAGGCGAGCGTGGATGCAATGAAAAAACATGAGCCCATGATACGCAATAATTTATTGATGGCCATCA
This sequence comes from Methylomonas methanica, assembly GCA_001644045.1. Taxonomy (GTDB): domain Bacteria; phylum Pseudomonadota; class Gammaproteobacteria; order Methylococcales; family Methylomonadaceae; genus Methylomonas; species Methylomonas methanica. The sequence continues at coordinate 42,711 of LUUF01000009.1, read as the reverse complement.
GTGCGGTTGGTGCGGAGAAAGCGAAAACCTTGGAAGGAAAGCAGGAACTAAAAACCATGATGCAAACCGAAATTGGCAAGGTCTTAGAAAAAATGGCCGGTAAAAATACCGTTAAAGATGTGTATTTCACTGAATTTGTAATGCAATAAATGTCAACCGCCGACCTATTATCACAAGACGAAATCGATGCGCTACTGCATGGCGTGGACGACGGTGACGTCGATACAGGGGCTGATGATGACTACAGCCGAGGCTCCGCTAGAGTCTATGATTTTAATAGTCAGGAACGGATTGTTCGGGGTCGGATGCCCACCTTGGAAATGGTTAACGAGCGCTTTGCTCGCCATTTCCGGATTGCGTTATTCAATTTTTTAAGGCGCGCTGCGGAAATATCTGTTTCCGGGATTCAGGTGCAGAAGTTTTCCGAATTCATTCAGGGCTTATTCGTACCGACTAATTTGAATGTCATTCGGATGTCACCGTTACGCGGGCGGGCATTGATCGTGATGGAGCCGCGATTGGTGTTTACCGCTGTCGATAACTTTTTCGGCGGTGGCGGCCAGTTTTATAACAAGGTCGAAGGTCGGGAGTTTACGCCGACCGAAATGCGCATTATTCGGCTGATTATCGACATGATTTTCAAAGATCTGGCCGAAGCCTGGAAACCGGTGATGGACATCGACTTTGAATACATCAATTCGGAGGTCAACCCTCAGTTTGCCAACATCGTCAGTCCTTCGGAAATTGTGGTGATTTCCACTATCCATGTGGAATTGGAAGGTGGCGGGGGCGATATCAATATTGCGATGCCTTATTCCATGATTGAGCCGATTAGAGAGCTGCTGGATGCCGTAACCAGCGATCGCGGCGAAGTCGATGGTCGTTGGCAAGATTCGCTAAGAGTCGAAATTATGCGCAGTGAAGTGGTGGTGAATAGCAAGTTGATAGAAAAAGAAATGTCTATCAGCGAAGTGATTGAACTAAAAAAAGGCGATGTGATTCCTATAGAAATGCCGGAATCGGTATTACTGGAAGTTGAAGACGTGCCGGTTTTTCGGGGCAAGCTAGGTCTTTCGGATGGTAACTATGCCATCGAAATTATAGAAAAAATGACGCTGGATAATATTTAACAGCAGGGAAGGATAAGCATGAGTGAAAACGACGAAATCGGCGACGACTGGGCCGCAGCGATGAACGAACAGGCGGATGCCGAGGCTGAAGCTGATTGGGGAGATGCGTTGAAGGAACAAGCAACAGCTGCCAAGAGTGCTCAACAAGGTTTTGCTGCTGCAGAGTTTCCGGAATTTTCCGAACAAAAATCCAAAAATAATGGCCCCAGCAGCGATGAAGTCAAACTGGACGTGATTCTCGACGTACCGGTGACGGTATCGCTGGAGATCGGCCGGACCAAAATTAATATCCGCAATTTATTGCAGCTAAATCAGGGCTCGGTAGTGGAGCTGGATCGTTTCGCCGGCGAACCCATGGATGTGTTGGTAAACGGCACGTTAGTTGCTCACGGTGAAGTAGTTGTGGTCAACGACAAGTTTGGTATTCGGCTGACCGACATTATCAGTCCGTCGGAACGGGTCAGAAAGCTCGGCTGATGTCTGTATCTCGCCTGATTAGCCTAATTGTTTCGGTATTAATTGCACCTGTTGCATGGGCTGATGATACCGCTGCGCTGCCCAGACAGACTGCAAAAGTGGTGTCTTCTGGGGATGTTGCACAATGGCTTTTGGCGTTGTTACTGGTCTTGGCGGTATTTTTTCTGTCGGTTTGGTTATTGCGTAAAAGCGGCGGTTTGGCCTTTGTCGGTAAAAGTCAGTTGGCGGTGTTGGCCGGATTGTCCTTGGGCATGCGAGAGAAATTGGTTTTGGTTAAAGTCGGCGAGAAACAGCTATTGTTAGGTGTTAGTAGTGGGCGTATCGATAAATTGCTTGAACTCGAGGGCGATCAGCGCTTGTTTATGAATAGCGCGGAAGGTCAGGAAACCAGCGTATTTGCCAAGAAATTGCTGCAAGTCATGCAGGGTAAGAACCATGATTAAGTTTGTCTTTTCTTGTCTGATGATCGGTTTGATGTTGCTGCCGGAAACGGTTTACGCCGCGGTAGGTATTGATGCGATTACCGTGACCAGCAACCCAAAAGGCGGCGAAACCTACACGGTTACCATCCAGATTTTAGCGTTAATGACCATGCTGACCTTGTTGCCGGCATTGTTGTTATCGATGACATCCTTCACCCGGATCATGATCGTATTGGGCTTGCTCCGCCAAGCAATAGGCGCCGCGCAAGCGCCAAGCAATCAAGTGTTATTGGGGTTATCTCTGTTTCTAACTATCTTCATCATGATGCCGGTGTTGGAAAAGGTTAACGAAACCGCCGTGCAGCCGTATATGGAAGAAAAAATTGACGCTGTTACCGCTTTGCAAAAAGCCTCGGAGCCGTTCAAGCAATTCATGCTCAAGCAAACCCGCGAGGCGGATTTGGATACCTTTGTACGCATTTCCGGCCGTGAGCAAATCGATAAACCGGAAGATGTGCCGTTTTCCTTGTTAGTGCCGGCTTATGTGACTAGCGAACTGAAAACCGCTTTTCAGATAGGATTTCTGATTTTCCTGCCGTTCCTGGTCATCGATCTGGTGGTAGCCAGCGTATTGATGTCCATGGGTATGATGATGCTGTCGCCGATGATCGTGTCGTTGCCGTTCAAGATTATGTTGTTTGTGCTGGCGGACGGTTGGACTATGGTGATGGAAATGCTGGCGGCTAGTTTTTACGTGTAGGCCAATATCATGATGACTCCGGAGACCATCTCGGCAATTGCCCAGGACACGGTATTGATTTCCCTGAAATTAATGGGCCCAATCCTGATTGCGTCCTTGGTTGTTGGTTTGCTGGTGTCCATGTTCCAAGCCGCAACATCCATCCAAGAACAGACTCTGACATTTATCCCCAAGTTGGCGACTATTATCGCGGTGCTGATGATAGCCGGCCCCGGCATGTTGCAAATGCTCATCGATTATTTCCAAGATTTGATGCGCGATATTCCCACGCTAATAGGATGAACTTCGGCGAAGACGAGATACTGGGGTATCTTGCTTCGTTTGTCTGGCCATTCTTTCGCATCAGTTCCATGTTTATCACCGTGCCGGTATTTAGCGTCAAAGCAGTACCGGCCAAAGTAAGACTAATCGCCAGCCTATTGATTACCTGGGTAATTATGCCAACGTTGCCGGCAATGCCGGATATTGAAATGTTTGGCTATCAAGGGATTATGGTGGCGGTACAGCAGATCGCCTTGGGCTTGACTACCGGGTTTATCCTGCAGATGGTGTTTTCCATCATGTTGTTTGCCGGACAGACTATCGCTTACAGCATGGGTTTGGGCTTTGCATCCATGGTCGACCCGGCAACTGGCGTTACGGTGCCGGTGATTGCCCAGCTATTTGTGATTAGCGGCAGCTTCCTGTTTTTAGCGGTGGATGGTCATCTATTGCTGATCGAGATGTTAGCGCAAAGTTTTCATACCCTGCCGGTGGGCAGCATCGGTATGGATAAGGCCGACTTGTGGCGGGTAATCAGCTGGAGCAGTCTGATATTTGCCGACGGTTTGTTACTATCCATGCCGGTAATGGCTACGCTGCTATTCGTTAACATCAGCTTTGGCGTCGCATCCAAAGCGGCGCCGCAGTTACAGATATTCGGCGTCGGCTTTCCGATCACCATCATGCTGGGCATGGGCTTAATCTGGATTGGCCTGCCAACCATGCTGGAAGGCTTTAGCGACATGTTACACAACGGCTTCGCGCTGGTCGGTGCATTGTTGAGGTTGCAATAAATGGCTGAAGAATCCGGTCAAGACAAAACCGAAGACCCCACCGGTAAGCGACTTACCGATTCGAGGCGAAAAGGTCAGGTTCCCCGTTCCAAGGAGTTGAATACCTTTGTAACGCTGATGACGAGTTCCGCGTTGTTTTTTTATGTCGGCCAAGGCATGTGGCAAGATTTGCTGGCGATGATGAAGCGTGAATTCAGGTTATCTCGTGAAGAAATATTCGATCCGGCCACGTTGTTAATATATTTGAAATCGGCGCTTGCCGATGGACTTTCGGTGATTCTGCCGTTTTTGGTGGTATTGATTGTCGCCGATTTGCTTGCAGCCATGCTTTTGGGCGGCTGGAATTTTACCAGCGAGGCCTTCGAAATAAAGTTTTCCAAACTCAATCCGTTGACCGGGATGAAAAAAATCATCGGGATTCAAGGGGTAGTTGAACTCATCAAGGCCATTATCAAAACCATATTGGTTTCCATTGTGTCCTGGAATTTGTTCAAATTGTATTTCGACGATTTCATGGGCTTGAGCCGCTTGCCTCTCGATCAAGCTATTCATCATGTCGGCGATATTATTTCCTTCTGTTTAGTGATTTTGAGCGCTACCTTTTTATTATTGGTGATGCTGGATGCGCCCTATCAGTTGTGGAATCACCAGCGCCAACTGAAAATGACCAAGCAGGAAGTGCGCGACGAGGCCAAGGATCAAGAGGGTAATCCAGAAGTTAAAGGCAAAATCCGCCGCATGCAGATGGAAGCCGCACAACGGCGGATGATGGATGCGGTGCCTAGTGCCGACGTCATCGTCACCAATCCCACCCATTTTGCGGTAGCCTTAAAATACGATCAAACCGGCAATGGCGCGCCCTTGCTGGTTGCCAAAGGCACCGATTTGGTTGCCGCGCAGATTCGGCAGTTGGCAATGGCCTCTCACGTGCCTTTGGTCGCGGCGCCTTCGCTGGCGAGGGCCTTGTATTATTCCACCGACCTGAATCAGGAAATACCGCGCGGCTTATTTTTGGCAGTGGCCCAAGTATTAGCCTATGTTTTTCAATTACGGGCTTCGACGCAATACGGCTGGAACAAACCGGTGCCACCCACCGATGTGCAAGTACCCGACGACTTTAAGCAATAGCCCGGTATCGACTGAACTATGGATTTTACGAAAATACTCAACTCACTTAAAGCGCTGACGGGCTTGGGCTTGGGCGCGCCACTGTTGATTGTGATGTTGCTGGCATTGTTGATTTTGCCGCTGCCGCCGTTTGTGCTGGATCTGTTTTTTACCTTCAATATCGCATTTTCGCTGATCATCTTGTTGGTGGTGATTTACACCCTCAAACCGCTGGAGTTTGCGTCATTTCCTACCGTAATTCTGGTCGCGACCTTGTTGCGGCTGTCCTTGAACGTGGCTTCCACCCGGGTCGTGTTGATTCGCGGCCATGAGGGCGGAGATGCCGCCGGCAAAGTCATCGAAGCTTTCGGTTCATTCGTAATCGGCGGTAATTTTGCGGTAGGTATCGTCGTGTTTGCGATTTTGGTGGTCATCAATTTTATGGTGGTTACCAAGGGTGCCGGCCGGGTGGCGGAAGTGAGCGCCCGTTTTACCTTGGACGCGATGCCGGGCAAGCAGATGGCTATCGATGCCGATTTGAATTCTGGTTTGATCAATCAGGATGAGGCGCGCGCGCGCCGCGAAGAAGTGGCCGCCGAAGCCGATTTTTACGGTTCGATGGATGGTGCCAGTAAGTTCGTACGTGGCGACGCGGTAGCCGGCATCATCATTTTGTTCGTGAATATGATAGGCGGTTTGGCGATAGGCGTGGGCCAGCACGGCATGAGCTTTGCAGACGCCGCCAATGTTTACGTGTTGCTGACCATCGGTGACGGTTTGGTGGCGCAGATTCCGTCGCTACTATTATCGGTCGCCGCCGCGATGGTGGTGACGCGGGTTCGCGGTAGCAAGCAGGACATCGGCAAGCAGTTGAGCTCGCAACTGTTCGAAGATCCGCGCACGCTGCTGGTTACTGCGGTGGTAATGGGCATCTTGGGTATCATTCCCGGTATGCCGAATCTGGTCTTCATTTTGCTGGCGTTGACGCTAGTTGGCGGTGCGTATCTTATCGACAGGCGCCGTAAGCTTGAGGAAGAAAAAGCCTTGGAAATGGAACGCATCGTCTCGCCGCAGCAGCTGGCCAAAACCGAGATCAAGGAATTGGGTTGGGACGATGTGATGCCGGTCGATGCAATTGGCCTGGAAGTGGGGTATCGCTTGATTCCGCTAGTGGATAGAAATCAGGGCGGACAATTAATGATGCGCATCAAGGGTGTGCGCAAGAAATTGTCGCAAGAGCTAGGCTTTCTGATTCCGTCCGTACATATTCGCGACAACCTGGATTTGTCGCCTACCGAATACCGGATTTCCTTGATGGGGGTGAGCGTCGGCGAAGCCAATATCATGCCCGAGAAAGAAATGGCGATTAATCCCGGCCGGGTGTTCGGCACTTTGCAAGGCGCGCCTTGTAAGGATCCGGCGTTTGGTTTGGATGCGATCTGGATCGATGCCAATCAGAAAGACCAGGCGCAAACTCTGGGTTACACGGTGGTCGATCCCAGCACCGTGGTGGCCACGCATCTCAGTCATATTCTGCAAAGTAATGCGCACGAATTGTTCGGTTACGAAGAGGCGCAGCAGTTGCTGGATAATTTGTCCAAAGTAGCGCCGAAGTTGGTCGAGGATCTGGTACCAAAAACCTTACCCTTGGGTATTTTGGTGAAGGTTTTACAAAATCTGCTGCAAGAGCGGGTTTCCATTCGTGATTTACGGACTATCGCCGAAACTTTGGCGGAGTACGGGGTGAAGAGTCAAGATCCGGACATCTTGACTTCGGCGGTGCGGGCGGCATTAGGTCGCTCAATTGTCCATGAAATCAATGGGGTACAGACGGAGATTCCGGTTATTACACTCGATCCTGGATTGGAACAGATATTGCATAGGTCATTGCAGACGGCGGGCGAAGGTGGTGCTGGTTTAGAACCGGGCTTGGCCGAGCAGATGCACAAATCCCTGGAGGAAAGTGCGCAAAGGATGGAAATGGAAGGACAAACCGCAGTGTTGTTGGTGTCTTCTTATATTCGTCCCTGGCTGGCTCGCTTCGTTCGTCATTCGATATCCGGGTTACATGTGCTGGCCTATAATGAAATCCCTCAAGATCGGCAGATCAGGGTGGTTTCCACAGTGGGACAGCGTGGACAATAAAACAGAGGTTGCGCGATGAAAATTAAACGCTTTTTTGCAGCAGATATACGGCAGGCCATGCGCATGGTCAAAGAAGAATTGGGCGCCGATGCAGTGATTATGTCCAACCGTTCGGTGGATGGCGGCGTGGAAATCGTTGCGGCCCGCGACTTTGACGAGCAGGTCATTCATAAAAATCTCAAGCAACGCGAAGACGAAAAATCGCCGCCCAATGAAGTTAAAAGAGTCGATTTGCCCGATCTCGAAGCTGAAAAAAAATCGCTGCACGTGTTGAGCAGCACCAGAAAACGCGGTGCGGAAGGCAGCATTCCGGAAAATCCGATCCGTCGCAACCTGGATCAATACGTCGGTTATGCCGAAAAACTGCAGGTTGGTCATAACAACGCGCAGAAAATCTCCGAAAAAGTTCGCCAAGTCGAAAAACCTGCCTGGGCGAGTGCCGATCCCAAAATTAAACCGTTGACCGAGCCACGGCCGGTTCAGTCGCACAACGGCGATAAATTCATCGACGAAATGCGCGCGGAAATGAAAGAACTGCGGACGATGTTGGATAGCAAGTTGTCGAATATAGTCATGCAAATGCCGCAACACGGACTACCTTTACACGACGATTTGCGCGACTGGATGTTGGAGTGCGGCTTCTCGAAAAATTTGGCGGGCAAGATAGCCAACCGGCTGGGTAGCCATAAGCAATTCGATTTGGCCATCGGCAAAGCTCAAGAAATGTTGGCCAAACTGGTGCCGATAGCCGACGACAACTTGCTGGATCAAGGCGGTATCGCCGCATTGGTCGGCTCGACCGGCGTCGGTAAAACCACCACAGTCGCTAAATTGGCCGCGCAGTTTATTTTAAAACACGGTTCCCGGCAGATCGCGCTGATTACCACCGACAATTATCGGATCGGCGCTCACGAGCAAATCAATACTTACGGCAGAATCCTGGATGTACCGGTCAGAGTGGCGGGCGATGCGGAAGAGTTGCGCAGGCATATCAATAGTTTTTCCGATAAACGCCTGATTTTGATCGACACCGCCGGCATGAGCCAACGCGACATGCGCTTGGCCGAGCAACTGAAAACCTTGCAACATGGCGATTTGCCTATACGCTCCTATTTGGTGATGTCCGCAACTACTCAATACAAAGCAATGCTGGAAATTATGGACGCGTTCCGGATACTCGAACCACAAGCGACTATACTAACCAAGTTTGATGAGGCAGTTAGCAAAGGTACCGCGTTGTCGGCGATTATCGAGCGGCGTATGCCATTGTCATTTATCACTGACGGTCAGCAGGTTCCGGAAGATATTTACTTACCCGATGCCGATGCTTTGATTCAGCAGTGTATGGAAAGGGTCGATCAAGACCATTGCTATGGCGACGATGTGAATGTTGAAGACTGGATGGCGGAAAGCCATGCATAAGTCATTCGATCAGGCAGCTGGAATTAGACAAATGAGACATATGAAACCCGTGCGAGTAATCGCGGTAACAAGTGGCAAGGGCGGGGTTGGCAAAACCAATCTTTCCGTGAATATCGGCGTGGCGCTATCGAAAATGGGCAGGCGGGTGGCGATACTCGATGCCGATATGGGCTTGGCCAATGTCGATATTTTGCTGGGCATGTTTCCCGAATTCAATTTGTCGCACGTATTGAGCGGCGAAAAAAGTTTGAAGGAAATCATGATGACCGGGCCTTCCGGGCTGAAAATCATTCCGGCTTCGTCGGGTATTCAGCGAATGTCTGATTTGTCGAGTATCGAGCAAGCCGGCGTGATACGGGCTTTTAGCGAAATCGACCGAGAGCTGGATGTGTTGATAGTCGATACCGCAGCCGGTATTTCGGCAAGCGTGGTGAATTTTGCCCGTGCTTGCCAGGAAATTATCGTGGTGGTCTGCGATGAGCCGACTTCGTTGGCTGATGCTTATGCGTATATCAAGTTGTTGAATAGAGATTACGGGCTTAATAGCTTTCACATCATCACGAATATGGTGCAGTCGGCGGAGCACGGACAGGCCTTGTTCAATAAGCTGAGTAAAGTGACGGACCGTTATTTGGATGTGGCCTTGCATTTTGTCGGCGCGGTGCCGCAAGACGAATATTTGAAAAAGTCCGTGCAAAAACAAACGCCGGTGGTCGAAGCATTCCCGCAAAGTAAGGCCGCGCTGGCCATCAAGAATTTGGCGCGGAAAATCGACAGCTGGCCGATCAAGCCCAAAGCGGGCGGCTACCTGGAATTTTTTGTCGAACGGATGATTCAGTACAGCGCGAAAGAGGATGTTGCATGAGCGGAGCGGCAATGTATGCTGCCGTGCAGGCTGGAAATGTTGATGCCCTAGTCATTCAACATGCGCCGCTGGTAAAACGCATTGCCTACCACTTGATGGGCCGGTTGCCCGATACCGTGCAACTCGATGATTTGATTCAATCCGGCATGCTGGGCTTGCTGGAAGCGCTGAAACATTATGATGCCGGCCAGGGAGCCAGCTTCGATACTTATGCCGGCATCCGCATTCGCGGGGCTATGCTGGACGAATTGCGCCGTTCCGATTGGACGCCGCGTTCTGTGCATAAGAAGGCCCGGATGGTGGCGGAGGCGATACGCGAGGTTGAGAACCATCTGGGACGCGACGCCAAGGATACCGAAGTGGCCGGACATATGGGTATCGATCTGACTGAATATCATCATATTCTGCAGGACGCGGTGTCTTGTAAGACCTTTAGCGTCGAAGAATTGGTGCAGGGCGAAGACAGCGTTATAGATGATGTACACGGCAATCAGCAGCCGGAAGATGTGCTGATCCAACACAATTTTCAAAAAGCCTTGGCCAAGGCCATTGCGGAATTACCGGAACGGGAGCGCTTGGTTATATCGCTGTATTACGACGAAGAGCTGAATTTACGTGAGATTGGCAAGGTGCTCGATGTAAGCGAATCGCGGGTTAGCCAAATTTGCAGTCAGGCGATGTTGCGCTTACGCGCTAGACTTGCGGATTGGGTGGAAGGGAAAGATAATGAAAAGTGCAGCTAATGTGCGGTTATTGCAGGAATTTTTCGCAATTATTGATGGCAATTTAGCGGTTTCTTAACAATAAAGTAATCTGGGTGGAGATTATCCTTGGATAAAAATATGCGTATTCTGGTTGTCGATGACTTTTCGACAATGCGGAGAATAGTAAAAAACCTGTTGAAAGATCTGGGTTTCACCAACACCGTGGAAGCGGACGACGGTAAAACGGCGCTGCCTATTTTGGAAAAAGGCGGTATCGATTTTTTGATCACTGACTGGAATATGCCGGGCATGACCGGCATCGATTTATTGAAGGCCGTCAGGTCTACTCCCAGTCTGGCCAACTTGCCGGTGTTGATGGTCACAGCCGAAGCCAAGCGCGAGCAAATCATCATGGCCGCGCAAGCTGGCGTAAACGGTTATGTCATCAAGCCTTTTACTGCTGCTACGCTTAAAGAGAAAATCGAAAAGATTTTTGAACGCATCGACGGCTGAAGCACAGGGAGATTACGATGAATACTGACCTGTTGAGTTTGGCCCGGGATTTGGTCGCAGCATTGGAGAAATGCGATGAAGCGGCTGCCGACGAAATTCTCGATCAAGTAGCCGGCTTGAGAGAAACCCAATTATTTAAAGAAATTGGCCGCCTGACACGGCAACTGCACGACACCATGGTTAGTTTTTCCGTCGATTCCAAAATTGCCGCAATGGCCGAGCACGATATTCCGGATGCCAAGGAGCGCTTGCATTACGTGATCGCAATGACCGAGCAAGCGGCGGATCAGACGCTAACCGCCGTTGAAGAGTTGTTGCCGGTATCGGATGAATTGAGCGGGCAGGTCAACCAATTGTCGGCGCAATGGAATCGCTTTTTGGATCGGGAAATGCCGTTCGAAGAGTTTAAGGCGATGAGTGCCGACCTCAGTCAATATTTCGAGCAGTCGCGAGTGTCTCTAGACAAAATCCAGGCGGGTCTAAGCGATATATTGATGGCGCAAGGGTTTCAAGATATTACCGGGCAGATTATCCGTCGGGTTATCGATTTGGTGCAGGATCTCGAAGGCAGCATGGTTAATCTGATCAAAATTTCCAGCCGAAAAGTCACACCAAGCAGCGGCGCGGCCTTACAGCCCGAAGTGCCCGGACCGGTTGTGCCGGGAGTCGATGATAGAGCCGGCGATGTGGCCACCAGTCAGGTCGATGTTGACGATTTACTGTCTAGTCTAGGTTTCTGAGGAAAACAACATGGCGATCGATCTGGACGACGAAATATTGCAAGACTTTCTGGTCGAGGCCGGGGAGATTCTCGATTCTCTGGGGGAGCAACTGGTAGAACTGGAGCAATCGCCTGGCGATCTCGATCTTCTGAACTCCATATTTCGTGGGTTCCATACGATAAAAGGCGGCGCCGGTTTTTTGGCTATCAGTGCTCTTGTCGATATTTGTCATAACGCCGAAGACGTTTTTAACGTGCTCAGGCAGGGTGATCGCCAAGTCACGCCGGATTTGATGGATGTGATTTTGCAAGTAGTTGACATCGTCAACGAGATGTTTGGGCAAGTCCGTTCGGGCAATACGCCAAAATCGGCCGATCAAGGTCTATTGAAACGCTTGAAATCTTACGCGGGGCCGGCCGACGCTGCCGCAGCCTCGCCTGCTGAGATTGCGGTTGAAACTGCTGTAATTAACGAAACTTACGAATCTACGCAGCCGCTATCCCCTCAAGAATCCGCAGCACAAGACTATGATGCGATGCTCGATCCCGAGGAATTATTGGCCAGCGAATCCTCCTCTGGAGATGCCGATGAAATTACCGAACAGGAATTCGAAGATTTGTTGGATGCCTTGCATGGCAAAGGCGGCTCTCCTACTGTGCACACAGAGCCGCAATCGGCAGCCCCGGCGGCGGATGACGAAATTAGTGAAGACGAGTTTGAAAATCTGCTCGACGAGTTGCATGGCAAAGGCAAGTTTTCGGTAAAAGCCGAGACGCCTGTTCCAGCCAGCGAATCGGGCGATATTACCGACGAGGAGTTCGATAAAGTACTCGATGCTTTGCACGGTAAAGGTAAGTTCGATGCCACCAATTTGGGCAAGATTGATGAGCAAGCTACGGTCGTCAAGAATACGCCAAGCGCCAAGGCCAATGCAGCGCCTGTCGATAAACCGGTCGTAGCTCCTAAGCCCGAGCCGGTCGCAAAGCCGCCCGCCGATGTGGAACCCGAAAATAAGCTCGGCAAAGTGGCGCCAGCAGTAGATTCAGTTTCCGACAAAAGTAAAGCCGCAACACCGCAAGCCGATACCACGGTCAGGGTTGATACCCAGATTTTGGACGATATTATGAATATGGTCGGGGAGCTAGTTTTGGTACGCAATCGCTTCCAAACCCTGAAAGCGAATGCGGAAGCTGGCGAGCAGTTGTCCAAGGCTATATCCAATCTGGACGTGGTGACCGCCGATTTACAATTGGCGGTGATGAAAACCCGGATGCAGCCCATCAAAAAAGTGTTTGGCCGTTTTCCGCGAGTGGTGCGCGATTTGGCCAGAAGTCTGAAAAAAGAAATCAGGCTGGAGTTGGTTGGTGAAGAAACCGATCTCGACAAAAACCTGGTCGAGGCATTGGCCGACCCTCTGGTGCATTTGGTTAGAAATGCTGTAGATCACGGTATCGAATCGCCGGATGAGCGCGAAGCCAAAGGCAAGCCCAGGGAAGGTGTGGTGATATTGAAAGCCTCCCAGGAAGGGGATCATATTCAATTGTCCATCAAAGATGATGGTAAGGGTATGAATTCCGATGTATTGCGGGCCAAAGTAGTAGAAAAAGGTTTGATGGATGAAGAAAGCGCCGCGCGTCTCGACGAAAAAGAATGTTACAACCTGATTTTTCTCCCCGGCTTTTCGACCAAAACTGAAATTTCCGATGTGTCCGGCCGCGGTGTCGGCATGGACGTGGTAAAGACGCGGATCGCGCAAATGAACGGCGTAGTGGAAATCGATTCGGTGGAAGGCCGGGGCAGCACCATTCTGATCAAGGTGCCGCTGACTTTGGCGATCATGCCGACCCTAATGGTGAAGCTGCGCGGACAGGCTTTTGCGTTGCCTTTGGCTAGCGTCCTGGAAATTCTCGATCTGGATTTGAGTAAAACCAACAAAGTCGACGGTCAACTGGTGGTAATGGTCAGAAATAAAGCCTTACCGCTGTTTTATTTAAGCGAATGGTTGGTGAGAGGTTCTTATTTCTCAGGCGAAACACAGCCGACCAATCACGTGGTGGTAGTTAACGCTGGCGGCAGACATGTCGGTTTCGTGGTCGATCAACTAATCGGTCAGGAAGAGGTGGTGATTAAAGCCCTGGGCGCCAAGCTACATGGATTGGAAGGTCTGGCGGGAGCAACCATTACCGGTGATGGCAAGATAGCGCTGATACTCGATGTGCCGGGGCTGATGAAGAAGTATGCGATGTGATGCAGCAATATGACCATTCGGGTACTGATCGTTGACGATTCCAGTTTTATCTGTAAAAGAATTCGGGAAATTTTAGAAGAAGATCAAGAGTTTAAAGTTATAGGTGTGGCCCATGACGGTCGCGAAGCGGTCGAGCTTGCGACAAGTCTGCAGCCGGATGTTATTACCATGGATGTAGAGATGCCGGTTATGGATGGCATCACGGCAGTCAAAAAAATCATGACTACCCGGCCGTGCCCGATTCTGATGTTTTCGGCAATGACGCAAGTCGGCGCGCAAGCAACTTTGGATGCGTTAAGTGCCGGTGCTATCGACTTTTTGCCCAAGCAGCTGGAAGACATAGATGCTAATCGCGAAACGGCCCGCTACCTGCTCAGGTATCGGGTGAGGATGGTCGCTTCCCAGGCCGCCAGAATGTCCTCTCGTTCGGTAACCAGCTCGCTTTTAGACGAACGCGGCAGCTTAAATGCCGAAAAACCATTAGTTAAACCGATACGCGATGCGGCCGTGTGGCCTAAGGCGGCATCGAACCGCAAAATCGATCTTTTGGTGGTAGCCGCCTCGACCGGCGGTCCGGTCGCCATGCAATATGTACTCAGCAAAATTCCGGCGGACTGTTCTATACCGATATTGTTGGTGCAGCACATGCCGCCTAATTTTACGAAAAGCTTTGCCGAGCGCCTGAATTTACTGTGCAGCATTAATGTCAGGGAAGCGCAGGATGGCGACGTATTACAGCCGGGAACAGCATTATTAGGGCCCGGAGCAATGCAGATGCAGGTTAAGCAAGTAGGCGGAGTGCGGCAGATTGCGTTAAGGCCCAAGCAAACCGGGGAGATATACAGTCCCAGCGTCGATATTACCTTTAGTTCGCTTGCAGAAGTGTTTACCGGACATGTGTTGGCGGTGGTGTTGACCGGCATGGGCGCAGACGGCAAGGCCGGCGCGATGCAGTTAAGACAGCGGGGTGCGCAAATCTGGGCGCAAGACGAGGCGACAAGCACCATCTACGGTATGCCTAAAGCCATCGCGGAAGCGGGCTTGGCTGATCGTATTTATTCTCTGGACGAGATTGCCAACCAATTTAAGAAATTACAGTAATGGATATTCTCAGTATTTTGGGTGTGTTGATAGGTTTTGCCGCGATTATCGGCGGTAACCTGATGGGCGGTGGAGAGCTCGGGTCCCTGGTCAATTTTCATGCCTTTATTATCGTGGTGGGCGGCACGCTGGGCGCGACGCTGCTGCAATTTCCACCCAAAGTATTTCTGCGCAGTTTGCGAATTTTGAGTTGGATTTTTGTGCCGGAAAATTTGCAGCTCAAAAAGCAGATCGACAAAATCGTGCGTTGGAGTTCGCTGGCGCGGAAGGAAGGCCTGTTGGGGTTGGAATCCGTTATCGAAACCGAAAAAGACAGTTTTGCCAAAAAAGGTTTGCAGTTACTGGTCGACGGTAACGAGCCGGAAGTGATTCGCGATTGCCTTGAAGTTGAGTTAACCACCAAGGAACATTTGGACACTCAAGCGGCCAGGGTTTTCGAGGCTATGGGCGGTTATGCACCAACTATCGGAATTATCGGCGCGGTGATAGGCTTGATTCATGTGATGCAGAACCTAGCCAAGCCGGAATTGTTGGGCAGCGGGATTGCTACTGCGTTCGTGGCGACCATCTACGGGGTCGGTCTGGCCAATCTGTTGTTTATTCCAATTGCCAATAAGCTGAAGAGCCTGATTTTCGAAGCATCGCAAGCCAGGGAAATGGTGATAGAAGGCATTTCCTCGATAGCCGAGGGCGAAAACCCGCGCAATATCGAGTTGAAATTATCCGGTTTTTTATTGGAAAAATAATGGAGGCCTTATGAGTCGGCGCAAACGTAGACCATTGCAACAGGCCGATAACCACGACCGCTGGATGGTGTCTTACGCCGATTTTGTGACCTTGCTGTTTGCCTTTTTTGTCGTGATGTATTCGATTTCTTCGGTTAATAAAGGTAAATATGAAACATTTTCCGAGTCCTTGGACCAGGCCCTGTTTCACAACGAAAAGATCCAAAAGGAAGCTGAGCCGATTCAGATCGGTGTGATTCCCACCACGGTGCAGCCCATCGAGTTGCCTAATTTGGCTACAGCCGAGGAACGTGAGCTAAGCGAGGAGATTTTGCAGGAAAAGCAGCGGCTGAGCGAAGTCTCCGAGCAGTTTCAAGGCGCCTTGCAGCCTTATGTGGAAAGCAAGCTAGTCGGTATTAAAAAGCACGATTTCTGGGTGGAATTGGAAATGAACAGCGAATTGCTGTTCGCCAGCGGTAAGGCGGAGCTGTCGACTAAAGCTATCCCCGTGCTGGAAAAAGTCGCGGAAGTGATTCGCGATGTGCCCAATGTGATAAACGTCGAAGGTTATACGGATAATGTGCCGATTTCCACCGGCTTTTATCCCTCCAATTGGGACTTGTCCTCGGCCAGGGCAACCAGCGTTGTGAAGGAATTGGTAAAAAACAATATTCCAGCGACGCGATTATCGGCGGTGGGCTATGGAGAATTTCATCCGATCGCCGATAACAAAGACGAAGAAGGGCGCTTTAAGAATCGGCGGGTTGTATTAGTGTTGATGTCGCAAGCCTTTGCTCGTTACGGCATGAGTGACGACGAACGCGCGAAAGTGCTGAATTTGGCACCGTCTCAGCCCAGCCCGCCGCCTGAACCAACAGTTGAAAAGACGCCGGAACCGTCGGCCCAGTTATGAAAATATGGTCAATTTCCAATCAAAAAGGTGGAGTCGGTAAAACGACTACCGTGGTAACCCTTGGCGGCTTGTTGTCTTCCTGGGGGTTTAGGACTTTGCTGGTCGATTTGGACCCGCACGGTTCGTTGACCAGCTATTTCAAGATGAACCCTGATGAGATTGAATTCGGCGTTTACAATTTATTTCTCGACGCCAGTGAAAAAAAGAAAAACGTCCATCCGGCGGTTTATATCGCCAAGACTGACTTCGACGGTATAGACGTATTACCCGCATCGACAGCTATCGCCACTTTGGATAGGCAGGTTGCCGCAATCGGCGGCATGGGCTTGGTGGTTGCCACCGCCTTGCACAAAGTGGCCGACCAATACGACTATGTGATTATCGATAGTCCGCCGATGTTGGGCGTGTTAATGATCAATGCGCTGGCCGCCTGCGATCATTTAGTTATTCCGGTTTTAGCCGAATTTCTGGCCCTAAAAGGGCTGGATAGGATGGTGCATACCATAAAAATGGTTTTCCATTCCCGTAAAACGCCGCCCAAATTCACTATCGTGCCGACCATGTTCGACAAACGCACCAAGGCCGCCCGCGACAGCTTGGCTGCGTTACATCAGCAGTATCCGGACAATGCCTGGAGTTCAGTAGTGCCGGTGGATACCAAAGTCCGGGATGCCAGTCAGGCGGGTATCCCCTTGCCCCTGTATGACAAAAGCGCGCGTGCGGCCGAAGCCTATGCCGAATTGTTGGAACTGTTATTGCTTGATAAGAGTCCAGACAAAAACTTGGCGCCGCATAAATGACTCAGGCAAAACCACCACCCAGTATCGTTCATCAACAGTTAGCTCTCGATGTTTATCTGCAGACTTTGTTGGATGAGGTGCCCGAGGCCGACGAAGCTGTTAGCGTAAAACCGGCGATAGCGGTGGAACGGCTTGTCGTTGAGGAGCCTATCAAGTTGCCGGATACTGTTCCGGTCGTGACCAGCAGTCCGAAAGTAAGCTCCAAAGCACTGGTTAGGAACCGACAAACCAAGCTTGTAGAGCCGGAAATCCCGGCTAAACTACAGGCACTGTCTATAATGCCGGATTGGTCGCAGTACGAGTTTCAGGCTTTGTTTTTTAAGGTTGATAAGCTGATATTGGCAACGCCGCTGATCGAGTTATCAAGAACGATCAAAATCGACCGCAAACCCACGAAAATTCCTGGACAACCCTCTTGGTTTCTGGGGTTGCTGGACGAGCACGATAGCCGTATCGGCGTGCTTGATACCCGGCAGCTGATTTTTGGCAAAAGCCGAGGCATGCAACCGGATAGTGAGGAATATCCGTTCGAGCGCATTTTAATAACCCAGGACAAAAAATGGGGCTTGGTGTGCGATGAAATTCTCTCCATCGGTAAAGTAAAGCCCGATGGGGTCAGATGGCGAACGGCCAGACAAAAAAAACCATGGTTAATCGGCACGGTAATAGACGAGTTGACAGCGATCATAGATGTTAAACAGTTGGTACCGCATAGAAAAAATAGTTAAACAGCATCTGGATAAAGCAAAATGAGCGAAGATAAAAAACAAGGTGATCCTATCATGCAGTGGGTGACTTTTTGTCTAGGCGACGAAAAGTACGGCATCAATGTCATGCAAGTGCAAGAGGTATTACGTATTACCGAGATTGCTCCGGTTCCCGGTGCGCCTTCCTATGTATTGGGTATTATCAATTTGCGCGGTAACGTGGTCACCGTCATCGATACTCGTAACCGTTTCGGCTTGCCTTCCAAAGATACCGATGATGCGTCGCGGGTGGTGATCATCGAAACCGATCGGCATATCATCGGCATTTTGGTGGATAGCGTCGCTGAAGTCGTGGAAATGCGCGCTTCCGAGATTGAAACCGCCCCTAACGTCGGCAATGAAGAAAGCTCAAAATACATTCAAGGCGTCACCAGTCGCGACAATCATTTGTTAATTCTGGTGGATTTGAATAAATTCCTCAGCGACGACGAAAAAGCCGAGCTGGATATGTTTTGATTGCCTAACTAGGCATGCGAGGTGCAACATGACCGAAATAACACCGATCACGCCTTTTTCTCCAGTACATACGATATACAAGGTCGAGCGGGAAGAGCGTGAAAAGCGCCATCCGCAAAAACAACCGCAGACCAAACCCGACCCAAACAAAGACAATAAACAGCCTGCCGAGCATGTTGACGAAATAGTGTGATGAGCGAATATTTATTGTTGGTTTTGGCGGGTATAGTCGTATTTGTACTAGTGATTTTGGTTTGGTTGTTGCGCCAGCAGCAAACACTAAAAAAACAATTTCAACTCCTTGAGGAGCGGGTACAGCGTAGCAACGAGGATGTCGCCGGCCTTTGTTCCGCCGCCGTGGCTGTTGACCGGCGTTTGGCTGCTAATGACTCACGCTTGAACAGCATAGTGGATCAAGTCAATACGCAGCGGCAAACCGTGACTAGTGTAACGCCCGTGGAGCCTATCCCCGCAAGCGGCTATGAAGATGTGATCCAAAAAATCCGCAGTGGGGTCGGCATCGAGGAGCTGGTCAGGGATTGCGGTTTAACCCGCGATGAAGCGGTTTTGCTGATGCGTTTGCATGGCGGCGGCAAACGTTCTGGTTTGGGTTAAGCGTTCAGATTATTGTCGGCGTTGAGATGCCGATCCACGCCGCGTTCGGCGCGAATTACTGTCTGGTCGGCTACGCGTTGTAACAGGCGCCGGTAATTTTCATCGTGTTGGCTTCTATCGTTATGCCGGTGCCAAAGATGTAGAACGGGCACCGCGAATCGGCCATCCTTGCGTTTGACGCCGCGATGAATCAAACGGATCACCAGATCCGAGTCTTCATATCCCCAGCCTTCGAAAGCTTCATCAAATCCATTAACGGCCAGAAAATCGTCTTTCCAGGCCGCCAGATTGCAGGTCATGGCTCTTTGCCAATTCTGCGGTTGCCGATAACGCCAGTTGCGCAGCGGTAAATACAGTAACGGCAACAAACGGTTGATGCGGCCTTGCAGCCATTGCAATAAAAAAAAGCCATACGACTGTTCATGCAGCGGTATTTTTTGCCGCAATACCTGCGAGGTGTAACGCTCGCTCAATAACAGCCGGTTGCCTGGAACGAAATAACCGGTTTCGGCCAGTTGTCGATGATGACTAATAAAATCCGGTAGCGCTACGCAATCGCCGTCCATAAAAAGCAGATACTCGCCGCGGCTGGCACCAACCGCTTTGTTACGAATGGTGCCGGCCCTAAATCCTTGATCCTCATGCCAAACATGTTGCAGAGGAATTTCGCTGGTTTCGATAAAGTCTTTCAGCAATTCCTGGGTTGCGGTGCCGGAGCCGTCGTCGGCGACGACGATTTCAAACTGGCGATCTTGTTGAGCCATCAGCGCGAGTAAGCAGGCGGAAAGCGCTTCCGGCCAGTTATAGGTGGTAACGATGACCGAGATCAAGCCGTTCATTTGCTGGCTGTTTTGCGGCAAAGCTCGCGTAGTTTCAGGTATTTATAATAACTGCCCTCGGCGTTGGAAATAGCCAGCATTAGCCCTTCCGCGCCGTCCAAAATGGCTGCCTGAATGAAATATGTCCGGATGAAGGTCCACAGGCCTTTGCCGATAGCTTTGCCCAAGCTGGCGCGCTTACCGTTGTTGAACATTTTCTCGGCGCCAAGCGAGGAATAAGCGTTGATCTTATGCAGCACTTCGGCGGGGTCGACGAAGGCTTCATGCAAGAGCGGGTTGTTAAGCCGACGGATAGTCCCCGCGACCTCGATACGCTCATGAACCACTTCGCTACTGAAACGGCCATCAGCGCGGCGAAACAGCCTTAGTACATAATCCGGCCACCAGCCGCCATGCTTGATTTGTTTGCCGCAGTAACTGGATAAACGCGGGATTTCGAAGCCCTGCACGTCGTTTTGCTGCATGGCTTGCAGAATTTCATCCTTTAGTGCCGGGCCGATTTCCTCGTCGGCATCGATAGACAGTACCCAGTCGCCGCGAGCCTTATCTAATGCCCGCTGCTTTTGCGGGCCAAACCCGGGCCAGTCGGTGATGAAGACTTTATCGGTAAATTGTTGGCAAATTGCGACGGTCTCGTCGCTACTATCCGAGTCGAGAACGATGATTTCATCGGCCCAAGCAACCGATGCCAGACAGCGGCCGATATGTTGCGCCTCGTTTTTGGTGATGATGATAACGCTAAGCATCGGCCTGACTAAGGGTGGAATCGGCAGAACGGCTTAGCAGGGCGCCGAGAAAAAACGCCAGTAAATAACCTTCAGCAAAAGTTTTGAAATGCGAGTTGAACAGGCTTGAAGCACAGATTGCCACTAAAAAGCTGGCGGCAATCGGCCCATAGGGCTTGTTATTTATGCCCTGGCGCAATGCGACGTAAATGTAAGCAAAGAACAGCAGCAAGCCGATCAGGCCATTTTCCAGCCAAATAAACAGGTATTGATTATGTGGGTCGCTGGTGCTGGTGCCCTGCCATCCCTGGCTTTTAGCCAAGGCATAATTACTGTAGGTCGGCTTGAACGACGAGGTGCCATACCCAAACCAAGGCGCTTTCTCGATGAGTTCCAGGGTGTTTTTGTAAAAGACCACCCGAATGCCTACCGAAGTTAAATCCTTGCTGCTTTGATAGCTGGCTTGTTCGTCCCAAGCCAGTCTGAATCGTTCTTGCAACGTGCTGGAGCTTAGGCCAAAGGCCACCAGCACAATCGCGGCTATGCCAATAATTTGCGGTAGTTTGCTATACCCATATATCGAGCCAAATGCAAAAATTGCGGCGATGGGTACGGCTAAATAGCCACTCCTACCCGTACTGATGAAGAAAATATTGAATAGAAATATGGCAATTCCGGCCCAAACTGCGTATTTTTGGCGGGGGGCGAGCGGTTCTTGCACCAGGAAGATAGCGCATAACAGGGCCGCCACAAAAGCAGTGCTCTGTGTGGCATGATTGGTCATGAAAATACCGGCTTCCCGGCCGTCCCTAACGATAAGATCCAACACCCAAAGTGGTATCGCAATAATGCCAGCCACCACCATGGCTATGAAATAGCTGTAGACAAAACGTTTTTGCCATTGCGATTGCTGAAAAACGCCGAGCAGCAGGAACACATAAAGCAGTTTTTTCCAGCTCGATAATGTCTCCAATCTGCTGTGCCAGTCTGTATCCGCGTAAAGAGTGCCAATCAGCAACCAGGCAATGAATAGCAAGATCATTTTTCCGAGCGGCTGTTGCCAGGATAGCTTAAGTGTTTGCAATGCCTGCCCGGATAGCAGCCAGAACACCAGTAAGGCCACGCTGGCTATGCTCGCAATAGCCGTTGAAATGGGCGCGGCGATGACTGCAACAATAGTTATGCCGCGACAGATGTTGAGTGATGTCTGGGAGGTCAGGGGGGATGCAAACATGTTTTCTGGTCTTAGCGCCATAACTGATAAATGTATTTACGCTTGAGTTTTTCCCAGCGGAAAAACAGTCCTTTCAGCCAGGTGGGCGGATCGGCTTCCAGCGCGCTTTTGAACAGGCCGTTCTTACTGCCTTGCTCGATAACCGGATCTTCCAGCCAAATCATTTGAATGCCGAGTTCCCTGTCGATCTGGTCAAACTGATTGTCGATGGCAGCGGCGATTTTATGGGTTCTAATCCAGTCCAGCCGCCGGCGGGCGGTGGCGCTATCGATCAGGTAGGAGTCGGTAAACCGACCGCGATGTCCGGGATAAAGGTGCTGACCCGGTTTACGCTGGCTCTTGGGCGTAAAAAAATTGCCGCCGGAGCCGATGAAGATGACTTTGTCGCCGGGAAACTGACCGCTTTGGGCTAGGGCCCGTTCTAAACCGAGCTTAAGATCCTTACCAAACACCGCGTCGTCTTCCAGCACTAATGAGAAGCCCTGCCCGTTACCGTCCGCAATTTTTTGCAGGGCCACTACATGTTTTAACGCGCAGGATTGTTGGCCCGGCGTGAGCTGGTCGTTGCTGAAAAATTCGGCAATAACGTTGTCTGTCAAATCGCCTATATCCCAGTCGAAAATAAATTCCGCCGATAGTCCGAAGTCGCGCAGCTGTTGTTCCATGAAAATTCGGCGTTGACTGAATTCTTTGACATTCAAAACCAAAATGCGGTCAAGGCTGGGCGATTCCATCATGCGAATTTGTAGTTAGGCTGCTGGCAAAAGCGGCGATTATCGACGGTTTTATGGAAAATAACATCATCGTTATTACTGTTGTCCGGTAATCAACGGGATGCGGATGGCTGTTTGGCTTGCAATGTCTGCGCGATAACCTCTATCACTCGGGCGCTGGAGAGCTGATCGAGGCAGGCGCTGTGGCTATGCCGGTGCCTATCGCAACCTTCCAGCTGGCAGGGTAGGCAGTTTTGTTCGGTTTGGCCTTGCAGCAGATACACATTATGTACTTGGCCTGATCCGCGAGACGCGAAAGGCGTTTTATTCTCGCAGTATCCATACGGCCAGGGTGCCCATTTCTCCGGGTCGGTGGGCCCGAATAGGGCAAAAGTTAGTGTGCCGGTGGCCGCCGCCAAGTGGGTGATGCCGGTGTCGGGGCCGACGAACAATGTCGCTTTGCCAATCAAAGCGGACAATTGCGCCAACGAAAGCTGGCCGGCAAGATTGAGCACATCTGCCGGCAGTTGTTGCTGTAATTCTCGCAAGGCTTCCAACTCGGCGGGATTGCCACTGCCGGTCAATACGACTTTAAAGCCTTGCCGGTCTAAAAACCCGACGAGATCCCGCCAGCCCTCGGCATGCCACTGTTTATAGCGCCATTGCGGCATAATATGCAAAACGGCGTAGGGATTGGTTATGCAGGGTATCGGCACCGAACTGTGTGGCGGAGTCAGGCGATAGCGAGGCGCTATTCCAAGCAGTTCGCAGAAACGCAAATTTTCCAATACGGCGTGACCGTAATCCGCGCTAAATACCAGCCAGCGGTTGAGTAGCGCTTTCTTCCACCAAGCCTTAGCGGCATCGTCAGGTACAAAGCCGATGCTGGTCTTGCCGGCTATTGCCGCGCATAGCGTGGGCCGGTCGCCGGCTTGCGTGGAAATAGCTAAATCGTAACGCCGAAATAGGCTAAATAACAATTTGCCGAATGCCAAGCCGCCGGGCTTGCCCGCCACGGACAGCAAGCGCCGGATGTCGGGATTGCCTTCCAGCATACCCGCATTAATTGCCGGCAGCAGAACATCGATTTCCGCGCCCGGATAGGCTTGCCTCAGCGAAGAAATTAAGGGCGTGACTAGCAGGGTATCGCCCAGATAACGCAGCGTTATCACCAAAATGCGTTTAGGTTGTATATTGAGCGGTTTTGGATTGGGCATGGAGCGCTGGCAAATCGACATGGGCCTACATTTTAAAGGTAAACAGTATTGAACACGTTACAAAATTCGCGCAAAACAATGACGGATAGCCAGGTTTACAAGCGTTTGCTGGCGTTTGTGGTGCCGTATTGGCGTTTATTTTTGGTTTGCGCCATCGGTTTTGCGATCTACGCCGCAACCGAGCCGGCGGTGGTGATGATTATTCAGCGCATCATCGACAGCTTTGGGGCGCCGGATCGGGGAGATATTCAATACCTGCCGCTGGCCTTCGTGGTGCTGTTTCTGGTGCGCGGTATCGGCTCGTTTTTGGGCAATTACTATCTGGCGCGGATTTCCGGCAATTTGATTCACAAACTGCGTTGCGAGATTTTCAATCAGTACACGCGCTTGTCGGTGCAATATTTCGATGCGCATAACAGCGGCTACATGATTTCGCGGATTACCAATAACATCGGCGAAGTCACGCGGGCCACGTCCGATTCGATTCGTTCTTTCGTGCGTGAAGGTTTTACCGCTGTGGGCTTGCTGGGTTATCTGGCTTATACCAACTGGCAGTTATCGCTGGTATTTTTGGCGATTGCGCCGGTAGTGGCGATCATGGTGCGTTATGTCGGCAAGCGCTTGAAACGATTGAGCCGCAACATGCAGGATACCGTGGGTGATTTGACGCATATCACCTCGGAAATGGTCTCCGGAAACCGTATCGTGAAAAGTTTCGGCGGCGAAAATTACGAGCGGCAGCGTTTTAAATCGGCCAGCCTGGATAACCGTACGCAGTACCGCAAGCTGATTATGACTGTGTCACTGAATAACCCGCTGATGCAGTTGGTCATTTCTTTCGCGCTGGCCGGCATGATGTATCTGGCCTTGATCATGATGAAATCGTCCAGTCCGGGTGAATTTGTCGGCTTTTTTACGGCGGCGTTCTTGTTGCCAAAACCGATTCGGCAATTAAGCGATGCGAATTCCGAGATCTTGCGCGGCATTGCGGCGGCGGAGTCTTTGTTTGAAGTGCTGGACGAACCGGCCGAAATCGACGGCGGTGATTATCAGGTCGAGCGCAGTAAGGGACGCATCGAATTCAAAAATCTCAGTTTTAGTTATCCCGGCAGCGAAACCCCGGCATTGAATAATATCAATGTGACTATCGAGCCAGGTCAGACCGTTGCGCTGGTGGGGGCTTCGGGGGGCGGCAAAAGCACGATGATCAACTTGTTGCCGCGTTTTTACGAGTACGAGCAGGGCGAGATTTTGATCGATGGCGTGGAGTTAAAACGTTACCGCCTGGACAGTTTGCGTAGGCAGATTGCCTTGGTCACTCAGAACGTCACGTTGTTCAACGCTTCCGTCGCGAATAATATTGCCTATGGTGCGTTACAAGGCGCGGCTAGAGAGCAGATAGAGCAGGCCGCCACCGACGCCTATGCGATGGACTTTATCGGCAAAATGCCGCAAGGGCTGGAAACTGAAATCGGCGAGAACGGCGTCAAACTGTCCGGTGGCCAGCGCCAACGCTTAGCATTGGCGCGGGCTTTATTGAAGGATGCGCCGATTTTAATTTTGGATGAAGCGACCTCGGCCTTGGATACCGAATCCGAACGCTACATCCAGGCCGCGCTGAATCGGGTGATGCAAGGCCGTACGACCTTGGTGGTGGCGCATCGCTTGTCCACCATTGAAGGCGCGGACGTGATTTTGGTGATGGATAAAGGCCGGATTGTCGAACAAGGTTCGCATCGCGAACTCTTGGCTCGCGATGGGGCGTATGCCAAATTGCATAAGATGCAGTTTCAGGATGTCAGTCAAACTGAACCTGCGGAGCAAGCGGCAAGTCCTGCGTCGCAGGCGTGATCAGTCAGCCGGCGGCTCCGATGATCCGCCGGCTGAGATAGGCGTTTAAAATTGTTTGGAGTTTTTGCTGTTGCGAAATATCAACGGCTTTTCCCGGTCGGATAAGGCTAGTTCGCGCGCCGAGTTGATCGCGGCGTCGATTCTGTGCCGTTCCGGGGATTTGCTGCACACCGGGTCGGTGCTGTACATGTCGCCGTTGAACAAGAAAGCCTGACAGCGGCAGCCGCCAAAGTCCTTGAGTTTTTCGTCGCAGCTGCGGCAAGGCTCCTGCATCCATTCCGTGCCACGGAAGAAGTTGAAGGTTTTCGACTCGTTCCAGATTTCGGCTATGCTGAAATCCTTCACGTTCGGGCAATCCAGGCCGGGCAATTCGCGTGCCGAATGGCAAGGCAGCGCGGTGCCGTCGGGGGCGATGGTCAAAAATGTCGTGCCCCAGCCGTTCATACAGGCTTTCGGACGGTCTTCGTAGTAATCCGGCACCACGTAATAAATCTTCATCTTGCCGGCGACTTTTTCTTTATAAGCCTGGGCAATTTTTTCCGCTTCCTGGAATTGCTCGAGGGTTGGTAGCAAGGCGTCGCGATTCAAATGCGCCCAGCCGTAATATTGGGTATTGGCCAGTTCCAGATAATCGGCGCCGAGGTTTTCGGCCATCTCCAGTATCTGCGGCATTTGGTGAATGTTTTCGCGGTGGATTACCACGCACAGCACCATCGGATAGCCGTGTTTTTTAATCAGCTTCGCCACGTCCTGTTTGTGTTGGTAAGTGGCGGTGCCGGCGATGTGATCGTTTAGTTCCTGGGTGCTGGCCTGGATGCTGATCTGGATATGGTCCAAACCGGCTTGCTTCAATTCGACGATTTTTTCTTCGGTCAAGCCGTAACCGGAGGTGATCAGATTGGAGTAATAACCCAGCTCGCGCGCATAGCCGACCAATTCGGTCAAATCCTGGCGGGTTAGCGGTTCGCCGCCGGAAAATCCCAGCTGCACAGCACCCATTTTGCGGGCCTGGCTTAATACCCGTTTCCAGTCTTCGGTGCTTAATTCGTTTGGATACTTAGCGTAATCCAGAGGATTGGAGCAATACGGGCATTGCAGCGGGCACTTGTAGCTCAGCTCGGCCAACAGCCAGCGTGGCGGGGTGATGTTAAGCTTGTCTGATCCAGCCATTTTGTAATGCTACGTTCAAAAAGTTAGTGATGTCGTTGGTCAGGCCGGAGGTGGCGAATTTTTCTTCCAGTTCGGCGACGATTTGTGCCAGCAGGCGGCTACCGTCGCACAGCTTGAGAATCTCAGCCGAACTTTGGTTCAACTCGACCATGCCCTCGGGATAAAGAATCACGTATTTTTGCTGAGCTTCTTCCCATTGCAGCCGGTGCAGCGGCGAGAATTGGATAAGTTGGTCGGGGGTGATGGTCATGGGGGTCCGGTGTGTAAGCAAACGCCTGGAGAATCAGGCCGTTTCGATGTCTTCAAAAATTTCCGCCAGCGGCAGGCTGAGGCTCAAACTATGCAGTTGGCAATCGACTTCGCCGAGGTAATCGTGCAACAGCCAATCGTTGTCGGTAGTACGGCGGAAGCATTCAACTCGGCGGTTATCGATGTCCACAATCAGGTATTCTTGTAGCGATTCCAGCTTACGGTAAGCGACGAATTTGCCGCCTCTATCGTAATCGGCAGTCGAGTCGGACAGTACTTCGACGATCAATGCCGGATGTGACAGGAATTGCTCGGCTTGGCGATCTTCCGGGTGACACGACACCATCACATCAGGATAGAAAAATGCGTCTGCCGTTTCGACACGCAGTTTCATATCGGCGATATAGGCTCGGCAAGGCGTGCCGCGTAAACGTTGTTTCAATGCAGCGTAAATGTTGCCGGAAACCAAAACGTGATCTTGTCTTGCCCCGGTCATCACAAACACTTCACCCGCGACGAACTCGTGCTTTTCGGTCTGGTTTTCCTCCCAGGCCAAAAAGTCGGCGGCGCTAAAATGAAGTTGTTCGGCGGTTTGCATTATTGTTCGATATTGAAATACGGCGGCATATTGGCAACATAAGCCAGATACATCGCATCGGCCATGCTCCACAACACATCCAGTTTAAATTTCAGAATTTGCACCATGCGTTCTTGCTGTTCGCGGGTTTTGTACCAATCCAGGGTCAGTTCCAGGCCGTGTTCCACGTCGCGGCGGGCTTCGGTCAGGCGTTTACGGAAGTAAGTGTAACCCTCTTGTTCGACCCATGGATACACGTCGGGCCAGTTATCCAAGCGCTGTTGATGAATTTTTGGAGCAAATAGTTCCGTCAACGATGAGCTGGCGGCTTCGTGCCATTCGGCGCGGCGGGCGAAATTGACATAGGCGTCCACGGCAAAGCGCACGCCGGGCAGTACGTGTTCCAGCGAGGTAATTTCTTCCCGAGTTAGCCCAACCGCGATGCCTAAGCGGATCCAGGCTTCGATGCCGCCTGGGTCGCCAGGGTGGCCGTCGTGGTCGAGGATGCGTTGCACCCATTTGGCGCGGGTTTCCCGGTCCGGACAGTTGGCCATGATGTTGGCGTCCTTGATCGGTATCATCACCTGGTAATAAAAGCGGTTGGCGACCCAGCCTTGCAATTGCTGCTTGGTCAGTTTGCCTTCATTCATCAGCGTGTGCATCGGATGATGAATATGGTAGAACTTTTCCATGCCGCGCAGTTTGGCTTCGAATTCTTCGCGGCTCCAGGGTTGATTATCAGCAGTCATGTAACACCTTTGTTATAAGTCAATTTCCAGTCCGTCGTAAGCCACTTCTATGCCGTTGGCATCCAGGATCTTACGCTCCGGCGAATCTTCGTCGAGAATCGGGTTGGTGTTGTTGATATGAATCAAAATTTTCCGGGCCTTAGGTACGCCATTTAACACTTCAATCATGCCGCCGGGGCCGGATTGCGGCAAGTGGCCGATCTCGCGGGCGTGTTTGTGGCTGATATTGCGAGTGACCATTTCATCGTCGGTCCAGAAGGTGCCATCCACCATCAGGCAGTCGACGTTCAACATGGCCTGCAATACGTGCGGTTCGATTTCGCCAAGGCCCGGCGAGTAATACAGTTTTTTGCCGGTGGAAATTTGCTCGACGATCACGCCGATATTGTCGCCGTCGTGCGGATCGTGGCGGTGCGGCGAATAGGGTGGCGCCTTGCTTTTCAGGGCATGGGCGTAGATGCGGATGTCAGCTATGCCGGGAATCTCGAATGGAGTTTCGTCACAGGCAATCGGATGATGATTGACTGTGCAATAGTCTTTTAGCATGTTGAACAGCGGAAAGCCGCTGGTCAGATCCTGTTTGACCATGTCGGTGCAATACACGTTTAACGGTTTGCCTTCGCGCAGCATCAACATGCCGGTGGTGTGGTCGATCTGGCTGTCGATCAGCAGCACGGCTTTGATGCCGGTGTCGCGGATGCCTTCCTTAGGCTGAATGGCCGGAAACGCTTCCAATTGAGCGCGAATATCCGGCGACGTGTTAAACAGCAGCCAGTTGCGGTTGTCGGTGCTGATTGCTATCGATGACTGGGTGCGGGCTTTTCCGTTGAATTGGCCGTTACGCAGGCGTCGGCAATTGTCGCAGTTGCAGTTCCATTGCGGAAAGCCGCCGCCGGCGCCGGCGCCGAGAACTCTAATCTTCATGTTCGCTTAAAGGGGTTGGTGAACGAGCGAGGCATGATACGGGATTAAAAAACGCCAGGCAAAAAAAAGGGGCAGGAAAATGCCCCTTTTTTATCGTCAACCCTCAAGGATTAACGGTTGTAGATGTACATGGTAACTTCAAAACCGAAACGCATGTCATTGTAAGCTGGTGTTTCCCATTTCATTTATATACCCTCCAGAGGTTTTGTTGTTGTGTGCGATAGCTTGATCGAGAAAGCTGCGCCGAAGTATACGATGAAGTTTTTCTTTGCGCAACAGAGCAATCAAACCGGAACTAACGGTGTTTCGAGCTATGTCTCGGCACTTAAGTTCCCCGACTTACCAAGCCATTTTTATCGCAAGCGCCAGCAGCACAATCGCAAAGTAACGTTTCAATTTTTGCGCCGGCAAGCGGTGGGCTAGTTTGGCGCCCAAGGGCGCGGTAAAGATACTGGTCAGCACGATGCCGGCAAAGGCTGGGAGGTATAGATAACCCAGGCTGCCAGCGGGTAATTGATTGTCTTGCCAGCCCAGGATGGCATAACTGGTGGCAGCCGACAGGGCGATGGGTATTGCGCAGGTGCTGGAGGTGGCGACCGCGTTTTTCATGATCAGGCCATTGCTCACCAGGTAAGGCACGGTCATCGTGCCGCCGCCGATGCCCAATATCGCTGACAGCACGCCGATCAGCAGACCTATCGGGTAGTCCAAAAATTGTTTGGCGGGATGCGTTGATGCTTTTGTTTGCTTGGGCATCGCCATTTGTAGGCTGGTATAAAGTAGATAGGTAACGAAAAACCAGCGTAGCAAATTGGCACTGATATATTCGGCCAACACCGCGCCACCGCCGGCGCCTAGCAGCATGCTCGGGGCTAAATGCCATGCCCGTCGCCAGTCGATGTTACCTAGTTTGTGGTGCGCGCGCACCGAGGCTACCGAAGTAAATATCGCGGTTGCCAATGAGGTGGCGACGGCAATCAGCATGATTTGTTCCGGATGGAACTGCTGAGTTTGGAATAGCCAGACCAGTACCGGCACGATCAATGCACCGCCGCCTATGCCGAACAAACCGGCGGAGATGCCGGCGAGAATGCCCAGTAAAAGACTGGCTAAAAAAATTTCCGTCATGATGATTAATGGCTGGGGAATAAGCAAAGCACTATGATAGCGACTCATTTATACTGTGTCTTTTGATCCATTTAGCAGGCGAGTTGGTAAGGCATGAAAACGTATCTGGTCGGCGGCGCAGTTCGCGACCGTTTGCTGGATTTTCCGGTTAAGGAGCGCGACTGGCTGGTGGTCGGTGAGACTGCCGATAGCATGCTGGCTGCGGGTTTTCGGCCGGTTGGCAAAGACTTTCCGGTGTTTCTGCATCCCGACACCCACGAAGAATATGCCTTGGCGCGCACCGAGCGTAAAACAGCGCCGGGCTACAAGGGATTTGCGGTATATGCCGCGCCGGATGTAACGTTGGAAGAGGATTTGTTGCGACGGGATTTAACCGTCAATGCGATGGCAATTGATACCGCCGGCGAATTGATCGATCCCTATAACGGGCGGCGTGACTTGGATAGCCGTATGCTGCGGCATGTGTCTGCGGCATTTGTGGAAGATCCTGTGCGGATTTTGCGCGTCGCCCGCTTCGCAGCCCGCTATGCCCATTTGGGATTTAGTGTCGCTACGGAAACGCTGCAATTGATGCACGAGATGGTTTTAGCTGGCGAAGCCGATTTTCTGGTCGCCGAACGGGTGTGGGCGGAACTGCATAAAGCCTTATTGGAGCGGACGCCGGCGGCATTTTTTCAGGTATTGAAAGACTGCGGCGCGTTGCGAGTGGTTTTTCCGGAGATCGACGCCTTATTCGGCGTGCCGCAGCCGGAGAAATATCATCCGGAAATCGATACCGGCGTGCATGCCTTGATGGTGCTGGAGCAGGCGGCGCGACTTTCCGATAAGGCCGAGGTACGCCTGGCGGCCTTGTTGCACGATTTGGGCAAGGCGTTGACGCCCAGCCACCACTGGCCCAGTCATCACGGGCACGAGCAAAAAGGTTTGCCGGTGCTTGCCAAGCTGTGCGAAAGACTGCGGGTGCCGAATAATTTTAAATCCTTGTGCGCACAGGTCATGCAATACCACACCCATTGCCACCGGGCTTTGGAATTGCGCGCGGATACCTTGACCGATATGTTGCAAACCATCGGTGCGTTCAAGCCCGATAGCCGCCTGAATGAATTTTTACAGGCTTGCGAAGCGGACGCGCGTGGCCGGACCGGATTCGAAGATCGGCCTTACCCGCAAGCCGACTATATCCGCGCGGCGGCCATGACCGCCGCCGCTGTCGATACCTCGGCGGCTTTGCTGAAAGGCTTGCAAGGCGAACAGATTGGTATCGCCATCCGGAAGTTGCGGACTCAGGCCGTCAACGATTACAAACAACGCTATCATCAACTATTAGTAGAGTCAGCATGAACGCCATCCTGATCTCCGCCGGTTTATTGATTTGCAGCAATGTCTTCATGACTTTTGCCTGGTATGCGCATCTGAAGGAATTGAATAACAAACCCTGGTTGTTGGCTGCATTCGTCAGTTGGGGCATCGCCCTGTTCGAATACCTGTTACAAGTGCCCGCCAACCGTATCGGTTACACGCAGTGCAGTGTTGCCCAGCTGAAAATCATGCAGGAAGTGATTGCGCTGAGCGTATTTGTGCCTTTCTCGGTGTACTACATGAAAGAACCCTTGAAACTGGATTATCTCTGGGCCGGTTTATGTTTGCTGGGTGCGGTGTTTTTTATGTTCAGAGCCAAATTAAGCTGAAATTGAACGGATTGGAATAATAAAAATGGGTGGACAGCATGCTTAGTTATCGTCACGGTTTTCACGCCGGCAATTTTGCCGATGTGTTAAAGCACAGTCTGCTGACATTGGCGATCAACACGCTAAAACAAAAAGATAAACCTTTTGTTTACATCGATACCCATGCCGGCGCCGGTAAATATTCCTTTAAGTCCGAGTTTGCTCAAAAAACCGGCGAATACCAGCAAGGCATCGCTAGGCTATGGGACAGCCAGGACGCGCCGCCGGAATTGAAAGATTATCTGTCCGCGGTGCGCGCGGAAAATACCGGCCGGCAACTGGTGCGCTATCCCGGCTCGCCGCAATTGGTAAAACGCTTGGTCCGGGCGCAAGATCGCTTAGTATTGTCGGAATTGCACAGCAGCGATGTCGAAGCCCTTCAGCAATTATTTGCCGGCGATAAACAGGTTAGTGTCAGCAAGGAAGACGGCTTGCAAACCTTGAGCAAGAAATTGCCGCCTATCCAAAAGCGCGGCCTGATTCTGATCGACCCCAGTTACGAAATGCGCGACGAATACAAAAAAATCGTTGCCGCGCTGACGACCGCCTATAGGCACTTCGCTACCGGCGTTTATGCGCTGTGGTATCCGGTTATCGACCGGGCGGCGACCGAAAATTTTATGCGGCAATTGGAGCAAACCGGCATTCCTCGCCAGTTGCGCATCGAGCATTGCATAGCCGATGACGGCCCGGGGCGCGGCATGACCGGTTCCGGCATGTTGGTCATCAATCCGCCGTGGCAGCTGGATAGTCAAGCGCAAGCCCTGTTACCTTGGTTGAATCAGGCCTTGGCAGACGGTAAGGGGCATTGGAAAGTAGAGTGGCAGGTGCCGGAGCCGGTAGCGGCGAGTGTGGTAAGGAATTAGCAATGATTAGAAAGAATCTCGACTTGATCATCGTCGGTTTTGTGGTACTTGCTATCGTCATGTACGATGTGACGCTGGAAGTGCTGGGTGAATTCATGCATCTGGTGTTCGAAGGATTTCATGTGGCCTTCGAGTACGTCGAGCTAGGTATTGAAGAAGCTGTCGAATTGGTATTCCACTTCTTGGATATCGGCGAAATCATCGAGTATTTATTCGAGTCCGACCGCCACGGCAGCCAAGTGGTGACGTTTTATATTTTGTTGACCATCGCCTGGTTTGGTTTTTATCGGCTTTCGAAAGTTGTACCAAGGCTTTGGGCATCTGTTAAACAAATGGTGCTGAATACCTGGGTGCGGCGGAAAACCGAATTAGAGTTGTATTGGCTCTCGCTTACCATAAGGAACAAGGTGACTATTGCCGTCACTGCCTTGGCCGTTGCCTATATAGCCTCATTTTTCGTGATGTGATTGTGCGCATCGCTGACGAAACCGTTTTATTTTAAATTTCTTATGCCATTACTAGAACAAGTTACCCAATCCATTCTGGCCGTTAATGGTCTGCAAACTCAGGACGTAGACCGGGTGATGGCGGCGCTGCTCAGCGTACCGGTCGACGCTGCGGACATTTATTTTCAGTCCAGCCATTTCGAATCCTGGTCCATGGAAGGCGGTATTATCAAGGAAGGTAGTCACTCCATAGAACACGGCGCCGGAGTGCGGGTGGTGAGCGGTGATAAAACCGGCTTTGCTTACAGCGATCGCATCGAATTACCGATCTTGCTGGAAGCAGCCAACAACGTGAAAGCCATTGTCAGACAAGGGCAGCAGGCGCAGCGCCAAATCGAAGTCGCCAAGAGCTGGCCGCAGTTGTACCAGCCGCTCAATCCCTTAAAGTCCCTGGACGATCAAGAAAAAATCGATTTACTGAAGCGCGTTGACAGCGAAACCCGCAAGTTGGACAGCCGCATCGAAGAAGTGATGGTCAGCCTGATTGCTGCTTATGACAGCGTGTTGATCGCCAACCAGGACGGCTCCTTGGCTGCCGATGTGCGGCCGCTGGTGCGGATGAACGTGACGGTGATCATGGTCGAAAACGGCCGGCGCGAGCAGGGTAGCATGGGCGGCGGCGGGCGCAGCGATTACAGCTTTTTTCTGGAAAACGACCGGGCTTTTGAATATGGCCGCGAAGCGGTGCGTTTGGCCCAAGTCAACTTGCAGGCCCAGGAAGCGCCGGCCGGCAATATGACCGTGGTGTTGGGGCCGGGCTGGCCGGGGATTTTGTTGCACGAAGCCATAGGGCACGGTTTGGAAGGCGATTTCAACCGCAAGGGTACTTCCGCATTTAGCGGTCGCGTCGGCGAACGGGTGGCTTCGGACTTATGCACCGTGGTCGACGACGGCACCTTGGTTGGACGGCGCGGTTCCTTGAATATCGACGACGAAGGTACGCCCACCGAAAACACCGTGCTAATCGAAAAAGGTATTTTGAAAGGCTATATGCAGGATAAGCTCAATGCCCGCCTGATGGGCGTGAAACCCACAGGCAACGGCCGCCGCGAATCGTATGCGCATTTACCGATGCCGCGTATGACCAATACTTACATGCTGCCGGGCAGCAGTGATCCGGAGGAGATTATCCGCTCGGTCAAAAAAGGTTTGTACGCGCGTAACTTCGGCGGCGGGCAGGTGGATATTACCTCCGGCAAATTCGTGTTTTCCACCAGCGAAGCCTATCTGATCGAAAACGGCAAAATTACCCGGCCGGTCAAGGGCGCGACACTAATCGGTAACGGTCCTGACGTGTTGACGAAAGTATCGATGGTCGGCAACGACATGGCCCTGGATAGCGGCGTCGGTACCTGCGGCAAGGACGGACAAAGCGTGCCGGTCGGCGTCGGGCAGCCCACCTTGAAAATCGACGGTCTGACCGTCGGCGGCACCAGCGTTTAATGCCTCGGGCCGATATGCTTCGGCCCACACATGTAATCGAACTCCAAGAGACTTACCGTGCAAAATCAGGAAGAAATTAATCGCTTAAAAAACGTCGTTCAGCAATTATTGGACGAAGCCAAACAACAAGGCGCCAGTGCCGCCGAAGCGGCGTTCAGCGTCGACAACGGGCTGTCGGTGTCGGGGCGTTTGGGGGAAGTGGAAACCGTCGAGTATCACTGCGATCAAGGCATAGGCGTCACCGTCTATTTCGGCCAGAAAAAAGGCTCTGCGAGCACCAACGATATTTCTTCCGACTCTTTGAAAGAAACCGTCAAGGCTGCTTGCAGTATCGCCCGTTACGCCAGCGAGGACGACTACGCCGGCTTGCCGGATGTCGAGTTGCTGGCAACCGAGTTTCCTGATCTGGATTTGAATCATCCTTGGGATATTAATGCCGAACAGGCCATACACATTGCCATCGAATGCGAAAACGTCGCGCGCGGCTACGATAAGGCGATTAGCAATTCCGAAGGCGCTTCGGTAAATACGCATCAAGGCACGCGGGTATTCGGTAATTCGCTGGGTTTTTTGCAAGGTTACCAATCCAGTCGGCATTCTTTGAGTTGCTCGGTGCTGGCCGGTAGCGGCGATGCGATGCAGCGCGATTATTGGTACAGCGTGGCTCGCGATGCTGGCGGTCTGGAATCGGCTAGACAAGTCGGCGAAAAAGCCGCGCAACGCACGGTTGCAAGGCTGAACGCGCGTAGTCTGAGTACCCGGCAATGTCCGGTATTGTTCGCGTCGGAAATGGCGTCCGGTTTGATCGGGGCGTTGATAGGCGCGATCAGCGGCGGCAGTTTATACCGCAAATCCTCGTTTTTACTGGATACGCTGGACACCCAAATTTTGCCGGATTTTGTGCGGATTCATGAACAGCCGTTCCTGCGCGGCGCGCTGGGCAGCGCCAGTTACGACTCCGAAGGGGTAGCGACCAGGGCTAGGGATATTGTCAGCGACGGTATTTTAAGATCGTATATTCTCAGCACCTATTCGGCGCGGAAACTGGGTATGCAAACTACCGGCAATGCCGGCGGCGTGCATAATCTGACGGTCGAACCCGGCAGTAACGATTTTGCCGGCATGCTGAAATTGCTGGATACCGGTTTGCTGGTGACCGAATTGATGGGGCAGGGCGTTAATCGCGTGACCGGTGATTATTCGCGCGGCGCCTCCGGATTTTGGGTCGAAAACGGTGTGGTCCAGTATCCGGTGCAAGAAATTACTATCGCCGGCAATTTGAAGTCCATGCTGCGCAATATCGTCGCGATCGGCAACGACGTGGATTTGCGCGGCAATATCAGAGTCGGTTCTATTTTGCTGGAACGGATGGCGATTGCCGGAGAATAAAGGTTTTACGCCAGCATGCCATAGCCCCTTATGGGCTGATGGCATGGGTTGATTTAGGTCAATTACAAGCTGTCTAAAATATCCTGAATAAGCTGCGGTCCTTTATAAATTAAGCCGCTGTAGATCTGTACCAGGCTCGCGCCGGCGGCCATCTTTTCCTGGGCGTCCTGTCCGTTCGATATACCGCCGGCCGCAATAATCGGCAGCTTGCCGCTCAATTCCGCCGCCAAACCTTTTACTACCCGAGTCGAGCTGTCTTTGACCGGTGCGCCGCTCAAGCCGCCCGTTTCGTTGGCGTGGACATGACCCTGGATTTTATCGCGGGCGATGGTGGTGTTGGTGGCAATCACGCCGTCGATAGCAAATTCCAGCAGCAATGCCGCGATGTGGCTGATTTCCTCATCGCTTAAATCCGGCGCGATTTTCACCGCGATTGGCGTGTATTTGCCATGCGCCGTCTGCAGTTGCAATTGCTCTTCCTTCAAAGCGCTCAGCAACTGTTTGATCTCGTCGCCTTGCTGCAGTTGGCGTAAAT
This sequence comes from Methylomonas methanica, assembly GCA_001644045.1. Taxonomy (GTDB): domain Bacteria; phylum Pseudomonadota; class Gammaproteobacteria; order Methylococcales; family Methylomonadaceae; genus Methylomonas; species Methylomonas methanica. The sequence continues at coordinate 5,922 of LUUF01000009.1, read as the reverse complement.
TCTTGGTGTTGGGCGAGGAAATGTTGATAGTGATATAGCTCGCCGCCGCATAGCTTTTGCGCAGGCCGATCAAATAATCTTCGGTAGCATTTTCCAGTGGGGTGTCGGCGTTCTTGCCGATATTGATGCCTAAAACGCCGCGATATTGGCATTTACCGACTTGGGCCAGCAAATGATCGACACCCAGATTGTTAAAGCCCATTCGGTTGATGATGGCTTGGTGTTCAGGCAGGCGGAACAGGCGCGGCTTGAGATTGCCGGGTTGCGGGCGCGGGGTGACGGTGCCGATTTCGAGAAAACCAAAACCCAGCTCGGCCAACGCATCGATGTAATCGCCGTTTTTGTCCAAGCCCGCAGCCAGTCCGAGAGGGTTTTTAAAGGTCAAACCCATCACATTGACAGGCTTTTCTCTAACTGTCGGTTTGCTCAACGCCGACAAGCCAGTTTGCTTGGCCAGCTTTAATAAATCCAGCGTGACGTGATGCGCGGTTTCCGGGTCCAAGGAAAACAGTAATGGGCGTAGTAAGGGGTAAAGATTCATGAAGTGGTTGCTCGAGTTAGCGAATAGGGTGTCGGGTCTATTTCGGTTGGGCGGTGCAAAATCAGGTCGGCCAACAATTTTGCGGATGCCGGCCCCATCACTAAACCATTTCTAAAATGGCCGGCGTTGATGCTGAGATTCTCGATGTCGGGATGTCGGCTAATAGTCGGAATGCCCTGCGGGCTGCCGGGACGGAGGCCGGCCCAATGATGGCAAACCGGATGGTTTTTCAAAGTGGGTAGTAATTCGGTGGCGAATCGGTAAAGCTGCTGTTTGGCATCCTCGGTAGTGATCTTGTTGAAGCCCGCCTGCTCCACGGTACTGCCCGCCAAAATTTTGCCGTCGCGGCGTGGAATCAAATACTGATCGCCGTCCAGCACCATATAAGGCAAGGTGCTTGGTGTGGCGTCGAACAGCAGCATCTGGCCTCTGACAGGCTTGATTTGCAGGTCTATAGGCCAATCCGGCAATAAATCCTGCATTAAATCAGTCGTCCAGGCGCCGGCGCTGACGATCAGATGTTGTGCGGAATAGGTCCGGTCAGCGGTTTCAATGCTCTCAACTTGATGGTTGGCGACGCTGATTTTGTGGACTTCGGTAGTATCCAGAAATTGCACGCCTGTTTGTACTAAGTAAGCGTGGAGCGATTTCAATAATCTTGGGTTGCGGGCTTGGGCAATTTCCGGTAGCCACAGTGGTTGGTCGTAAGCGGTGGTAAACGGTTCGGTTAATGCCTGTGTGGCCGGTTGATAGTCGATTCCGTGGTGTTCGCACCATTTTACGGCGTGCTCGTAGTCCGGGTTTTTACAAATCAGCATGCCGCAGTCATACCATTCCGGATCGATGCCGGTAGCTGCGAGCAGTTCTCGGCTCAATGTGGGGTATTTTTTTAAGCTGTTGACGGCCAATTCGGAGATGGCTGCGGCTTGGCGCCAGGGATAAATCGGCAGCAAAATGCCGCCGCCTGCCCATGAGGATTCCAGGCCCGGTTTGGATTTGTCTAGGATCGTAACGTCGCGGCCGGCAAGACGCAATTCTCGGGCGGCTAGCAGGCCGCTGATGCCGCCGCCGATGATCAAAATATCCAGGTGTGTGGTCATGCAATTGCTGAGGAAAACGGGTGTAAGAAGGCCTTTTTAAGGTAACACGAAGCCGGCATATTTAGATAGGGTTTGCCGATTGTCGATGAATGTGTAAAAAAGCAAATGGCTGTTGTTTATTTTTGACAAATATTGATTGTAGATTACAAATGATTTGTATCTTATTGATATAAAACAATATTTTTAATCAAAAAAAATAGACTTAAAACTTGTAAGGCTAGTGTTTTGCTGCTATTATTGCCCACGTGAAGAAATCCTGTGTTGCTATAAAGCCAATTCAGTCTTAACAATAACTACCCTTGGGGGGAACAACAATGAGTTTTACTAAAACCAAATTAGCGCTGGGCGTTGCCGCAGCGACTTTGACAATGGCTGGAGCAATGGTTGCCCCACAAGCACAAGCAGCTGGTTCCAGCGCTGAGCGTGTAGCTGATGCGGCGGCGAGAAAAACCGAAGCTCTGGAAGCGCAAATGCAACAAATGGCTGATCAAATGCAAGCCATGCAAGCTGAGTTGAGCCGCGTTAAGTCTTCATCTGCCAGCTCCACTGCTGCTAATGCAAAAGTTCAAGAGTTGGATCAATGGATGGCATCCGTTAAATCAACTCCTGCCCAAGCGTCTGCTAAAGACAACTTGGTGGCGGTTCGTGGTGGTTGGTCGGCTTTGGATCATGCCAGAGGCAACACTACTCCTTTAACCGACGGTGCTTTGTTGTCAAACAACCGTAATAACGAAGGTTTTTATTTTGGTGGTGCGTTTGATTTCAACGTGAACAACGACTTGTTCGGTTTGGTTGACGATACATCGTTCGCTATTGAGTTGGGTGTTGAATATGCTCAATACGGTACCGGTACTAACGCATTGACAGACGGCACGCTTACTGCTCTACAGACTGCCAACGGCGAAACAATCGTGCTTAACGGTCATTCACCAAGAGCAACTGACTCTCGTTTGAGAATCAATGCGTCTCCAAAAATCAAGTTTCTGCACGGCAGTAAATTCCGTCCTTGGTTGATCCCAGTTGGTCTGGACATCAATATCCTGGGCGTGCCATCCAACGCGGTTTCCGTTTTGAATGCTGGTTTGAACTTCGGTGCTGGCGCCGAGTATGACTTGTTCAGAGGTATCGTCTTGGGTACCGACGTGCGTTACCACTACTCAACCAGCAAACTGGACGGTACACCTACCGACGGTTTCAACGCTGGCGGTTACGTAGGTTTCAAATTCTAAGTTGAAGCTTAGTTAGCACGCAAAAGGGAAGGTGTAACAGCCTTCCCTTTTTTTATGGATGAAAAACAATGAAAACGCTATATCCGGACATTTCGCCGTTCCATACCTTTTTTCTGGAAACCGATAGCGAGCATCGCGTTTATGTCGAACGGTCGGGTAATCCGGCTGGCATTCCGGCGATTTTTTTGCATGGTGGGCCTTGTTCCGGTACCAAGCCGGATCACCGCCGATTTTTCGATCCCGAGCGCTACCATATTATTTTGATGGATCAGCGCGGCTGCGGATTGTCGGAGCCGTTTGGCGAATTGCAGGGCAATACCACTCAGGATTTGCTGGCGGACATGGAGCGTATCCGCCAGCAATTACGCATCGAAAAATGGCTATTATTCGGCGGATCCTGGGGTGGAACCTTGGCATTACTTTACGCACAGCAATATCCTCAGCAGGTATTGGCAATGATCTTGCGCGGCGTATTTTTAGCGAGACAGGCCGATATGGGGTGGTTTCTAGATGACGGCGTCAATAAAATCTATCCCGAGCGCTGGCAGATATTGTTGGATAATTTGCCGAATCTGCCTGATGCCAATGTCTTGGAGCGATTGGTGGAGGCAGTTTTCGGAGCCGATCAGGACGCCGCTAAACGCGCTGCTCAACAATGGCAAGCCTGGAGCGGGCAAGTGGCGCTGGGGAATGATTATTTGGAGAGCATGGAGTCGGTTAGCGAGCAAATGTTGCGGCAAGTAAAAATGGAATTGTCTTTTGCCATTCATGATTACTTCATCCAAGAAAATCAAATCCTGGAAAACTGTGCGGTGTTAGAGTCGATTCCGACTATCATCATTCACGGCAGAAACGATTTGACCTGTCCTATAGAAGCCGGTTGGCGCCTGCATCAGGCCTTGCCGCAATCTCGTTACGTAGTGCTGCCGAATGCCGGCCACATTGCGCGGGGCGAAGAGATGATCGATGCTTTGGTGTCGGCGACCGATGAAATGGCCAAGCTTTTAGCGTAAACGACGGAATTATGAGCGACAAAAAACGACTGGTCATTGCTATGACCGGTGCTACCGGGGCAATTTACGGTGTCAGGATGCTGCAGGTGTTGCGGGAGCGAGACGAGTGGGAGACGCATCTGGTGATATCGTCGGCCGGCTTGGTGAATCTGAAATACGAGCTGGATATGGAGCGGGCGGCGTTGTATGAATTGGCGGATGTCACGCATGGCATAAACGATATTGCCTCCTGCATTGCCAGCGGTTCCTTCAAGACCGAGGGCGTGGTGATTGCGCCGTGCTCGATGAAAACTCTGGCTGCGGTGGCGCATGGGTTTGGCGACAACTTGATTTCCCGGGCGGCGGACGTGGCGTTGAAAGAACGCCGCAAAACGGTGCTGGTGCCCCGCGAAACGCCGCTAAATTTGGCGCATATTCGCAATATGGCCAGCGTCACGGAAATGGGTGGGATTATCTTTCCGCCCATGCCGGCCTTTTACAACAAGTCCGATTCCGTGCGGGCGATGGTTGATGAGGGCGTCGGCCGAATTCTGGATATGTTTGGGGTTGATGCGACCGGTCTTTTCAAGCCATGGACCGGTCTGGACGGTTAAGTTTTTATCGGTCTCGACTAAATACAGAGTTTTTGCTGGGTAAATAGTCGGTCTTCAATTGACAGGGTGCCTTATTCTGATTTAGAGTTGCCGCACTCGCGAAAACTGCCCATCGACAAAGGCTTGCGGCGCTCTCGATTTAAAGGCCAGAAAATGGCGCTTTGGTCGGGGGGTGGGTCTTAAAAACAATAACTGTAACTATAACAATCGGAGCACATTAGTATGGCAAGACCATTAATTCAAATGGCGTTGGATTCACTGGATTTCAACCAAACCGTTGCATTGGCTGATCAAGTAGCGCCTTATGTTGATATTTTTGAAATTGGTACACCTTGCATTAAGTACAACGGTATCAACCTGGTTAAAGAACTGAGACAACGTTTCCCAGACAAACTGTTGTTGGTTGACCTGAAAACCATGGATGCTGGCGAATACGAAGCCGGTGCTTTCTATGCTGCAGGCGCAGACATCGTTACCGTACTGGGCGTATCCGGTCTGGCGACTATCTCAGGCGTTATCAAAGCCGCGAAAAAACACGGTGCAGAAACTCAAATCGACTTGATCAACGTCGACGACAAAGCTTATATCGCTAAAGAATCAGTGAAATTGGGCGCGCAAATCGTCGGTATTCACACCGGTCTGGATGCGCAAGCAGCTGGTCAAACGCCATTCTCTGACTTGAACGACATAGCGCGTCTGGGTCTGAACGTCCGCATCTCTGTTGCTGGCGGTATTAAACAAGCCACTGTGCAACAAGTGGTTGAAGCTGGTGCAAACATCATCGTGGTTGGCGCAGCGATCTACGGTGCACCGTCACCTGCTGAATCAGCCCGCGAAATCCGCGAATTGGTTGACGCTGCAGCAGCATAAGCCAGCTTTGGCACTACCTATTTATTAGGAAATATTAAGGACGGGTGGTTAACGCCACTCGTCCTTTCGTTCGTTATAACCCCCAGTTTTTACCGGGCACGGCCGATACTGAGCCGGCTCGCACGACAAGAGATTACAAAGGAGAACCAAACATGCCTTCGCGCCGAGACTTAGCGAACGCCATCCGCGCACTTAGCATGGACGCCGTACAGAAAGCCAACTCAGGGCACCCAGGTGCGCCGATGGGGATGGCCGACATCGCAGAAGTATTGTGGAACGATTTTCTGCAACACAACCCCAGCAACCCCAAATGGCCGAACCGCGACCGCTTCATTCTGTCCAACGGTCACGGCTCCATGCTGATTTATTCCTTGCTGCATTTGGCCGGCTACAGCCTGCCGATCGAAGAACTGAAACAGTTCCGCCAACTGCACTCGCAAACCCCGGGCCATCCTGAATACGGCTACACCGACGGTGTCGAAACCACTACCGGTCCCTTGGGACAAGGCATCACCAATGCCGTGGGTTTTGCTTTGGCGGAACGCACCCTGGCCGGTCAATTCAACCGTCCCGGCC
>LUUF01000008.1 GCA_001644045.1 Methylomonas methanica | reverse complement strand
TTTACACAGCCTGGACCCTAAGCAGAAATTGACAGCTATTATTTTAATGTCTAAGAACAGTCAATAATCAGACATTCGATTAATTACTTTAGTGGAAATCGGTCAAATGAAATCATATTTTCTGGAAGGCGTTTCATCTTACGGACATGCTGAAGAAACATTGGGTCGCATCCTTCCTGGGCAAATGCACCCTTGGTTGCTTCGCGATAGTGCTGGCGATGTAGTCGCTTATATTGACCTAGTCGAGGTAAACAATTCTGAATTGAAATTTCCTGCAGTAACTGCGGATATCAGTGGTCGACACTTCAACTTAGACACTGAAGTCATAACAATTCTTAAATTGTTACAAGAATCAGTAGGCGGAGAAATCACAAATGATCAGTAAATGACGAAACTACCTGCTCCAGCTTATGCCAGCGTTCAGCAGTTGAATGACAGCTATTAAACGTATACTGGACTTTGCCCTGAAATTACCGACGGTCTTTTTTTGGCCGAACTCGCTTGGTTGCAATCTCAAAAGAAACGCCCAATAAATTCCAAGAAACAAATCTTAAAGAGAGACATGAACACCTTCACCAGCACCCGGACTTTACCTGCAGAACCATCAGCAATCTTTGCCACGATCAAAGATCCAAGCCGTTTGGCGAAATGGTGGGGGCCAAACGATTTTTCCAATCGTTTTGAAGTATTCGAGTTTAAACTCGGTGGCAAATGGATTTTCGATATGGTCGGCTCGGACGGGACGGTTTACCCAAACGAATCCGTCTTCGAGAAGATCGAGGCTGACAGTCTGGTTGTTATTCGCCACGTTTGCCAAGCGTACTTCACGCTAACCATTACGCTGGAGCCTTCAGCGGAAGGCACTCTGATTCATTGGGAACAAGTGTTTGCCGATACCTCTGTGGCAAATGCCGTTAGGCATATTGTCGAACCCGCCAACGAACAAAATCTGGACCGCTTGACGGCTGAAGTTAGTCAATCCGCTTAGATCCCGAGCCAAACGGATTTTGTTCGACCCGATAGAGGACCAATTCAATATAGGGGGGGGCGCTAAAAAATTGAGATATCCCTTTCCCCCTCCGGACCTAGGGGAATAAAGGAGAAGGTTGGGATTAGGGAATTAAAATCAACTATTTACATCCTCCCAAACTGGTGGCTGATTTAAAACTGCCTTATCAGGTGGTTGTTTGTAGTTGAGGCCAGTTGGGGAGAAAGCAACGGTACTTCGTTAAATCTACGAAGCACCGTGTTTTTTGAAGTAAGAAGGAATGTAGTCAGCAAAATTGGACAATGCCGATTTCCAAGGTAAATTCAAAAACCGGTTTAGCCGTTCAGGCTGAAAATTGGTAATTAATTGATCATGTGGGGGCAGTATGGGGCCGTATTACAGAGGTACGTCGCAAAGCACCGGAGCGTTTTTCGACATGTTTTATCAGCATCCGATCTTAATGTTGGTGTTGGTGGTGGCTACTATCGGCGCGGGTTTTTTCTTAATGCGCGGAAAAAAGTCCGAATAAAACAACTGTTCTTGGCCTGTAAAGTGAAAATTATTGGAGCTGGTCCAGCTCTAGCCTACGTAATTTGGGAGCCAATTTTGCCGTAGTTGCGACCACCAAAAGCGTCATGCCGCCGCCAAACAGCACAGATGGCACCAATCCCAACAGGCGAGCCGCAACCCCAGACTCGAAAGCGCCGAGTTCGTTGGACGAGCCGATAAAGATACCGTTGATAGCTGCTACCCGGCCGCGCATGGCATCCGGCGTGGCTAGTTGCATGATGGTGGTACGCATCACGACTGACACACCATCGCAGACACCGGATAGCAGCAAGGCCAGGCCGGCAACCCAAAAATTGGTCGAAAGCGCAAAGCCGATCATGCATAAACCAAATCCCGCCACAGCTATTAGCAACCAGCGTCCCGCATGCTTATTAAGTGGATACCTGGCCAGGAATAAGCCGGTGATCACTGCGCCGACGGCAGGCGCGGCGCGTAAAATCCCCAGGCCTTCCGGGCCGTAATGAAATATGTCGTGAATGAAAGCCGGCAACATCGCTACCGCGCCGCCGAATAACACCGCAAACATATCCAGCGACTGCGCGCCCAGGATGATTTGGTTATGGAACACAAAGCGCAGGCCTTCGGCGATACTGGTGAAAATTGGTGCGCTTTCTGCGGCCGGCGGTTCCTTGATATGCAAAGACAGTAAAGCCAGCGCCGCCAGCACGCACAAGCCGCCGGCAATGCCGTAAGCTGCGGTTTTGCCGGCCCAGCCGACCAGAATTCCGCCGATTGCCGGGCCGGCCACCAGCGCGAACTGAAACACCGAACTACCCAGGCCCGCTGCTCGCGCATACTGTTCGCGTTGCAGCAACAGCGCGAACAGTGCGCTATACGATGGGCCGATAAAGGCCCGCGCCACGCCGGTGATAGCTATGGAAGCGTAAATCAAGAACACCGGATTGTCGGGAATCCATTGCGCCGCGATCGCGGTCAAGGTCAGAGCATTTAGACATAACAACAAACACGCCGAAATCGCAAACCAGCGCCGCGAGTAATGATCGACGGCGTAACCGGCGAACAGCGCACTGCAAAAATACGGAATCACTTCGGCCAGGCCTATCAGGCCCAACGCCAGCGGGTCGTGCGTCAGTTCGTAGATATGCCAGCCCACCACAATTGCCACGATTTGATAGGCCAGCACGATTAGTACGCGAAAAGTTAATAGTTTTAGAAAAGCAGGATTTGAAGTGCCTAAAAAACGCATGAATGTCCAATGTTGAAATACAGCCGGCTATAGCTGTATGGTCGAATTTACTATACCTTTCCCATGTCAAATTTTGACACATCTGCTCCCCGCCCTCCAGGAGAGGGCAGGGGTGAGGGAATCAAAAAAGCGAACTTTGAAGTGCGATGACTATAACTGGCTGATTGATCCCGGCCTAATAGTCTGCGATAGCTTAGCGCTGGCGAAAGCGAATGTCGCCAAATAAAGCCTTTTGTTCGCGCGGCTGGCAACGCCAATATTGCGGCGGTGCTTCGACTTGGGCGCCCAGTTTGGCGGCGGCATGCCAGGGCCAGCGCGGATCGTACAGAATGCCGCGCGCCAAGCCGACCATATCGGCCTGGCCATCGGCGATGATAGCCTCGGCATCATCGGCTTCGGTGATTAGGCCGACGGTAATTGTGGGTAGGCCTGTTTCGGCGCGAATGCTTGCCGCCAGCGGGACTTGGTAATTAGGTCCGACCGGGATTTTTTGCAGTGGCGACAGGCCGCCGCTGGAGACATGGATAAATGCGCAACCGCGCGCTTTTAAGGCGTTAGCAAAGGCCACGCTTTGATCTAAGTCCCAACCGCCGTCCACCCAGTCAGTCGCGGATATGCGCACACCTATTGGCATCTCGGGCGGCACTGCGGCGCGCATCGCTTCAAACACCGCCAGCGGGAAACGCATACAGTTTTCCAGCGAGCCGCCGTATTCGTCGTCACGTTGATTTGATAAGGGCGAGAGAAATTCGTGCAGCAAATAGCCGTGGGCGGCGTGTATCTCGATGGCGTCGATACCCAGTTTATACGCCCGTTGCGCAGCTGCCACAAAGGCCTGCAAGATGCGTTGCAAACCGGCCGCATCGAGCGCGGTCGGCTCGGGGTCTTCAGGCATAAAGGCTAGCGCCGACGGTGCGACGGTGGGCCAGCCACCGTGATTGGCATCGACCAGGCCGCCGCCGTCCCAGGGCGCGGCGGTGGAAGCTTTGCGGCCGGCGTGAGCCAGTTGAATCGCAATAGGTATATTCGAATATTTTCGCACCGCGCTTAAAACGCGGGCCAGGGCTGATTCGGTCGCGTCGGACCAGAGGCCGAGATCGGCCGGTGAGATGCGGCCCTCCTGTTCCACGGCCGTGGCTTCGATAATCAACAAGCCGGCACCGGATATCGCCAAATTCCCCAGGTGCATCAAGTGCCAATCGCTGGCTTCGCCGTTGACCGCCGAATACTGACACATCGGCGCAATGACGATACGGTTCGGCAGCGTAACCGAGCTGATGGAAAATGGCGAAAAAAGCTGACTCATGTCGATGTCTCGTTGAATAAATATTGTCGTAATACAGTTGCGCAGTCTACGAGCTTGGTTCTGGCTTGGCAATTGGAAGATCTGTCGTTGCAACGGTATTTAAGCTTGTCGTGTAGGGGCGAATTTATTCGACCTCCTGGATAGGAAAGGCTGCGGAATTTGCCGTTTTCGCTGCAACTGAGCCCGGCTTGCTATAATGGCGGTTTTTCCAATTCATCGGGTCGATAATTGTGGACGTTAAACAGTACATGCAGCAATTGGGGCAACAGGCTAGAGCGGCCGGCCGCGAGATCAGCAAGGCCGAGAGCGGGCGGAAAAATAACGCGTTATTGAAAATCGCCGAAGCGATTGCCGCGGGCAGCGCCGAGATAGCCAGCGAAAACCGTAAAGATTTGGAGGCCGGAAAACAGAACGGCATGGACCCTGCCTCGTTGGATCGCCTGGAACTGACGCCGGCCCGCATTCAGGCGATGATAGAAGGTCTGAAGCAAGTTGCCGCATTGCCCGATCCGGTCGGGGAAATTACCAATCTTAACTATCAGCCCAGCGGTATTCAGGTTGGACAAATGCGCGTGCCATTGGGTGTGATCGGCATCATCTATGAATCGCGGCCTAACGTCACCGTCGATGCGGCGGCTTTGTGCTTGAAATCCGGTAATGCCTGTATTTTGCGCGGCGGTTCCGAATCGATTTATTCCAACCGGGCCATTGCGGCCGCTATAGCCAGCGGTTTGGCTGAAGCCGGTTTGCCGCAGCAGGCCGTGCAAGTGGTGGAAACCACCGACAGGGCGGCGGTTGGCGAGTTGATTACGATGAAGGATTATGTCGATGTAATCGTGCCGCGCGGCGGCAAAAGCCTGATCGAACGCATCAGCGCCGAAGCCACAATACCGGTCATCAAACATCTGGACGGCATTTGCCATGTTTATATCGACGGCAAGGCCGACATCGACAAAGCCGTAGCAATTGCGATGAACGCGAAAACCCATCGCTACGGCGTGTGTAATGCGATGGAAACTTTGTTGGTAGCGGAAAGCATTGCCGCCACGGTATTGCCGATCTTGGCCGAGCAATACACGGCAAAAAACGTGGAACTGCGCGGTTGCTTGAAAACCTGCTCCTTGATCAAAAACGCCGTACGCGCCACCGAAGAAGACTGGCATACCGAATATCTGGCACCGATTTTGGCTATCAAGATTGTTGCCGATATAGACGAGGCGATAGCACATATCAATCATTACAGTTCCGCGCATACCGAGGCTATCGTTACCGAGGACTACACCTTGGCGCGGCGCTTTTTGCGCGAGGTGGATTCCAGCTCGGTGATGGTCAACGCCTCCACCCGGTTTGCCGACGGGTTTGAATACGGTTTGGGCGCGGAGATTGGCATCAGTACCGATAAATTGCACGCGCGCGGTCCGGTAGGATTGCATGGTTTGACCTCGCTGAAATTCATCGTGTTGGGCGACGGGCATATCCGCCAATAATGATCGGGGTTTACGGCGGCACGTTCAATCCGGTCCATTACGGCCATTTGCGCACCGCGCTGGAAGTGAAAGAGCTGTTCGAGCTGGAGCAGCTGCGTTTAATTCCCTGCCGCTTGCCGCCGCATCGCGACGAACCCGAAGTGCCGGCGCATTTGCGTTTGCAAATGCTGGAAGCCGCTGTTGCCGAAACCTATGGCTTTAGCGTTGATCGGCGCGAACTGGATAGGGCGGGGCCATCTTATATGGTGGATACGCTGCATTCCTTGCGTAACGAAATTGGCGATACGCCTATGCTGCTGTTTATCGGTGCCGATGCCTTTGCCGGCCTGGAACGCTGGTACCAATGGCAACGATTGTTTGAATACGCGCACGTCGTGGTGATGACCCGGCCCGGCTATGCCGGATCGGAATTTTCGGCGTTTTTTCAGCAGCGTTTCTGCGCAGATCGGACCCAATTAAGCCGGCAATCAGCAGGATTTTTAACTTTCCAACAAGTCACCGCGTTGGATATTTCGGCCACCGCGATCCGCGAATTGGTGGCGGCCGGACGCGATCCGCAATTTTTACTGCCTGACCGGGTCATCGAATTGATTCGGCGGCATCATCTCTATCAAACCCCCGTTCATCACACAGGAAATTGAATGCAAACAGAAGCATTACTTAAGCTGGTCGAAACCGAGCTCGACGACCGTAAAGGCCAGAACATCAAGACTATCGATGTGCGCGGCAAAACCAGTATTACCGATTATATGGTCATCGCCACCGGTACTTCGTCCCGCCACGCCAAGTCGCTGTGCGATTATGTGATGGAAAAGGTGAAAGAGCAGGGGCAGCAGCCGTTGGGCATGGAAGGCGATCAAAGTTCCGATTGGATACTGTTGGATTTGGGCGATGTGATCGTGCATGTGATGACCGGTCAGGCTCGCGAACTGTATCAGCTGGAAAAGCTTTGGTCTGTGGCGGGCGACAAGACGCATAGTTAGTTTGTGCTGCGACTTGCCGGAAGAAATTTCGTGCGGATCACGGCTAGATTTTGTAATCCGCCCTCAAGAAAAAGCCCAAGTAGTCGATGACTTAGGCGAGTAGGAGGAGGGGTCATGAAAGCGTTTAAAACAATTTGCTGGGTGTTGATGGTATTAGCCCTAAACGGTTGTGCGGCCGTGGGCGGTAGAAACGCTGAAGTACCGTCCGCTGGTAAAACCCTGCGTGCCAGCGGTTATAGCCATTTCGACGATAGCGGCAAACTGGGGGTCAATCAGCGCTGGTTACAGGCGCAACAAGCCGCAAAACTGGATGCCTATCGCGGTTTGGCGGATTTGCTGTATCAAGAAAAGTTGGGCAATCAAACCACGGTCGGAGCTCAGGTGATGCGTGACGAGGTATATCGGGTTTACCTGGATAGTTACTTGCGCGAAGCGCGAGCCGCCGATTATCGGACTATCAGAGACAATTTAAAAACGACACTGGAATTACGTCTTAGCCCGCGTTTTTACCAGTGCATGTCCGGCGATCCGGCTTTGGCAGGTCAGTGTCTGCAGGAAGATAACAAGCTGGCGTTTACGCGGCTGGGTTATAAAACCGCGACGGTGACCTCCGCTAACTTGGCCTGCGGTGCTCGGGATTGTAGTGATCAGTATTATGTGGCAGGCTTTTCCAAGCGGCCGAATGTCGTGGACGATGTCTTGCTGGATGCAGGTCTTTACGATGTGGAATGGATTGCCAATACCGGTTTGCGGACGATATTTCAGTATTTGTTGATCAACGGATTTTATAGTGCCTTATAGAAACTTGCTAACAGTGGTACTGATCGCTTTACTGGCCGCATGCAGCAGCGGTAATAGTAAACGGCGCGGCGATGAAAATGGTGTTGCCGTGTCCGGCCAACAGGGTAGTGTGCAAGGCAGTGCGCCAATCGCTGGCGGCGGTATCGAAGAAGCCCGCCGCGCCGCTATCGACGATGCGGTGAGTAACGCATCCTTGCAACTCAAACGCAACAATAATTCGGCGATGCTGGTTAGTGATATTAAGGTCGTCGACGAATGGCAGGATGCCGAGCAATACCATGTGCAAGTGCTGGCAGTGTTGTCCGATAAGCAGCGTTGCGGCTCGCCGTATCGGAAGAAAATCGTCGCCACCGGCTTTCCGGTCATGAATGCCGATCAAATCAGCGGCACCGAAAGCCAGGATTTATACAGCGGCATCCCCAGGGAAATTAATAATCAGCTGATGGAAACCGGCGATTTTATCGGCCGCAATCTGACCAACACCTCTTTGTACAGCCGGCCCGATATGGCGCCGGAGATTCGTTTTGCCGAGGGTACAGCCGAATCGGTGATTCTGAATATCGCCAAGCAGCAGAACGCGCAGTTTGTGTTGTCCGGCGTGATTCGCGATTTTCGCGTGGAGTCTACCGAATATGTCCGAGGCAGCGGCGCGCTGGCGGATTTAAAATCCATGGTCAGGGATTTCGTCGCCCGACGTAGTGTCGGGATTGACGTATTTGTTTACGACGGCTTTAGCGGTGCCTTGCTGTTTCAACATCGTTATACCGATTCCATCCTTGGCGATGTGTCGCTGCCGAGCGGCTATACAGTGGGTAGCGACCGTTTCAACTCGACCTCGGCCGGTCACGCCATAAGCGAGATCATTCAACAGGCCAGCGAAGATATTCATAAATTATTCGGCTGTTATCCCTTTACCACCCGCGTAATTCAGGCCGGCAATAATCGGGTCGTGATTGCCGCCGGCGCCCAGGATAAAATCAAAATGGGTGACAAGCTGATGATTTATTCGGCGTCGGCAGGTGGTGCTGCGGGAGCGGGCTTGGGCGAATCGCAAGGTATCTTGACGATAACCGACGTTAGTGCGACTACGGCGGCGGGTACCATTGATTCAACGGCTGTTACCGGTGCGGTAAGGCCTGGCGACTGGGTGAAAAGTTTCGCTACGCCTTGATCGGCGCATCGCTCAAACCAAGCAGGCGTTCGATGTCCTTGCTAATGCCAGCGGGAGTGTCTATTGACGCATAGCGTTTGAAAACCTTGCCGTCTCGGCCAACCAGAAATTTGCTGAAATTCCATTTGATTGCATTAAAACCCAAGATGCCCGGCGCGGCGGTTTTCAAATACTCGAACAGCGGATGCGCATTACTGCCGTTGACGTCGATTTTTTCGAACATCGGGAAACTCACGCCATAATTTAATTCGCAAAAACTGGCTATTTCTTGGCTGTCGCCGGGTTCCTGCTGACCGAACTGATTGCACGGAAACCCTAAAATTACCAATCCGCGGCTTTTATAGGTCTGATATAACGCTTCCAATCCACGGAATTGCGGCGTGAACCCGCACTGGCTGGCGGTGTTGACGATTAGCAGTACTTTGCCGCGATAATCTTCTAAAGCAACGGTTTCACCATTGATGTTAGTGGCCGAGAATTGGTATATATCATTCATGCTGGGCTGGTCCGTTAGGGAGTTGTTTGTGCCCGTTGCTAGGGCTTTGCGAAGTCAAAAGCTACTCGAAGTATCGGTACCCTGCTCAAGACGGATAGACAAATCTCAGCCGAGCATACCGTTGTTCGCGGGATTGTCAAAAATCTTATTTTGCGACGATACACATCAGCCGCAGAACTGCGCGCTCAATTATTTTTTGAGCGATTTTTGCCGTGAGGAAATTGAATGCTGTTTGAAAACTATGAGGCCTCGGTCATTCTCTTGCGGGAGCGACCGGGCCCATAGTCGTAGCCTGGAACCGTAGGGATTTATAAGGTATTTACTGTCCAGCGAGCCGTTGTTGCAACTTGGTTTGTAGCAAGCTTTCGTAGTGGCGTTTCAAGACCGAATCGGTAGGCGGTGCCGGTAATTCACCGGCAACCTCGGTACGCAATTGCTCCAGGCTATGCTTCCGTACTGTCGAATCTTCCGGGCTACTTGTTTGTGGCTGGTCTGATTTGGATTCGTCCACAGTTTTCGAATGCTGGGGAGTTGCGATTTTATGCAATGTTTCGTAGTGACGGCGCAGTACGGAATCTGTTGGATACGGATTGCTGAGAGCGTCTTTTTCCGCTTGCAATGCCGCCAGATAATGGCGTTTTAATATCGAATCTTCGGGTATTTTGACGGCTGTAGCTTCTTCAGCAGTAAACGGAGTTGTAGTAGGCTTTTCGGCAACCGCATCTACGACTGGTGCTTGTGGTTCGGGTTCTACAACTGGTTCCGGGGCTGGGGTCGGGACCTCTACTGGCGCTACGGGTTGTTGCTCTATCGGTGTGTTTGGCGACGGTGCATTTGTTTGCGAATTGGTATTTGGCGCACTTGAGGTCGCTTGTTGCGGAGGGGATACTTGTATTTTGCCTAGAGCCTTACTGATCGATTTGAGTTTGCCTTTCCAGACCAGCCAACCCACTACTGCCAGTCCGACGAGTATTAAAATTTCTATCATGATTTCTCCCCCTGAATATAGTTATTAATCCAATTGCGTAACACTTGCTGCGTTACCGATTGGCTTTTAGGTATAGCTTCCAGTGCATACATTCCGCAGAATGATGGTAGCGATACGATTAAATCGTAGCGCTTTATACCATAAATAATCCTGATTACTTATATGCATCAACACGCTCCCGTAGCTTCGCGATGGTCACTTATTTGATTTTATAAGCAAGTGTCAAAGACAGAATTTTATCGGCTGAACTCAGTTTCAAGTCTATCTTTCAAACGTATCCCTTAGAGGATGTTGCCAAGCTGAATCAGTAACCAATTAATTTAAAACAATTAATTTTTTTGTTGGCGCTTGTGGGTGGTCAGATATGTATTTGAACCGAATTGTGCGGCTTAAAAAAATTTGTTTAGATGCTGTAAGTGTGAAATGAAAATCAATGGATTGCTGTGGTTGAGGTTACTAGCTGGCCCTAGCTAATTTAATCCGGCTTAAATCCAAGGCATAGGATTGTCAAAACGAATAACGCCGGCTATAGCCGGCGTTATTTACTGTCTATCGCCTTTATGAATTATGCTTGGCGGCGTTTACCAAAGCCTCTTAAGCCCATGCCCAGGATGCCAATACCTAACAGAGCAACTGTGTCAGGCTCTGGTACACTACCTTGGCCACCGCCACCGCCACTGCTTTGAGCATCAAAAAGGCTGTAATGGCTCAATCTTCCAATGTTGCAAGCGCCGGTACTGTTCGCGCCACAATTGCCGCCAGTTAAATTTTGAACTTGTTCGTTGGTCCATACCAGCTTTGTCAATTCAGCCACGTTTTGAAAGTAGAAAGTGTCTGCTGTAGCGCCGGTTCCACCTATTCCGAATTTCAATAAGAAATATCCAGGCGTTAGTGGGCTTATATCGACATACCAGTGGTCAGGTGCATCAAGCGCGGCGACAAAATTAACGCTATCGACTTTGGCATCAAGGGTCAAACCCGCAGTCGCTATATTCAGATAATCGGCTAATGTTTGGGTTTCTAAACCATCGCCGGAGTTGCCCAGAAGATCACTAAAGAGCAATGTGTCGGGAGTATATGAATATGCCGATGCGTTCTGAGCGCTCATCAGCAACGCAGCGGCTGCTAATAGGACTCGAGGTATAAATTTTGTGTTCATTATTGAATCTCCATCATAAAAAATTTGTTTATGTCATTAATTACGCATAATCGGCGCCATTTAAAAATAAATGTTTTAATAACAATTGCTTATAATTATAACCTGTTGCCTAGGGCGTGTCTGTACTTAGCAGTTTGTAAAATAAGCAGACACCCATGTTTTGGGGGTATTCTGTGCCAAACTCAGCAAATACTCTCCTTGGGGAGGCTTATTTTAGGGCAGAAAGCCAAGCTGGCGGCCTTCCCTGGATTCATTCGGTTTTGTTGAGCGAGAAAATCTTGGAAACGGAGCGCTAGCTGAGTGAAGATTTTTAGTCCCCGA
>LUUF01000007.1 GCA_001644045.1 Methylomonas methanica | reverse complement strand
TATTCGTGGCGGGGATCAATTCGTTGGTATAACCTAACCTATAAATTTACCACTTCTACTAGAGATGGACTTTATGCGGGCGCTATGAATACTGCATTCATAGTCTATACGCAAATCGGAGAGAAACCGGCCGGCGACTTTGCCGCAAAAGTTGCCACAAACTACAGAGTACAAGAAGATGGCGTCACCCCATGCACGGGCATACCAGGAGAACATTGTTATGCCGACTGGTATTTGCCGTCAAAAGCCGAGTTGTATGAGTTATTTCAGAAGCAGAATGTTGTAGGGGGTTTTTATGAACTCACCACTTACTGGAGTTCTACGGAACATAGTACAAATTACGCGTGGGTTAAAAGCTTTGATCCCGTTCCAGGCGTCGTCGAAAATCCACAACTTAAAAACTCCACTTTTAGGGTGCGTGCAATTCGTGCCTTTTAACATTTAAGTCGCATACTGATATCTGGAGTACGACATGAAAGAACAAAATAACACGATAATAAAATCATTCATTATCGCTCTGGCCTTGACAATAATTCCCTTGACCGCACTGGCACGGGATTCCTTAGAGTCCCTGCGTAACGACTTGAATTCTGCTATTACCCAAATTAATGCACAACAAACTCAAATAAATAATTTACAGGCACAAATCAATGTACTCACACCAGTTGTTTACGCAATAGGCGATACAGGGCCTGCAGGCGGAATTGTATTCTATGTCACGGAAGGTGGGATACATGGATTGGAGGCTGCTCAAGTAGATCAAGGCTATGCTCCGTGGGGCTGTGTAGACAGGAATACTTTTGCCATTGCCACCTTAGTTGGTACCGGTAGCCAAAATACCACCACTATTTTGGCTGTCTGTAACGAAACCGGGATAGCAGCTGAGATCGCCAACAATTATCAGTTAAATGGTCACACCGACTGGTTTTTACCCTCGATAGATGAATTAGAATTGCTGTATCTGCAAAAAGATGTAATAGGTGGTTTTTATGTTGATAGGCCTTATTGGTCTTCTTCGGAATACAGTAGCGCTACTGCGCGCTTCAAAAGTTTAGCTAACGGTGGCGTGGGCACAAGCGGAAAAAATGAATCGCTCCACGTAAGAGCTATTAAGGCTTTTTAAGGCGCCGGCCCTTTTACTATTTACAATCTATGGCATTCAGCATGGAACTACAATTTTGCAAGATAATAAAAGTATTAATTCTTATTATAGGCTTATTTTCGTTATCTTTGACAGCTCAGGCTCGCGATTCGTTGGAATCACTTCGTAACGATTTAAATACGGCAGTAACTAAAATTAATGTTTTGCAAAGTCAAAACGCAGCTCAGCAAATACAACTTAATTCTCTGCAGGCACAATTCGACGAATTAGCGCCTTTGCCAGTTTATAAAATTGGGGATATTGGGCCGGCCGGCGGCTTTGTTTTTTATCTCTCTGATGTTTCCGGAATGCATGGCTTAGAAGCTGCACTTTCAGATCAAATTGATGCCCCATGGGGATGTAATGGACAAATTATTAATTTTGGTAACTCTGCAATTTATTACACTGGTAAAGAAAATACTGTTGCCATTTTGGGTCGTTGCAATGAACTTGGTATTGCCGCTCAAGTCGCTGATGCATACAGCCAAAACGGCTTTGATGATTGGTATTTGCCTTCCAAGACTGAATTGGACTTTATGTTTAATAACATAGGAAGAGGTGCTGCAGCGCCCTTAACGAATGTGGGTGGTTTTGCCTTGGGCTACTATTGGTCTTCCTCGGAATTCGATTTCACAAATGCGTGGAGCCAAGGTTTTAGTACGGGAAACGAGAGTATTCGACCAAAGCTTGAAGTGCGTAAAGTGCGAGCTATTCGATCATTTTAAATCGTTTCGGCCTTTTATATAGCTGGAGTACGACATGAAACAATTCAACAATACGCCCATAAAATCCTTTGTTTTCGTTTTGGCCTTGTCGGCAGTATCCTTGAGCTTGCAGGCGCGCGATTCTCTGGAGGCCTTGCGCACTGACTTGAATACTGAAACTACAGAACGAAAAAATATAGACAATACCCTTAGCAATCAAATCAGTGCTGAGGTTTTCGCTCGTTCTAATTCAGACTCTGCCATTCACAGTCGAATTAACGGCATCCTCCTGCAATTACCGCCCGATCACTACATAGGAGAATATTACGCTGGTGGAAAAGTTTTTTATGTGGATGACAGCGGACAACACGGTTTAATTGCTTCCTTGGCCGACTAAGTTACCGGGGTAACATGGTATAACGGATTCTTTAAAATTACCGGCACAGTTGGTGATGGATTGAATGCAGGCGCAATGAATACTGCCATCATAGTCTCCACCCAAGTCATCGACAACCAAACTCGTACTTTTGCCGCCAAGGTCGTTGCGGATTACAGCGTACAAGCAGATGGTTTCACCCCATGTACAGGCGTAATTGTAGGAACTTGTTATGGAGATTGGTATTTACCATCAAAATATGAATTAAATTTGTTATTTCAACAAAAAGCCGTTGTGGGTGGTTTTGCTAATGACTACTATTGGAGTCCTACTGAGATTAATGGCAGCAACGCACCATCACTCGCGTGGGAACAAGACTTCGCCAATGGCGATCAGGGCAGGGGTATGAAGAGTAACTCGATCAGAGTGCGAGCGGTTCGGGCTTTTTAACTTTTCATTTCCTAACAGAGTGAAGCTCGTGATGGAATTTGAAACCATCAAAAATGGTTTGTTCCTTATGGCGCTTGGATCATTTTGAGCCACTCCGAAGTGTGTAAGCTGATGGAAGGTATGTCAATAAGCGCGATTGGAACCAGCAATTGCCGCAATTGGCGGTGCTTATGCAGCCATTGCTGCCGCTACCATTTGCCTACAAGCCTAACACATCCGCGAAAACAACGAGAATTCAGGAGGAAAAGGCATGAAGGTGCTGCTTGCTGAGCCACCGGCATAATTATCAGTATTGAGAGGCGCGGTTAGGTAGTTCAGCATGTCAATGGCTTTGTTAACCACAACGCTACGCTTTAATAGAACCAAGCTGGGGCGGTTTATCTAACCCATTCCGAACGTTAAGCTTTTGTTTTGGTATCTAGTCGAAAAATTAAAGACAAGGGGGCAACCCCTGTCTTACTCAAAGGTAGGAGAGGATTATGGATGCGATAATGCCTTATTTTGGGATACTTCTTTATATTCTCTTAGCTACATCAGCTGCTACACTCATACTTTTCATTCTTGCCATTGTATTTCAGAAACACCCACTGGCTCGACGCATAGATTCATTGGGAAAACTCATTGGGGCAGTGACATCATTAGGCGGCCTGATGATATCGCTGATTAACATATCGACCCCGCCCGTTCCCGATGATGAAGGCGCTAGCACAATTAAAGCTTTCTATATTGCAATTCAGCGACGCAAGTTCAATGAAGCATATAATCTAATTCATGACGCCTGTATTGATGAAATAAAGAAAAATAACCCGATATTTGACCAGAAACATTTCATGGCTGACTATGCAACTACTGCAGAATATCGAAACTTTAAAATAACTCGGGTAAATTCTTTGGAAGACAACAAAATACTAAATTACGCGTTATCGTTCGATGTCAAAGACATGTTGCCCCGAAGCCGCATTTACCAGTTGCGGAATGCTACCTTAAAGGACTGGGTCGCCGCAGGAATTATTAACAAAGAATCTTTGTTTTCGTTTATATTGGAAGACATTAAAGAATACTATGATATACCACAGGATGCCGAACCCATTATAAGAGAATATCTTTCAAAGCGACGTTTTGAAACACTACTTGGTCCTGAGGTACTGCCTCAATTACAACGTAACATTCAAAGTATTGAACTAAAAAAACGAGTCGAAACACCTCCGTTGTACCCTGTCTGGCGCCACTTTTTACTTCACCTGCAATTGCTTGAAGACAACGGCCAGTGGAAAATTAGACAGGGCATAGAAGATCCAACTGCAATTGCTGAATATTTATTGTCTGCACCACCAAGTGACTAGCATATAAAACAGGAAACAGATGGATCAACCAAGGAAACGCAATATAGCGATAGGTTTATTGTCGCTTATTGCCCAATGGCTGCAAACCGTATTGCTCCAGTCATCTGTTAGAAATCATTGAGTGTCTCTGAAGGGTCGCCTTGCGACCGCCCGTTCTTCAGATTCATTGCCGGAAAGCTGTCATTGAATTCCGACACCTGAAAGCGGCCAGTCGTCACTGAGTGTAGCCGACCCCTAGTTGTCATTCGAAGGTTTGCGCTCATTGTCGGCAGGTATCCAATGAGCTGCCACTCAACGTAAAACTCAGCGGCGTAGCGTTAGCGGAGTCCGCTGGAGCGTTTTGTTAGCTGTTTGGCTTATACAACAAGAGCAAGCACGGCTAATACGGCTTTGAATGCTGCGGCAGATTTCTCAATGACATCGGCTGTTTTTGCAAGGTCATTAATCGCATTCTGTGCAGCCTGCTTCGCTTTATCTAAGGCACTCTTAGCCTCTTTGTATTTCTCTACCTGTTCCTCCCATTCCTTACCTTGGGCTTGATGAAGTGCGTCATACATGTCTTGCAGTCTATTACTCAACTTTCTGCTTGGATTGATTGCCTTTAGTTTCTTTAGCTCTGTAATGTTTTCAGCAATTTCTGATGATAAAGATTTCGTAGCCATCTTTTTAGCTCCTATTTACCTGTAAGTACCTTAATATGTGTTTGCAACTCTTCAACTTGCTTAGCAAAAGCTTTTATATCGTCGGCAGTGTAGTTGTCTTCATTGATGACCTTAAGAAGCTGGTTATTTGCATCAGATAGCTTAGATACCAATTTACCGCCTTGACCAGATAGTGTGCTGATTTCCTCCTTTGCCTGCTGCGCAAGAACATAGGAATTGTATGCAAACTCTCTCTCTTGATACGAATGATTTTTCTCCTTGAGGACATCACCTGCTAGCTCACTCACCGCATCGGCACTAGTGCAGTAAATATCTATAACCCCCGTTTCACTAGTTTTCAGTTTTCGCTTTGATTCATCTATGCAGAGTGAATCCTCTACCAAGGTAAGATCATTTTTCAATAACCCCGCAAGACTTCCAACGTCCGTGGAGTAAGCTTCGACAATTGATTTAATGTGCTTTTTCTTTTCCTTTTCTATATACCATGAACTAACGATACCAATTACGTCTAAAACAGCGTTTTTCTTGTTTTCGTCGAGTTTGTATGTAGCATCTCGGAGTTGATTTGCCGCCTCAAATTGCGTCATGAAATTTGTTGCTGCTTTTGCGATTGCTTCTCCTTGGTCATTGGTTGCTAGTTTATTTAGAATGTCGCCATACGATTGCAAAGCTTTTAATGTTGCTATTTGAGTAACAATCCCTGCTTCGCTTAACCCGCCATCCAGATCAATGGACTTTGGCGGAGCTGCATTTCGCATTATTAATCTTCTTCTTTCCAATTCAATAACTTTGTCTCGCGTTGTTTTGAATTGGTCTTGGGTTGTTGTTGCCACTGACTCGGTCGCAGTTGCGAATTGTGCAACTTGCTGTTTTTGAACTGTCGTTAGGCCGCAACCCGCTACCGATAAGGCAAGAATCAATGGATAGGCACGCTTTAGCAACATTTTGTTTCTCCTTATGGTTATGGATTCAGATTAGTGTGTTTATTCGAGATAGCTAACGCCAACTTATGCGTGGCTGCCGCGTAGTCAGCTGCATCCGACATGAAGTTTTTGTTAGGCATTAGATCCGATAAGCGACTTTGCTCTTGCAAAGGAAGCCTTGACTGAACGAACCCGATCTAGCTGGTCGTGCCAGTAATTACTTCCAGCTGCAGCAGCAATTCCTCCCACTATGCGATTGAGCCAATCGTCCTGTAATCCAGCCAGACTAATTAGATCGCCGCCACTCTTTGCGATTATTTGAAAGACGTGAAAATCTGTCTGTGAAGCAAAGACAATCCCTAGAGTTGCTGATAGCAGCTTTAATATCCAGACACGTGCGCGTTCATCCGACTCCAGTTTGACTTTCACGGAGGTTGCAAGGTCGTTCATTGTTGCGGCAATTTTATCCACATCCGCTTGTGAAGTTGCGCCGACTAAATCGCTTTTTAACGTGCCGAATTCTGCTATCTTGGAAGAATGAAATTTTTCTGCCTGCTTCGCCGCGCCCTCAATTGCTGACAACTTTGTAGCCAGATATTCACTTGTTGGTGCAAGCTCTGCCGCAAGCTTTAGAGCATCATCAAGAGATGATTTTCCCTTTAGCCAGGTGATACCGATACGCTCTAGTAATCCTCTGAACATTTCCAAAATGGCCTCAACAGCTGCCGCTAGAACGAGAAAAAGCGCGAATAAAAGTCCGAGTGTTGCTAGTAACTGCTCCATACATTCCTCCAGTGTTGAATTAAAAACCCATGTGTACAGCCAAAAAATGCCTAACAAGTTATTAAGCTGTTAACAGTATATCTAGCACGAAACCTGGGGCGCCACAATAAATTTGTGATCCGCAAGGATTTTTCCTTTCTGTATATCATCCAAACTGTGTTTGTAGCTGTTTTGGAGGTTGTCATGTTAGCCGTTCCCGTATCGCTCAGTCAGGCCTTTGTGGCGCAGCTCGTTCAAGGCAATCTGCCAGAGCAACAACGCCGTGATTTTCAAAAATGGTTCCGGTTCTATCTGGATTTTTGCGACAAGTACGGCTCGAAGCCTGAACTCACCGCCAGTTTTGCCAAATTTGACGAAAAGCTGCAAAGCAAAGGTCAGTCTGAACACCATCGACCCTAAGCCGGCATCTGCCTTAAAATTCCAGTGTCTGCTATGGCTTGTATTCCGTTCTTCGAGATTGCATAAGGCAGGGCGGATTCAAAACCGAAGTGCAACACCTCGATATTAATGAATGAGATTTGACGGTTGCGAGCTGTTCAGTAGCAATTCTCTGTAAACAGCAAGTGGGCAGCGTACCCCAAGACCTTTTCGGGGGCGAGCGTTAATTTGATCGGCTATGGCATCCAGTTGCTGCTGGGTATAGCCTGATAGATCGGTGCCCTTGGGTAAATACTGGCGAACCAGGCCATTCATGTTTTCGTTAGAGCCGCGTTGCCAAGGGCTGTGCGGGTCGCAAAAGTACACGGCAATGCCGGTATTAGCGGTTAGTTGTTTGTGTAAAGCCATCTCGCGGCCTTGATCATAGGTCATGCTCAACCGCATCGGCTGGGAAACGCTGTTGAGCTTGTCGGTAAAGGCTTGCAGTACGTTAGCGGCACTGGCGGGTTGTGGGTGCGGCAGCTTGATCAGCATCAGCAAGCGACTGGTCCGCTCCACCAAGGTGCCGACCGCACTGGCATTGGCTGCGCCTTTGATGAGATCGCCTTCCCAATGCCCTGGAAACTGGCGGTCTTCGATCTCGGGTGGGCGTAGATGAATGCTCAGCATGTTCGGTATCTGACCTCGACGGTCTTGGCCCTTGCTCCGTGGCACACGTTTGTTTTTGGCCTGGCGCTGGCAAGCAATCAGGTCACGCTTTAATTCGCCGACCGGTTGGGCGTAGATGCAGTTGTAAATGGTTTCGTGTGACACGCGATACTCATGACCTTTGGGATAGAGATACGCCAGCGCCAGAGCAATCTGTTCCGGTGACCAGCGTTGCTGAAGGAAATGCTGAACGACGCCAAACAATACGCTATCGATATGTAGTTTGTCTCGGGGTCGTGATTGTATCCGCCGGCGCTGACAGGCGTGTTGTGCTTCGACACTGCCGTAGTGATTGGCCGTGCTATTACGACGCAGCTCACGACTAATGGTGCTGGCGGGGCGTTGCAGAATCCGTGCTATGGCACGGATACCTTGGTTTTGTTGCTTCAGGCTACTGATCGTGACGCGATCTTCAGGCTGAAGCTGTTGATAGTGTTTTGAGGTGGATTCCATGTGCATACCTTACTGGCATTTGGGGTGTTGCACTTCGGTTTTGAATCCGCCCAGGGTATTAGTACCCAACGAAATTCATCATCAATTATTGCGCTAAAAGTTATTCATCTATATTATCAGATTGCTTTCGGCAATCAGTATACCAACGCATTAATTCTGTTTGCGTTTGTACTGCATTAATTGAAAATCTTGCTGAATTAGCTCGCGATTCTTTATCGTAACTATTCCTAAACATATTCCGACTAACTTCTGATTCTCCAAGCTGAACCATATAGTGAAGAATTTCCCCGGCATCTTGGAAATAAAGCGTACAATCCTGCCATTTTTCTGGAAAAACACTGGGTAAACCTAGTATTTTAGGCAAATTATAATTTTTAAGCGTAGGCGTTCTTGCTGCTTTTGGTTTTTTAAAATTTTCTAATTTTATTTTTGCCTTGGCATCTGCTTTGGCGTCATCTATTTGTCGATGACATAAAAGCTCCCAATTAAATTCTTTATTTAAAAGATCATCAATTCTTTGTCTGTCATTTTTTACATTGCATGGCAGTTCAGTTTCACCTCCCATACAACGACCATTTCTTAATTCATAAAGCCTGTCTTTCTCGCGTTTGTAATGATTATTGCATTCATCATAGATATTTGGCATAGGAGCTAAAAACCCGAAATCATACGAAGCAGCATTTTCGAAACTATAAACAAAATCATTGCTACTTAACGCCCCTTTCAGCGACGTTTGTGGTTGTGACGGAGGAAATAAGGCATTTCTATTTTGTAGCGCACAACCAGAAGAAGCAAAACAGACCAGAAAAATTATTATCTGGACGCATCTTGTTACGGAAAGCCAAGGATAAAACATAACGGCTTACACGATTCGCCGAAAGTATAGGTATGGTTCAATCTTACGCTCAAGTTGTTCGATAGCGGTATTGAAATAAACCAATGCCTGCATGTGGTCATTGTTCATATTTAATAAAGCATTCGGGTCATTAACAATATCTTTCCCTTGCTGCTTAAAACCAGTGATTTTGAATGATTGGGTAAACCTGTTTTGGGGCTTAGTACCTTCCTGGTCTAAGGATGACAAAAACAGCTATCACCTGATCAACGCACGTTCAGAAACCATCAGAGAAAAGCCCAGCTTTCGCGCTGCCTTCCATAAGCGCCGCTGCTTAATCGTCGCAAACGGATTTTATGAGTGGCAGAAATTAGAGTCGCACAAACAGGCGTTTCATATTCACCGTCAAGATAATCAGTTATTTGCCTTTGCCGGACTTTGGGAGCATTGGGAGCACGAAGCGCAAACACTGTATTCCTGTACCATCATCACAACCGCTGCAACGCAGCTGATGCAACCGATTCATGAGCGTATGCCGGTTATCATGCCTGTACAACATTATCGGGATTGGTTAGATAAATCCGCCGTTGAAGATGACGTGTTTCAACTATTGGATAATCGCGCTTATGCTGATATGACCACTACGGCGATAAGCGATTATGTGAATAACCCAAGACAAAACGACGAGCGGTGCTTAAATTGAGTATGGCTAAAGAGCCTGAAGCTCTTGACTTCACTAAGCTAATTTCCTGGATAAGACCAAGATAAACTACAATTGCACGAAGAAATTACGTCAATCGGCATAGTTATTAAACTCATCACTTGAATTTACGCGATCAACAAAATGGATGTTATAGCTTTTAATGCTCAAGGACGACTAAGACTTTCCGTATCTAATTGGCTTGACTCAATTGACCTCACTACCAATCGTTGGTCATGACACCCGAAGCCAAAGCCCGCCAACAAATCGATCAAAAGCTGTTGCAATCCGGCTGGCTGATTCAGGATCTTAAACAACTGAATCTCGGCGCTGCTCAAGGCATCGCGGTGCGCGAATATCCCACCGACACCGGCCCCGCAGACTATGTGCTGTTTGTGAATCGCCAGGCCGTCGGCGTCATCGAAGCCAAACGCGACGAAGCTGCTGAAAACATTACCACCGTCGAAAACCAAACTGCCCGTTATGCTCATGCCAAGCTGAAATGGCGCAAAGATAATACGCCGTTACCGTTTCTATTCGAGAGCACCGGGCAAATCATCCGCTTTACCGACGAACGCGACCCGGTCCCGCGTTCGCGCGAGCTGTTCCATTTCTTCAAACCGGAACAACTGATTGATTGGCTAAAACAACCTGACACCCTGCGCAATCGGCTGTACCAACAAATGCCCGAGTTGCCGATACGTAATTTGCGCGATTGCCAAATCAACGCCGTCACTGGCCTGGAACAATCGTTAGCGAATAACAAGCCGCGCGCTCTGGTACACATGGCCACCGGTGCCGGTAAAACATTTACCGCCATTACTTCGGTTTACCGCCTACTGAAATTCGGTGGCGCCAAACGGATTTTGTTTTTGGTCGATACCCGCAATTTGGGCAAGCAGGCACATCAAGAATTCATGGCCTACAGCCCGCCCGACGATGCCCGTAAATTTACCGAGCTGTATAACGTCCAGCGCCTGGCCAGCAACAGTATCGACCCCCACGCGCAAGTCTGTATCTCCACCATTCAGCGCATGTATTCCATCTTGTCTGGCGAAGCGATTGACGACACGGCGGAAGACCTGTCGCTTAACGAATTACAACAAACCAGCAATCAAGCCAAACTGGTGCGTTACAACCCAGCGGTGCCGATTGAAAGCTTTGACTTTATCGTCATCGACGAATGCCACCGCAGCATTTACAACCTGTGGAAACAGGTGCTGGATTATTTCGATGCGTTCTTAATCGGCCTGACTGCTACACCTGACAAACGCACGTTCGGCTTTTTCAACGAAAACATCGTTGCTGAATACAGCTACGAACAATCGGTGGCTGATGGCGTTAACGTGGGTTATGACGTTTACGAAATCGTCACCGAAATCACCCAAAAAGGTTCGATACTCAAGGCCAAGGAATGGATCGATCACCGCGACCGCCAAACCCGCAAGAAACGCTGGGCGGAAACCGAAGCCGATACCGCCTACACCGGCAAAGAACTGGATAACTCGGTGGTCAATCCCAGCCAGATTCGCCAAGTGATTCAGGCGATGAAAACCGCCGTGGATACCGATATTTTCCCCAACCGCAAAGAAACACCCAAAACCCTAATCTTTGCCAAAACCGACAGCCACGCCGACGACATCATCAATGTGGTGCGCGAGGTGTACGGCCAGGGCAACGCCTTTTGTAAAAAGGTCACATATAAAGCGGAAGAAGACCCGGACAGCATCCTCAGCAGCTTTCGCAACGACTACAACCCGCGCATTGCCGTAACCGTGGATATGATCGCGACCGGCACCGATGTCAAACCCTTGGAAGTCTTGTTGTTCATGCGGGATGTCCGCAGCAAGGGCTATTACGAACAAATGAAAGGTAGAGGCGTGCGCAGTTTGGGCTACGACGATCTGAAACGCGTCAGCAACAGTGCCGACAGTGCTAAAACCCGCTTTGTGCTGATCGATGCGGTGGGCGTGGAAAAATCCCTGAAAACCGAATCCAGGCCTTTAGAGAAAAAGCCCGGTGTGGCGTTAAGAGATTTGCTGCAAGGCATCGCCATCGGCCATCGTGACAATGACACTGTGCTAAGTCTTGCCAATCGGTTGATACGACTGGACAAACAACTCGATGCCAAAGCCCACGCCCGCATTACTCAAGCGGCTGGCGGTATACCCGTTAACCAATTGGCGAAAAACCTTATCGCCGCGGTTGATCCAGACCAAATCATTGCCACCGCTTTAGCCACCGCGCAAGCCCAAGGCATTACCCGTAGCGAAGACACACTCACCGAAGCAGAAATCGAAGCCGCCCGTAACCAACGCGTGGCCGCCGCCTGCGCCGCGTTTGATAGCCCGGAGCTGCGCGAACACATCGAATCCGCCCGCCGCGAACGCGAACAACTGATCGATCATCTTAACCTCGATCAAACCGTCTTCGTCGGTTACAGTGAACAAGCCCAGGCACAAGCTGAGAAAGTTATTCAAAGCTTTGCCGATTACATTCAGCATCATAAAGACGAAATCGCCGCCTTAAGCTTTTTCTATCAGCAACCCTATCAACGGCGACAACTGACCTACGACATGATCGAAGACCTGCACGATGCCCTCAGCCGTCCACCGCTAATGCTGACCACCGAACGCCTGTGGAGCGCCTACGCCCGCGTGCAAACCAGCCAGGTCAAAGGCGCGGACCGCAAACGCCAACTCACCGATTTAATCGCCTTGGTGCGATTTGCCATCGGCCGGGACAGCGAACTGAAACCCTTTAGCGACCAAGTGGACAAACGCTTTCAAGAATGGATCTTCCGCCACAACGCCCAGCGCACCACCGCCTTTAGCGCCGAACAAACCGAATGGCTGCGCCTGATGAAAGATCACATCGCCAGCAGTTGCAGCATCAGCCGGGCCGATTTTGATTATGCCGAGCTGGCCAATAAAGGCGGCTTGCAAAAGGTCTGGTCGGTGTTTGGTGCGGATTTGGATGGTTTGATGGATGAAATGAATCGGGAGTTGGTGGCGTAATGGCTTTTACCTTATCGGTTGCCGAAGTTATCGCGGCAGATACTTCAGGTTTACTCTCGAAACACGAGTCTTGGGAACGTGTTCCGCTAGCTGAAATTGCAAGCATCTTGAACGGTGCGCCATTCGATTCTGCTTTGTTCAATTCAAATGAGGGTATGCCACTTGTCCGAATCCGTGATGTGCTATCAGGTCAAACATCAACTTATTACACGGGTAGTTATGAAGATACTTATGTCGTAGAGCCCAGCGATTTATTGATCGGCATGGATGGAGATTTTAACTGTGGTTATTGGAAGGCACAGCGTTCAGTGTTGAACCAGCGAGTATGCAAAATCACGCCAAACGAGTTCTTCTATGACAAACGCCTATTAGCTTATGCGTTACCTGGCTATTTGGCAGCCATTAACGCAAATACACCATCCGTAACGGTGAAACATCTTTCATCAAAAACAATCGGTGAAATTAATCTGCCTTTACCGCCAAGAAGTGAACAAACCCGCATCGTCGAAAAACTGGAAGAACTCCTCTCCGACCTCGACGCCGGTGTTTCCGAACTTAAAGCTGCGCAAAAAAAACTGGTGCAATATCGGCAATCGTTGCTGAAAGCGGCGGTGGAAGGTGCGTTGACCGCCGAATGGCGCAAAACCCACCAGCCGGAAGAAACCGGTGCGCAATTATTGGCACGCATCCTCAAACAACGCCGCGCCAACTGGGAAGCCAAGCAACTGGCTAAATTTCAACAACAAGGCAAAACCTCGCCCAAAGGCTGGCAAGACAAATACCCCGAACCGGTTAAGCCGGATACCACCGATTTGCCTGAATTGCCGGAGGGGTGGGTTTACTCCCACCTGGAAGCATTTATTCCATCAGATAAGACAGGAACAAAAACAGGCCCATTTGGCAGCTTACTAAAGAAACACGAGCACAAAAAAACCGGTGTGCCAGTTATTGGCATTGAAAATATTGACCGTATGGAATTTATTTCTGGCTCAAAAATTCACGTTTCACCAGAAAAGGCTTTAGAACTTAGAGATTACGATTTGTTGCCAGGAGATGTTGTTATTTCTCGATCAGGGACAGTTGGTGAAGTTTGTGTGATCCCTGATGATTTAGGGGACGCTAGGTTCTCAACAAACATTATGCGAGTTCGACTTGAAAGCCGAGTTATTGATCCAAAATTCTTCTGCTTGCTTTTAAATGGCAGTCCGTCTGTCCTCAGCCAAATACGAGAGCTTTGCTCAGGCAGTACGCGAGATTTTTTAAATACTGAAATTTTAAAAACGTTGATATTTCCCTTTCCACCTATTCTCGAACAAACGGCGATATTGGATCTATTAAAATTAAATCTTGATGGTGTGCGAGCTCAAAATTATGCCCTCCATACTTCCCTAAAACAATCCGCCGCCCAACGCAAAAACATCCTCCGCGCCGCGTTCTCCGGCCAGCTAGTACCACAAGATCCCAACGACGAACCAGCTAGCGTATTATTGGAACGGATACGCAATGAGCGTCAAACTGCCAAAATCCCCGCCAAACGGTCTCGCCGTCGAGCTGGAAAGGAATTATCACGATGAAAATTGAATCCATTCGCCTGCAAAACTTCAAGGCTTTCCAAAATATCCACGTTAAGGACTTACCGGCATTTTTGATAGTGGTCGGGGCCAACGGCTCGGGTAAATCCACGTTGTTCGATGTGTTTGGCTTTTTACATGATTGCTTAAAAACCAATGTACGTCAGGCTTTGGATAAACGTGGCCGGTTTCGGGAGGTGCTGAGTCGGGGTTGTAATCCGGAACAGGATAATATTTTAATCGAATTGCAGTACCGGATGAAGATAACTGGCATTGATCGCTTGGTGACTTATTCGCTGGAAATAGGTGAAGTATCCGGGCAACCGGTGGTACAGCGCGAATTGTTGCGATATAAGCGAGGTCGTTACGGCAGCCCTTATCATTTTCTAAATTTTTCCAAAGGTGAAGGCTACGCCATTACCAATGAGGAAGATTTCAACAAGGCCGACGAGGAACTGGACCGGGAAAACCAAAAAGTCGCGCCGGATACGCTAGCTATCAAAGGCCTGGGTCAATTCGAGCGCTTTAAGGCTGCTAACGCTTTCAGACAATTGATCGAAAACTGGCACGTGTCCGATTTTCATATCAGTGCGGCGCGGGGCCGTAAGGACGCTGCCGGCATTGTCGAGCACCTTTCGGAAAGTGGTGAAAACTTGCCTTTGGTCGCACGCTACTTGCACGAACAGTATCCGGAGGTTTTTCAGAAAATCCTTAGCATCATGGCTAAGCGCGTGCCGGGAATTAGTTCGGTCGAGCCCAAGTTAATGGACGATGGTTATCTAACTTTGCGTTTTCAGGATGGCTCGTTCAAAACGCCGTTTCTGGACCGTTACGTCTCCGATGGCACCATCAAAATGTTTGCCTATCTGGTGTTATTGCATGATCCTAATCCTCATCCCTTGCTATGTGTCGAAGAGCCGGAAAATCAGCTTTATCCGCAATTAATGGCGGAACTGGCTGAGGAGTTTAGAAGCTATGCCAATCGTGGCGGTCAAGTGTTTGTATCCACGCACTCGCCGGATTTTTTGAATGCGGCCGAACTGAACGAAGTGTGCTGGCTGGTGAAGAAAAACGGTTTTACCGAAATCCATCGAGCCAAGGAAAACGCGCAAATTGCGGCTTATATGGCGGAAGGCGATCAATTGGGTTACCTATGGAAGCAAGGCTTCTTTGATGGAGTCGATCCGCAATGAAGGAGCTGGTTTTTCTGTTAGAGGAAGCTTCGGCGAAAGCCTTGCTAACAACCCTGTTGCCACGGCTGTTAAATGCCGAAATTAGTTTTCGTCTAATTCCGTTTGAAGGCAAACAGGATCTGGAAAAGCAGTTGGTCAAACGCATTCGCGGCTACCAAAATCGAAACGCCCGTTTTATTGTGTTGAGAGATTTGGACAGCCATCCGGATTGCCTGCAATTGAAACAACGATTGGTTGCACTCTGTCAAGAAACCGGGAAAGCTGAAAATTGCCTCGTACGTTTGGCTTGCCGAGAACTTGAAGCCTTTTATTTGGCCGATTTGGCGGCAGTTGAACGGGCATTGACAGTATCTGGACTATCGAAAAAGCAAAACACAAATAAGTTTCGCACACCCGATGCTTTGGGCAGTCCAAGTCGTGAACTCAAGCAGCTGACCGGCCAAGTCTACGAAAAAATTGCTGGGTCAGTAGCTATTGGTGAACACATTGAATTGGACAACACCCGGTCGCCTAGCTTTCGTAATCTGGTAGCAGGTATTAGGCGCTTGGAGCAGGAACTCATGGTTGGCAATTAATGAATACATCTTCCCTGATCCAAAAAGTCTGGAATTTTTGCCATACCTTGCGCGATGACGGCGTGGGTTATGGCGATTATCTGGAACAACTGACGTATCTGCTGTTCTTAAAAATGGCCCACGAATACGCGCAAGAGCCATATAGCCGCGATACCCATATACCTTCCGGCTATGATTGGTCTGCCTTGCGCAGCAAAACCGGTGAGCCATTGGAAGCGCATTATCTATCCACGTTACATAAGTTGGGCAACGAATCGGGGATGTTGGGGGCTATTTTCTTTAAGGCTCAAAACAAGATTCAAGATCCGGCCAAACTGTCGCGTTTGGTGCAAATGATTGATGCGGAAAGCTGGGTGGGTATGGAGGCCGATACCAAAGGCGATTTGTACGAAGGCTTACTGCAAAAAATGCTGAGGACACCAAAAGTGGCGCGGGGCAGTATTTCACTCCACGCGCGCTGATTCAGGCCATGGTGGCGTGTATGCAGCCCGAACCGTTGAAAACCATTGCTGATCCGGCCTGTGGCACTGGCGGTTTTTTCCTGTCTGCCAACGAATGGTTGAGTGGAACGGGTAAATGGCTGAAGGATAACGCGGAGTGGCTAAATCGCCCTCGGCAGAATCTGGATAAGAAGCAAAAGGAGTTTTTGCGCGATAACACGTTTTTTGGTAACGAAATCGTGCCTAGCACCCGCCGCATGTGCTTGATGAATCTGTTTTTACACAACATCGGTGAACTCGATGGCGAACCCAAAGTGGATCGAGCCGATGCTTTGATCGCCGATTCCGGTAAACGTTTTGATTATGTGCTGGCCAATCCGCCCTTTGGCAAGAAAAGCAGCATGACGATTACCAACGAGGAAGGCGAAGAAGATAAGGACGCACTGACCTACGAACGCCAAGATTTTTGGGAAACCACCTCGAACAAGCAGCTCAATTTTTTACAGCACATCGTTACCATTTTGAAGCAGGATGGTAAAGCGGCAGTGGTGTTGCCGGATAACGTGCTATTCGAGGGAGGTGCCGGTGAAAAAATCCGCCGTAAGCTATTAGAAACGTGCGATGTGCATACCTTGTTACGCCTGCCGACCGGCATTTTTTATGCGAACGGGGTTAAAGCTAACGTGCTGTTTTTCGATGCCAAACCAAAGGATGGCCAAACCCACACCAAAGGCACCTGGATTTACGATTTACGTACTAACAAACATTTCACGCTAAAAACTAAAACTCTGAAGTTGGAGGATTTGCGCGATTTCATTGCTTGTTATCACCCTGAAAATCGGCATGAACGCCAAGAAACCGAACGTTTCAAGTATTTCAGTTACGACGAAATGATAGCTCGCGATAAAGCCAGTCTGGATATTTTCTGGCTTAAGGACGATAGCCTGGACAACTTAGACGACTTGCCGCCGCCGGATGTTTTGCAGCAGGAGATTATTGATCACTTGGAAGCAGCCTTAGCTGTCAAACGGCTTTGAAAA
>LUUF01000006.1 GCA_001644045.1 Methylomonas methanica | reverse complement strand
TGTCAAACGGCTTTGAAAAGTTTCCAGTAAAGAGCGTCGAATAGTTTCCAGTTAAACTATAGGGTTACTAGTTTTCCACCGCCTTTTTCCGTTGTTTAAATCGATAGGAGTCATTGCCGGTTTCCAGGATGTCGCAATGATGGGTAATTCGGTCGAGCAGTGCCGTGGTCATCTTGGCATCGCCGAACACTTGTACCCATTCTGCGAAGTTGAGATTGGTGGTAATGATCAGCGAGGTTTTCTCATAGAGTTGGCTGATCAGGTGAAACAGTAAAGCCCCACCCGATGCTGGAAACGGCAGATAACCCAGTTCATCCAGGATCACAGCATCCATCGCGGACAACTGTTTGGCCAGATTGCCCGCTTTACCTTGCTGTTTTTCCTTGTCGAGTTGATTGACCAGGTCAACCGCATTGTAGAAGCGAACCCGTTTACCTTGATGGATAGCGGCTATGCCCATGGCGGTCGCCAAGTGGGTTTTACCGGTGCCCGTGCCGCCGACCAGAATCAGGTTGTAGGCCTGTTCCATAAAGCCGCCTGTGGCCAGTTGTTCGATTCGGACTTGTTGCAAGGGCGTTTCTGACCAGTCGATCTGTAGCAGGTCGCGGTGAATGGGGAAACGGGCAGCCTTGAGTTGATAGTTGAGGCTGCGCGCTTGTCGGTCCGCTTGTTCGGCATGGATTAAACGATCCAGCCAGACTTCGGGCATCACGGGCTTTTGTTGGTGACTGTATTCCGCTTGCCATTCGCCCCAGGCTGCCGCCATACCATAGAGATGCAGGGTTTTCAGTTGTAGCATTCGATCAATGGACATGACGCGTGCTCCGTAACGCATCGTACCGACTACAGTCGGCCAGCGGCTCAACCGTCAGCGTGAGCAGTGCGGTGGTCGATTCATCCAGGACTTTGGGTGCGACCTGTTCTGTGAGGCGACGCATTTCATTGAGGACAATGGCGGCGCTAATTACACCGGTTTGCAAGGTGAGATCACAAGCCACTTCCAAAGCGTCTAGGCCCGCACCATCCAGACCACGGGCCATCAACAACAAATCCACAAAGGCCCGATCACCTTTTTCTTGTTTGAGGATACGGTCTCGCACAACCTTGATCGGCACGGGCAAACCCCAGGTCACAAACGGCGCACCATGACGCAATGCACCAGGCTTTTTCTCTAGTACCGGCAGATAGTGCCAAGGGTCACAGATTAAATGATCGCGCCCGAAGCGACGCGCATGATCAGCAAGGATTTGACCGTTGGCCACCATGCGAACTCGGTCAGCGGTTAATCGCACAGAAACGACCTGATTGGCCCAATGAGCCGGTACGCTGTACCGATTGCGCTGAATGTTGATCAAACACAATGAAGTGACTCGGCGCATCGTTTCTACATAGCCATCGAAGATGGCTTTGATTGGCATGAGTAGCGGTTGTTCTTCGGCAAAACAATCGGCGACGGTGCGCGACGGCTGATGCGGATGCGGACGTAAAGCCAGCTCTCGGCAACGCTGGGCTAACCAGGCGTTGAGTTCGGCAAAGTCAGCAAACTTGGGCGATGGAGTGAATAGCCATTCGCTAATATTGCCGACCTGATTTTCAACCTGACCTTTTTCCCAGCCCGACTCAGGCGTGCAAGCCACCGGCTCAAACAAATAATGATTCGCCAGGGTCAAAAAGCGGCGATTAAAGCGTCGCTCCTTACCGACGAAAATCGCATCGACCACGGTCTTCAGATTATCGTAGACCATGCGTTTGGGTACGCCGCCAAAGAACGCAAAGGCTTGATTATGCGCATCCAGCACCATCTCCTGGGTTTCGCAGGGATAGGCTGCTACGAACATTTGTCGGCTGTAACTCAAGCGGAAGTGTGCCACTTTCACCACCTGTTCGATACCGCCAACGACCGCGACCTCATGACTCCAGTCGAATTGACCCGTTTCGCCTGCTGGAAACAGCAAGGGTACGAACGCCTGCTTGATCGTTGGGCTTGCCGAGCGCGATTGCTTCCAGGCTTTTACAAATCGCTGCACCGCGCTGTAACCGCCCACATAACCTTTCACTTGCAGGCATTCATATAACCGTTGCGCGGTGCGTTTACGTTTTTTGCCTGCGCACTCCAGCCATGTCGTCAATTGCTCAATATAAGCACCCAGTTTCAAATGGGGCTGATGTTGGCGAGTGGGGTAAACCGGTTCTTCAACCGTTTTGAGGTGCTTGCGAATGGTGGGGCGGGACAACTTGAACTGTTTCGCCAAGTCGCTGATGGTGACGTTTTCAACAAAATGTAGCCGTCTGATTTCGGGTAAGACATCCATTTTTATCACTCCAGGGTTCTCCGGCAAAAAGCCGGTCATTGAACAACCTGGGGTGGAAACTTTTCAACGCTCTTTTCCCCAGGACCCTGGAAAGTTTTGCACGCCGTTTTGCA
>LUUF01000005.1 GCA_001644045.1 Methylomonas methanica | reverse complement strand
TTTTTGCCGATTTTTTCCTGCTGAGAAGCTCGAAAAAAATCTTTCGGCAAAAATAGCGACTCTCCGGGGCAAATAGCTGTCAAGCGAATTTTTATTAAAATATTCCCGACAGCGTTTCCCGAAAATAAAAAAAATTTCCCGACAGGGTTTCCCATTTCTCACGTTAGGTAAGTTCGGGAAAATCTCGCATTTAGGCTAGCGCCATTGTTCAACAAAGCCCAAGGGAGGCTTAGCAATGGTAGCAAAACCTGACAACGCGCAACGTGCACCAACCGCAAACAGTCGCAGACAGCGGAACAAACTCACCTATACCCCAGCACCTTTGCCGGCTGAAGGCTTCGTTAGATTGCCATCGGTCTTGAGTGTGCTGGGCGTATCAAAAAGCACCTTTCTCAATGGCGTTAAAGAGGGTAAGTATCCGGCGGGAACATTGCTTTCGTCGCGCTGCCGTGTCTGGCCGGTCGCCGATATTCGGGCATTGCTCGATAAAATCGGGGGTGCGTAATGCCAGTCAAAAAAGACCCTCAAACCGAACTTACCAAGATGCGCAGCGCCATTGCGGCGGCTGAGGCTGAATCCTCCACGGAATGCAGAATTAAGGCAGCCATCGCAGCCGAAGCGGCGAAGATTCCCGGCTCATCACGCAACCAATGCCGCAAGTTAATTGCCGCTTTGGGCGGTCTGTTTCTGGAATTGGAAATAGAGATGCTGGAGCCGGTTGGGTGTCCGTGTTGTGGTCGCCAGATCGAAGAAAAAGGCGGTGCGTAATGAGCTGGCAACATGTAGAAGATGCCGCCCGCGCTGCCTTAGCTGAACTGGGTTTGTTACCGCCGAAGTTTTTCAAGTATGACGCGTTTATAGTGGTCGATGCCGAAGACGGTAGGTTAGGCAACGGCGCTGGCCGGTTGAAGATTTTCGCGGATGGTCAAGGCGGTTTTGTTCAGAACTGGCGTACTGGTGAAAAGCGGTCGTTTTTCCTGAATGCTGAAGGTCAAACCGCTGCCCTGTCGGAAGCCGAGCGCCAGCAGATCGAACGCGAGCGTAAGCGCCGGCAAGCCGAAGAATCCGCCCGAATGGATCGTGCGGCCAAGCGGGCCTTGGCAATCTGGCAGGCAGCCGAACCCGCGCCGGCTGATCATCCTTACTTGCAGGCAAAGCAAATCAAGCCACATGCCGCCCGCGTCGGCACCTGGAAGCGCACCGTTACCGATGCCGCCGGCGCTAAGCAAACAGTATCGATTGAGAATAGCTTGCTGATACCGTTGTTTGACCATGCCGGCACCCTCCGCAGCTTGCAGGCGATTTTTCCCGATAAGCATCCCTTGTTCGAACGCAATAAAGACTTTCTGCCGGGCGGTGGCCTGGCCGGTCTGTTCTGGTGGATCGGTGCGAAAACTGACGTTGTGCTGATTTGCGAAGGCTTCGCCACCGCTGCAACGCTGTACGAAAAAACCAGGATCAAGACTTATATGGCGTTCACTGCCAACAATCTGTTGGCGGTTGGGCGGATTGTGCGAGAGAAGTTGCCGGATGCCAAGATTGTGTTTGCTGCGGACAACGACACGGAAACGGCCGGCAATCCAGGGCTAACCAAAGCCACCGAAGCCGCCGCAGTGGTGGGTGGTTCGGTGATCGTGCCGCCGATACCGGATAGCGATTTCAATGATTACCAGGCTTTTCTGAACGGTGGCGGCTATGTCGGATAAGCCCAAAACCCCGCCGATTCTGGAAGTCGTCGACGGCGCGAAGAAACCGCCATCCGCCAAGAAAGCCGGCACCCAAAAGCCAACCGGCAACGGTGGCGGAGGTAGTGGTGGCGGACGCTCAACCCCGCCGCAAAAGTTCGGCGAGTATCTGATTAAAAACGGCGCGTTTCATCAATCCCGCGTCGTTAAAGCCGGTCCGGATGGTTCCGGCTTTGTCGAGTTTCCGCTATGCGATTTTGTGTGTTCGATCAAGGAGGAAGTCACCGCCGAAGATGGCTTAAACGATGCTTCATTCCTGCGGATCGAAGGCCGCCGGGCCGATGGTTTGCCGCTGCCGGCGGTGGATGTGGCGGCGAAGTCGTTCTTTTCCTCGCAAGCCTGTTGGCCCAACGAGGCTTGGGGTTCTCGGGTGTTTGTTTATCCCGGCACGGCCAAACGCGACAACCTTCGCGCCGCAGTGCATCAATTTAGCCGCTTGTCGGGCGACATACCGCGCCGCGTGGTCTACCGCTTCACCGGCTGGAAGAAAATAGAAGGCGCCTGGCACTACTTGACCGGCTCGGGGGCTATCACTGCCGCCGGTTTGATCGATGGTGTTCAAGTTGATTTGGGGCCGGGCAATATGGGTCGCTATGCGCTGCCGGCACCGTTGGCGGGCGATGACTTGAAACAGGCGGTGGCCGATGCCTTGCTGTTGCTGGACGCGGCACCCAACCGGCCGCATATCGGCGCGGCCTTGTTGGCATCGGTGGCGCGGGCGCCGCTGGGTGAATGCCAGCAAACCGATTTTGCCATTTGGTTGCACGGTTTGACTGGTTCCCGTAAGTCAGCCTTGGCCGCTATTGCCCAGGCTTTTTATGGCGACTTCACCGCCCGCAGCTTTCCGGCGAACTGGTCGGATTCCGCCAACGACGCGGAAGCCAAAGCCCACCAGGCCAAAGATGGCGTGTACACGATTGACGACTTTAAGCCGAGCGTTAACCGGGTCGAAGCCGAGAAACAGCACGCGATGGCCGAACGGATTATTCGCGGGACTGGCAACGGGGCCGGACGTGGCCGGCGCACCGCCAACATGCAGGCACAAGCCGCGCCGTTCAATCGCTCCATGCTACTGGTCACGGCGGAAGACTTGCCGCGCGGTGTGTCGTTGCTGGGCCGTCTGCTGGTGCTGGAATTAGGCCGCGCCGACGTTGATAACGCCGCGCTCAGCAAGCTACAGCACGCCGCACAGGTCGGGCGATTTGCCGGCCTTATGTCTGCCTATCTGCAATGGCTAGCGCCGCGCATGGATCGGTTAAAGGCGGAATTCCCCAAGGCCGTTGAACAGCTTCGCAACGCCGCGATTCGCGACGGCTTCGCCAGCAGTCACCCGCGAGCACCGGAGATTTATAGCAATCTATTGGCCGGCGCCGAAACCTGGCTGGAGTTCCTCGAAGAGGCCGGCACGTTGACCAGTGAACAGGCCAACATCGTGTTGGCTGAGTTCGAGAGCTGCTTAAAGCAGGCATTCAGCGAGCAAGGCGCTTATCAAACCGAGCAAGACGAGGTAGAGCGTTTCTTGCAACTGTTGCGGGCCGCGTTCAGCTCGGGCAATGGTCACATTGCCACCGTTATCAAGCAGGGGCCACCCGTTACCCGCCCCTTTAGCTGGGGTTGGCGCAGTTCCGGCAAAGACCTTAATGGCGACGATATGTATAAACCGATGGGTGATTGTTGCGGCTGGTATGCCGAGCCGAAGGACGGACAGCCCGCCGAGGCATGGTTGGAGCCTAACACCGCCTTCAAGATCGTGCAGGAGTTTGCCCGCCATCAAGGCGATAGCTTTCTGATTTCTGCCGGCTCTCTGATTGAATACGAAGAACTGTTTAGGGGACGATAGGCAGTGCTTCTGTCTTTCCGCGCGAAGTGGTCAAACGTTGCCTGCAACTGAATGCGGGGGCAGTCATCTTTGCCCACAATCACCCCTCTGGCTCAGGCGCGCCAAGCTCTGCTGATATCCAAGTAACCCAAAACCTGAAACGGGTTTTAGACCTGATCGAAGTTCGTGTGCTCGATCATTTTATCGTGGGTGATGGCGAGCCGTATTCGTTCGCCGAGCATCGCTTAATTTGATCGACCCAGGCATTAAAAAGCCGGCAGCCTTAGTGGGTTACCGGCTTTTTTATGCATTCTGAATCTGTAAAGCATAGCGCTAGGCTTTTGTTGAAAATCAGAATTATGACCCGTTAACTTTTGTGATTATCTGTTACTGTGCCGGCTTGAGAAGTGTTCATTTAGGCGTATCTAGTGCCCTCTAATCCTCTTTCAATTTTAATAGTTGACGATTGTAATACCGCGAGGTCTTTGCTTCGGAATGTGCTGATCGGAATGAGTCTTCATGCCAACATCCATGAAGCTAAAGACGGGAAGGAAGCGCTTGAGTATTGTCAATTTGGTTATGACATCGTCTTTCTTGATTTGGTCATGCCCGGAATTAGCGGGATGAAAGTGCTTGAAAAAATCAAAGAAGATAATCAGGAACAATTTGTAGTTGTTATAACCGGTGAACCCACCGCTGAGAATGTCAAACGCGTTATGGAGCTTGGCGGCGATGGTTTTGTAGCCAAGCCCTATACACTCGACAAATTAAAAGCGGTCATTGCAAGATTCCACGATAGATCATTGCGCTTAAAGCACACCTTACATGACGAAGCATGATGTCAGGTGATGCCGCTTCTAAGCAAACAATCATCAAAATTAACTGCAAGAATAGTTTTGATCAGCCGGTAGCCTTCCGGGGTATCGGCTTTTATTTTGGGCATACCTGCTTTAATTGATGCATAATCAGCATTCGGTTGTTGTAAAAAACAGCCGGGAACGTACCAGTAATGGTTTTTTAAAAGTGTTAAGAGTAATTTATGGCAGCATTAGTACAAGGCAAAGTTAAGTGGTTCAACGATGACAAAGGCTTCGGCTTCATTGAACAAGATGGTGGTAAAGATGTGTTTGTACACTTTAGCGTCATTCAAGGTAGCGGTCGCAAAACCCTGAGAGAAGGCCAGAGCGTAACCATGGAAGTAACCTCCGGTGCGAAAGGCCCTCAAGCGGAAAACGTGACCCCTTTATAGTGGTCATTTGGTTGCTATCCTAGCGAAGCATCGAAGCCGGGTAACACCGGCTTTTTTTTTGCAAAATCAAAAATCTCGAAGCCTGATCGACCGGGAAGAAAATAATCGTGGTGCGTTGGGGCCTGATACAATCCGCGCTGTTTCTCCCTCCATGCGTATGGAAATGGCCAATGTCAAGGCTATGTTGGACGCATGGAATAGTGGCGGGCGGTGATTGGGTTTTGGTAGGCAAAACTCGAAGTAGTGACACGATTAGTGATACGCGCGCAGTGCTTTATAAAGAAGTTTTTATGAAACAATGTGTTGCAGTTCATATTGGTTCCGACCCTCGTATCATCTACCTTAAAAGGTAGTCAAAGAAATTCAAAAAACCCGCTTAGCCGCAAGGCTTAGCGGTTTTTTTATTTTTGGCGTCTGATATTTCGCCAAAACACCCTCCATCCAAGAGGTACTGGCATGCCAGCTTCCAAGTCTAAACACACCGACCCCAACCGCAAAATATCGACATTGAAGGCGCTATGGCCGTTTATCCGCCCTTATCGGGCCAGAATGCTGCTGGCTTTTTGCCTGTTGTGTCTGGGCTCGGCGACGATTTTGTTAGTACCTTTGGCGTTCCGCGACCTGATTGATTTTGGTTTTGGTCAACAACAGGCCGAGCATGATGGGTTGTTAGGCGCGCTGAGTATGGATGGACACTTTCTGGCGCTATTTGCCTTGGCCTGCCTGTGGGCGGTGACTATAGCCGCACGTTATTACACGGTCAGTTGGGTAGGCGAACGGGTGACGGCGGATTTGCGTAGCGCGGTGTACGGGCGCGTCCTGGCCCAGTCTCCGCAGTTTTTCGAAACCTTGCAAACCGGGGAAGTGCTATCACGACTGACCGGCGATACCACGCTGATCCAGACCGTGGTGGGCAGTTCCATTTCCATGGGGTTGCGTAGCGTATTCCAGTTTATCGGCGGCATGATCATGCTGGCGGTGACCAGCTTGCATCTGTTCTCGCTGATATTGGGGCTGATGATTTTGTTGACCTTGCCGATTTTGGCAATGGGCCGGAAAGTAAAAAAGCTGTCGCGGGAATCGCAGGATAAGATTGCCGATGCCTCGGCGCTGGCCGGCGAGATTCTCAATGCGGTGCCTACCGTCCAAGCCTATACCCAAGAACGCCGGGAAGCGAACCGTTTTAGCGAGCGCGCCGAAATCAGCTTTCTTACTGCTGTCCGCCGCAGCCGGTTTCGTTCCGCATTGACGGTCATCGTCATCACGGCCGTGATGGGTTCCATTATTTTCGTGTTGTGGATAGGCGCCAACCAGGTAAACGCGGGTGTCATGACCGGCGGGCAACTAGCTTCATTCGTGCTCTATGCCACGCTGGTTTCCGGCGGGGTCAGCACCATAGCGGAAGTCTGGGGCGACGTGATGCGGGCAACCGGCGCAACCGGGCGATTGCTGGAATTGTTGCATGCCCAACCGGCGATCATCGATACTGCCACACCCCAGCTTTTGGCGAATGGCGACAAGGCAGAGATTCAATTTCAGCAAGTCGGCTTCAGTTATCCGTCGCGCTTGCAAACCGCCGCACTGGATAGCATCGATCTGACTATAGCGGCGGGAGAGAGCGTTGCGTTTATCGGTCCGTCCGGGGCCGGCAAGACCACGTTATTTCAACTGCTGCTGCGTTTTTACGATGTCACACACGGTACTATCCGCCTAAACGGTCAGGATATTCGTAACCTATCCTTGCAGGAACTACGCGGCAAAATCGCCATCGTGCCGCAAGACGCGGTGATATTTTCGACCTCCGCATTGGAGAATATCCGCTACGGCCGACCCGATGCCAGCGATGCGGAAGTCATCGCGGCGGGGCAATTGGCGCAGGTGGCGGAATTCATCGACCGCTTGCCGGACGGCTACCAAACCTTTCTCGGCGAACGCGGTACGCGCTTGTCCGGCGGCCAACGCCAGCGTATCGCCATTGCTCGGGCCATTCTGAAAAACGCACCGCTGTTGTTGCTGGACGAAGCCACCAGCGCGCTGGATGCGGAATCGGAAGTGCTGGTGCAACAGGGTTTGAACGCGGCGATGCAAGGGCGCACCACCTTAATTATCGCGCACCGTTTGGCCACCGTGAATAAGGTCAGCCGTATCGTGGTGTTGGATCAAGGCCGCATCGTCGAAACCGGCTCGCCAGAGGATCTGCGCAAACAAAGCGGACTGTATGCCAGGCTGGCAAATTTACAGTTCGATGTGCAATAAGCGCGGATAGCTCCGCCGTCTATTGCAAACCGAGTCGCTGGTTTATCGGCAGCGCGGTGTATTGCTACAAACTTGGTTTTTTCAATTTATACTGTCGGCGGAGAACGGATTCTATCCTCCCAGTTACCGCCACCCGCCAAGTCCAGCCATGTACGACAAATTATTCAAATTTATCCAAGACGATATTTGGCTGCTGCACGAGCACGGTCTGCCGTATGCTCAAGAAAAACTGATCAAATATTTAAAAATCGTGATTTTGTCCTTGCGAAGTTTCGGTCTCGATCTTTGCCAATTACGAGCCTCCGCTTTAACCTTGTACAGCATCTTGTCGATAGTGCCGGTTATCGCCATGTTGTTTGGTATCGCCAAGGGCTTTGGCTTTGAAACCATGCTGGAACAAGAACTGTTGCAGCGTATGCCGGAGCGTGATGCGTTGGTGGTGCAGTTAATCGGCTTTGCGAAAAATCTTTTGGACAGTACCAAGGGCGAAGTAGTGGCCGGGATAGGCATTGTCGTGCTGTTTTGGACCATCATCAGCTTGATAGGCAATATCGAAGAGTCGTTTAACTACATCTGGAAAATCGGCAAGGGCCGGTCGTTGGGCCGCAAATTCAGCGATTATTTATCGCTGATGCTGTTGGCGCCGGTATTGCTGATCGCCGCCAGCAGCATCACCGTGTTTGTTAGTACGCAGATAACCTGGTTTATTACTATCATTCAATTGCCGGCGTTCGCCAGCTGGCTGGTGGTCAAGGCGCTGAGTTTGTCGCCGG
Source organism: Methylomonas methanica (assembly GCA_001644045.1). GTDB lineage: Bacteria > Pseudomonadota > Gammaproteobacteria > Methylococcales > Methylomonadaceae > Methylomonas > Methylomonas methanica. The sequence goes on along the minus strand of LUUF01000005.1, from coordinate 51,875 downwards.
TGCTGCTGATGATCGCCTTGTTTTCCTTTACGTTTATTTTTATGCCTAACCATAAAATACACGTTCGAGCCGGCATTCTGGCCGGCGCGGTGACCGGCGTTAGCTATCATCTGCTGCAATGGGCGTATTTAAGCTTGCAGATCGGCGTGTCGAGTTATAACGCCATTTACGGCAGTTTTGCGGCGTTACCCTTGTTTGTGGTTTGGCTGCAAAGCTGTTGGATGATCGTGTTATTCGGCTGCGAGATGGCGTTTTTTACCCAAAACTATCAAACCTATCGTAACAGCAACCGCTTTGCCAATTTAAGTTTTGCGCTGAAAAAGCTGGTGGCCTTGCAAGTCATGCATCTGATAGTCAAAAACTTTAGCCAATTGCAAGCTCCGTTAAGCGCCGCCGACATCGCCGGCAAGTTGGCCATACCTATCGCGATCGTTCAGGAGGTATTGGCGAAATTACTGCGTAGCCATCTGCTGGCCGAACTGAAAGAAGCGGACGACAGCGACGAGGTTTATTTGCCGGCGGTGGATATTCACATCCTGACCATCAGCTTTGTGATTAACGCGCTTGAACAATGCGGGCAAAACCAGTTGCCCGACAGCAATCAGGAGCCGCGCTTAGTCGATGCGGTGGCAACCTTCAAAAACACCATCGAAGCGTCCGAGCGTAACGTGCTGCTAAAAGATATTTAGCATTGGGTAGGGCGAATGGTCAGTTCGCTACTCTTGATCTCATCCAATCACTGCTTACTTTGCTCTCGGGCGGATCCTGGGCTAACTTTGCGTAAGGTTTTATTTAGACAGTACTGTCTCTAGGAAGCCAATGCTTTGTTCCCCGCCAATCCGGCTATGTGTAGGAGATATATGAACGATAGTTGCATTTCAAACGACAAATCAAGAATTCTGATTGTTGACGATGTTCACGAAAATCTGCATAACTTGCTGAATATTTTGCGGCAAGACTATGCGGTGATGGCGGCAACTTCCGGTGAAAAAGCCTTGGAAATTGCCCGGCGCACGCCCGCCCCGGATTTAATATTGCTAGATATAAAAATGCCGGAAATGGACGGTTATCAAGTGCTGGATCGCTTGCGTAACGATCTCTCAACCGCCGAAATTCCGGTAATTTTTGTGACTGCGGCTGGCGACGTCGGCGACGACAGCAAAGGAATGAAACTGGGCGCCGACGACTATTTACTCAAGCCCGTGATGCCCGAGATGCTGTTGGCGCGGGTTAGACTCCATTTGGAGTTAGCCGCCTATCGGAAACGCTATGGCAGACTATAATCGTTCGGGTCAATTGGCAATGCTGGCCCAACTACTTTTCCTAGACAATGAACAAAGACGAATCCCTATCGCTTAATCCCCGACCGACTATTTTGGTAGTAGATGATCTTCCCGAAAATATCCACGGTTTACTCGAAGCACTAAAGGACGATTACGGCATTATGGTTGCGACGGATGGCATGCGCGCGGTCGAGTTGGCGCAAGGCCCGGCTCCGCCCGATTTGGTATTGCTGGATGTCAAAATGCCGGGCATGGATGGCTATGAGGTTTGCCGGCGGCTTAAGAGCGATCCTAGAAGTGCCGGCATACCCGTGCTGTTCGTGACGATAGTCGATGCGTCCATCGAAAAAGTTCGCGGTTTTTCCATGGGCGCGGCCGATTTTATTACCAAACCGTTCGATATCGATGAAGTGCGGGCCAGGGTCAAAACGCATCTGGAACTTAGCCGCCTGCGCCGCGCCCTGGAAGGGCGGGTCAAGCGCCTGAACGAATACCGGCATGCCACCGATGTATCCAATATCGTGTTCCGCACCGATCCCCAGGGCGTGATCACTTTTGTAAACGATGCCTTTGTGAAAACCTACGGCTATTCGCGCGAGGAAGTGATCGGCAAAACCAGTCGGGTTATCAAAGATCCCGACGCAGCGCCCGGTTTGCACCGGGAGTTATGGAACACGATTCTCAGGGGCGCAATCTGGCGCGGCACATACAGCAATCTGACCAAAAGCGGCGAGGTGATTTACATCAACAACACCATCGTGCCTATCCTGAACGCGGACGGTTCGATTCGCGAGTTTATATCCACCAGCGTTAATGTTACCCATCTGATCAGACAGGAAGAATTGATTCGGGAACAAACCACGGACGCGTTAACCGGCCTGCCCAATCGAGTGAAATTGATGCAGGACCTGGCGAACGCTGAGCATTCGATGTTGGGCATGATCAACATCGATCAATTCAAAGCCATCAACGATTTTTACGGTTTGTGCAACGGCGATAAAGTCTTGTTGGAAATTGGCGAGCGTTTGCAAAAAATGGGCGGTGCGGATGCGCAGGCCTATCGTATAGGCGGCGATCTGTTTGCGTTGTTCTCGCAAAACGGCGGCGATCTGAGCAGTTTCGAGCAGTTGATAGACCGCATTATCAAGTACCTGGAATCGGAAGCGATCGATTGCGGCGACGACAAGATCAATATCCGCGTCACGGCCGGCATCTGTTCCGGTGCGGACAATCCTTATACGCATGCCGCGCTGGCTTTGGAGCGCGCCAGAATCGAACGTCGGGATTATTTGATCTATACCGATCAGATGCAGATCAAATCGCACTATAAAGACAATATCCACTGGAGCCAGAAGATTCGCGGTGCGTTGGCCGACGGCCGCATCGTGCCTTACTATCAACCCATCATCGACAATCGTAGCGGGAAAATCGTCAAATACGAAGCGCTGATGCGGATGATAGACGAAGACGGTAACGTCATTCCCCCCAGCTTTCTCGGGGTTGCGAAACGCACCCGCCAATATACCGCCTTGACTCGCACTATGATCGAGCAAGTCGTGCAAGCCTTGCCCGACTCGGCGGGCGAGATGAGTATCAACCTGACGGTCGAGGATATTATCGATGCTAATACCGTCAGTTTCATTGCCGAGAAATTATCCCGGCCCGGCATCGGTCCGCGCATCGTCTTGGAGATCACCGAATCCGAAGGTATCGAAAGTTACGAGGAGGTTCGCGAGTTTGTCGATCGAATGAAAGGCTACGGTTGTCATTTTGCGATCGACGATTTCGGCAGCGGCTATTCCAATTTTGTGCATTTATTACGGTTAAAAATCGATTATTTAAAGATCGACGGTTCCATCATCATGAATATTATCGACAATCCCGATTCCGAAGTGATTGCCCGAGTCATCGTCGATGCCGCGCGCCGCTTGGGCATGCGCACGGTTGCCGAGTTCGTGGGCAGTGCCGAGATACAAGCCAAAGTCGTGGAATTGGGTATCGATTTTTCCCAAGGCTTTCATTTGGGCAAGCCTGGGCCGAAACCCATTGTCTTGCCTAACAATGATTGAACCGAATCCGGATTTGGCAGTGGCTATCGGTAAGGCTGATCCAGGTATTGCCGATGTTAAGTCGGGCGCGGAGCTATAAGATGCGACAGGTTTGCTTCGTCCGTGGTGAGCTGCTGATAGGACTTAATCGGCGGTTCCCAAGATTTATATTTTGTCGGCAATCAATTGCTGCCGGCGTGCTGCTGGCAATAATCCGCGTGAGCAATCCGGCGCATGCCGACATCAGTGCGGCGACAATTCGTGGCCAAGTCACGCTTGATGGAGCGGACAGCCAGGCAGGCGCGCAAATAATCGTCACCAGTATGGAGCGGGGTTTTTCCACGCGTACCTTTTCCCGCGCAGATGGTTCTTACGTGCTGATGGCATTGAAACCGGGCCGTTACCGACTAAAGGTATTGGCGCCCGACGGGCAGCAAAACAGCCAGGAACTGACGCTGCAAGTCGGGCAAGTGGCTGTGGTGGACATTGCGCTGGGCGCTGAAGAGAGTGTTGCCGAGCATACGAGCGAAGGTAATTCGGCGGAATTGGCGACTTATTTAACCCCCGAGCAAATGCAGCGCCTGCCGCAGGTAAACCGTAATTTTTTAAATTATGCCGATCTGGCGCCAGGCGTGAATGTGGTAACCGATCAAGATGGCAGTACCCGCCTGCAAAGCGGCGGGCAGCGGCCGGATAGCGTTAATTTATTTATCGATGGCGTCAGCCAGAAAAACTATGTGGTCAGGGGCGGGGTAGCCGGCCAGGATTCCAGTCGCGGCAATGTGTTTCCGGAATCGGCCGTTGCGGAATACAAGGTCATCAGCCAGAACTATAAAGCCGAGTACGATCAGGTCGGCGGCGCGGCGATTTCGGTACAGACCAAATCCGGCGGCAATACCTTTCACGGCGAAACATTTTATGATCATACCAATCAGGATTTGCACAGCGTCACACCTAGCGAGCAACTCGCCGGCGGCAAGCGCGATACCGAGCAAGCCCAATTCGGCGTCACCTTAAGCGGTCCAATCGCCAAGGATGTCGCGCATTTTTTCATGGCATACGAACGTAAACTCAACGACGATTGCGCCAATGTCAGCGCCGGCGACGGCTCCCGCTTACCCGAGCCGTATCAAGCGCAGCTGGGCCGCGTGAACAGGCCGTTTACGGCGGATTTGTTTTTCGGCAAACTGGATTGGGCTGTTAACGGTAGCAATTTGATCGAAGTGTCCTTCAAGTTGCGCGACGAAACCGAAACGCTGGGTATTGGCGGTCAAAATGCCGAGTCGTACGCGTTGGCAAAGGGGAATAGCGAAAAACGCCTGGACTTTAAATATCAATACAGCGCCGAACATTGGGTCAACGAAGCGCGCTTTACTTATGAAGATACCAATTGGCGGCAATTGCCGGCCACGCAAAGCGCGGGTTTGCTGCTGCGTCGCCTGGACGGCAGTTTGAGCGGAGGTAATTTGACTAGCCGGAGCGTGCTGAATAGCGGCGGCACCACCAATTACCAGGACAAGGGGCAGAGCGGACCGGGTTTTCAAGACGATCTAACCTTCAGCGGTCTGGATTGGCATGGCTCTCATGTACTGAAACTGGGCGGCAAAGTTAAACAGATAGAACTTGGCGCGGTGGAGCGCGATCCTTATAACCCGCAGTTTGGATTAAATTTAAACAATCCCGCCGGCAACCCGTATCAAGTGCGCTGGGCAACGCCGTTGGCCGGAGGCGGCGACGGTTCCGCACACTCTGACGTGACGCAGTTTGGCGTGTATCTGCAAGACGATTGGAACCCCAGTCGGCATCTGAGCGTGAACCTGGGCGTACGCTGGGATTACGAATATAACCCTGGCTATCTGAATTACGTCACGCCAGGCGATGTGAGCAGCGCGCTACGCAACTGGCGCAACATTCAAAACGCCAATGCCGGTTACGACATCGAAAATTACCTCAGTAACGGCTCTAACCGGGCGACCGACAGCAATAATATTGCGCCCAGACTCGGTCTTGCTGTCGACCTTTTCGAAGATCAGCGGCATGTGTTGTTCGGCGGCTACGCCAAAGCCTACGACCGCAATATTTACGACGTGCTGCAACTGGAACGGACCAAGGGCAGTTATCCCGGTTTTAGCGTGAATTTTCAGGGCGACCCCAATTACGATTGCATTGCCGGCGCCGATTGCCTTGCCTGGAACCCCGAGTACTTAAACTATACGCCGGCGCAATTGTCGGCGCTTGTCGGTGCCAGTGCGGGTAGCAGCCGGGAAATCAATTTGATGCGCAACAATCTGCGGACCCCGTATGCCGACCAATTCAATATCGGCATGCGCAATCGTTTCGGCGACTGGCATACCGAGATCAGCTTGTCGCACGTACATAGCTACAACGGTTTGGTCGGATTGCTGGGCGGCCGCAATGCCGACGGCAGTTTTTATGCGGCCGGCTCCGGGTTTGGTGGTACGTTTCAGGCCGTGCCAGGCTTTGGGCAATTGATCTTGTTTGATAACGGCGTACAGACCAAGACCAATTCGGTATTCGTTAAGGCCGAAAAGCCTTACAGCAAGGACAGCGGCTGGGGTATGACTTTTGCCTATACCTTTACCGATTCCGAGGAAAACAAACCGCAGTCTTTCGTCGATAACAGCAGCTATTTATTGGAGCATCCCAATACCCACACCGCCGGCTGGCTGGATACCGCAGGGGTTAGAAAACACAAGCTGGTGACTACCGCCAGCGTCGATTTGCCGTGGGATTTGATTTTTTCCACCAAGCTGACGCTGGCTACGCCCGACACCCGCTCCGGTATCAACTGTACCAGCGGTGCTTGTCGCTTCGATACCTTTACGCCGCAGGGGAGCGATTTTATTTTCCCGGGGCAGTGGTGGGGTTACAAACAAGTCGATATTGCGCTGATCAAAAGCTTCGACACGCCGCACGATACCCGGATGAAGCTGCGTCTGGATGTATTGAATTTATTCGATTTTAAAAATTATGCGGCGTTTAACAGCGACTTTGCCTCGCCGAATTTGGGTACGCCGCTCACCGTGTTGGCCGGACCAAGTATGACCGTCAAACTGACCGCGCGCCTGGAGTTTTGATGCGGCGGAAATTAAAGGGCTTGGCTGTGCTGTTGTGGGTATTGCTGAGTGGTTTCTGCTCTGTTGCCGGTGCCGACGATGCACTTAACGCCAAAACCAAGGCCAGTTATTTGTTCAATTTTACCAAATTCGTGGAATGGCCGGCTTTGATGAGCGACACGCTGCATGTCTGCATCGTCGGCGCTGAGCCTATCGTTAATTTGCTCAGCGACTTGGCCAGCCGCGATACCAAGGGGCATTTATTGCAAATATGGTCGGGCATAGACGATCCGCAGATTTGCCAGATTCTATACATCGACCAGGATGCACCGGATTTGCAGGCCTTGACCCGTCAGGTACGCGGCAATCAGATACTGACCGTCAGCGACGCCGAGGGTTTTGCCGGTCGAGGCGGCTGTATCGGTTTCTACACCGAAAACGGTCAAATCAAGCTGGAGATCAATCCCGACGCGGTGCGCAATGCGCAATTAAAAATCAATGCGTTGCTGATGGAAATTGCCCGTATCGTCCGTTAATTCAATCCAGAAACCCATGACAAACCAGGCTGAATTTAAACGCGATCTGACTATTAAAACCAAGCTGGTGCTGATCATGTTGGCGACCAGTGTGCTGGCGCTGATGTTGGCTGGAGCGGGGTTCATCGCTCAGGAAAACATGCGGGTTAAAGAGGATATGGGCCGGGACTTGAGCTCGCTGGCCCGCATCATCGCCAGCCGCAGTACCGTGGCTTTATCCTTTAACGACAGCGGTGTCGCCAATGCGACGTTGGCTGCCTTAAGCGCCAAGGATACTGTGGTATCCGCGTGTATTTACGATAGCGCCAATCAGTTGTTTGCGCTGTACGAACATGGCCTGGCTTGTCCGGCGCAACATCCCGATCCGCTGGCAATCGATCGGCCGCTATTCGACGGTACGTATTGCACCGTCAACGAAATGATAACGTTGGACGGTCGGACCTTGGGAAAGGTATGGATCGCCTCCAGCTTGGCCGAGCTGGATTCCTTGTGGCGGGACTTTTTAGCCGCTGCGACGGGTATTGTCATGTTGTCCGGTTTGTTCGCATTACTCCTGGCTTCCAGTTTGCAGCAAGTGGTATCCGGTCCGCTGGTAAGACTGAAAAAAACCGTCGAGACTATCAACAATCAAAAGAATTACACCTTGCGCGCCGTGCAGGAGAGCAATGACGAGCTAGGCGCGCTGATCCAAGCCTTTAACACCATGATAGCCACCATCGAAACCCGCGATAGCGAGCTATTGGCCTTGAATTGGCAGCTTGCCGAAAACGAAAGACAATTGGCCGCCATCAACGAAGGTCTGGAAGAACGCGTAAAAGCCAGAACGGCGGAGTTGGCGGAAAGTAACGCCAAGTTGGCGCATAACAGCGTGATGCTGGCGACGGTACTGGATAGCATGTCGCAGGGCTTGATCGCCTTCGACAGCAATTTAAAATTATTGGTTTGGAATAAAAAACTCAGCGAGGTGCGCGGCTATCCGGAAAGCATGTTGGAAGTGGGCAGGGACCATGCCGATTTTATGCAGTTCGACTTGACGGATCCGCAGCTGCGATTCCGAAATCCCGATGCCGAACTCAGGCAATTGCTGGACGACATCAGACGTTTTCAACCGCACAATTTTACTCGGCAAAGGCTGGACAACCGAGTCATCGAGATCAGCGGTGGGCCGATAGCCGATGGCGGTTTCGTCAGTACCTACGAGGATGTGACCTTGCGCAAACAAGCCGAGGTAGCGTTAAAAGAGGCCAGGGACGCCGCCGAGTCGGCTACCCAGATAAAAAGCCAGTTCCTGGCGAATATGTCGCACGAGATCCGCACGCCGATGAATGGCGTAATGGGCATGTTGCATCTGGCCTTGCAGACCGAATTGACCGCGTCGCAGCGCAATTATTTGGCAAAAGCGCACAGTTCCGCGCGTACCTTGCTTGGTATTCTTAACGATATTCTGGATTTTTCCAAAATCGAGGCCGGTAAATTAGCGCTGGAAGAAACGGAGTTCCGCTTCGATAGCGTGGTGGAACAATTGGCCGATATGATCGGTTACCAGGCCGGTCTGAAAGGCATCGAATTTCTGATCCGCCATGATCCGCAGATTCCGCCGGTATTAGTAGGCGATCCGCTGCGTTTCGGCCAGGTGTTGACCAATCTGTGCGGCAACGCGCTGAAATTCACCGAAGCCGGCGAACTGGAGCTGGCTTTTCATTGCCTGGCCAAGACCGAAAGCACTATCGATTTGCGGATTTCGGTGCGGGATACCGGCATCGGCATGTCGGAAGACGATCAGCACAAGCTGTTTCAAGAGTTTACCCAGGCCGATCAGGGCACCAGTCGGCGCTTCGGCGGCACCGGTTTGGGATTGGCTATCTGCAAAACCCTGGTGGAAATGATGCGGGGCCGGATTTGGATCGAGCAGTCGCAACTGGGCCAGGGCACGACTTTTTGCTTCACCGTGCGCTTGGGCGTTGCCACGGACACCTTGCTGCATCAAGACGCGCTAGAACAAAGCATAGGTAAATTGCTCGCCGACGTGCGGGTGTTGGTGGTGGATGACAACGACGCTTCCCGGGAAATCATCAGCGATATGCTGCGGCCGTTTCAGTTGCGAGTAAGCTGTTCGGCGAGTGCCGCCGCCGCGCTGAGTGCTTTGCGGGACATGCCGGCCGATCAGCCCTTCGATGTGGTGTTGATGGACTGGAAAATGCCGGGCATGAACGGCGACGAAGCGATCAGACAGATTCGCGCCGACACGAGTTTGGTGCCGCAACCCAAGATCATCATGGTCACCGCTTATGGTAGCGAGGATGTGATGCGGCTGGCGGGTCGGGCCGGTATCGATGGCTTTTTGATCAAGCCGGTATCGCCGTCTTCATTGCTGGATGCGATCCTATCCGCGCTGGGCCGGGGCCGGATCCAGGGCGTGGTCGACAAATTTAAACAGCTGGGCGGCGCGGATATCGCCGGCAGCAAACAGCTGCAAGGAATTCGGCTGTTACTGGTCGAGGATAACGAAATCAACCGCGAGTTTGCCTGCGAATTGCTGCGCAGCCATGATATTCAGGTCGATGAAGCGGTCAACGGCTCGGAAGCGGTGAGCATGGTCCGGCAACATCATTACGATGCGGTCTTGATGGACATCCAGATGCCGGTGCTGGACGGTTTGCAGGCCACCGGCCAGATTCGGGCCTTGGCGCAATCCGAGGGGGATCGACGCTATGCCGCTATGCCCATCATCGCGATGACCGCTCACGCCATGGCCCGCGATGTCGAGAAAAGCCTGGAGGCGGGCATGAACGATCACGTCACCAAACCGATCGATCCCGACCGGTTGTTCAAAGCCTTGGCGACCTGGATTCCGATTGCTGCCGATGGCAGTCAGGGCAGTGAAGCGGCGTGGACTTATCAGGTTGCGGATTATCCAAAAGATTTACAAACCTTGACCAGTCTGGATATTGTGCAAGGCATAAGGCGGATCGGCGGCAATCCGGACGCTTACCGCAAACAGTTATACCGTTTTCAGGAGCACTACCCGGATGCCGTCGCCGAGATTCGCGGCTTGATTAACGCCGGCGAACTGAAGCAGGCCGAAGAGCGTTGCCATGCCTTGAAAGGCGTCAGCGGCAATTTGGGGGCGGTGGAATTATTCGAAGCCGCCGCCGGTATCGATATTGTGCTTAAGCAAAATCAAATTCCGCCCGCTGAACACTTGCAGCGCATGGATGGATTTTTGCGTAAATTAATCGCGGAAATTCAGACCTTGCAAACAGTGGCGGATAGCCGAGAGACCGTTCAGGGGCAAGAAGCTGCAACGGTTGCCGACGCGGAGATAGCGGCGGATTTGGCCAAGTTGTCGCAGTTGCTGGAAAGCGATCTGGGCGCCGCCGAATCGATGCTCGAGCAATTGCGGCGCAGCATGGCCGGACATGAACATCTGCCCTTGTTAGAAGACATTGCTAAAAAAATCGACCGATTCGCCATCGACGAAGCGCTAAAGCAATTAAGCAAGTTGCTGCAAAAATTTTAACGCCAGTCTGGCCGCCGGTTTTGGGGGCGGCTATCGTTGACGATGCAATTTAATTTACCTGCCGAGCGCCAATATCTTACAATTCGGCAGCCCTTGGCTCACTATAATTACTTAGGAGGATCTCATGTTTAAATTTCGTATGCTGGTTTCTGCGATAGCGCTGACTGGTTCGATGTCCGTTATGGCGGCGGATGCGCTGCCCACCACAGCGCCGGCGCCGGCGAATAACCCCACCACACCCGAAAAGGTTGAACTGGGCAAAATGCTGTATCACGATCCGCGCCTGTCTTCCACGGGCACTGTTGCTTGTGCGTCCTGCCACAACACCATGTTGGGCGGCGAAGATAACCGGCCAAACTCCATGGGCGTTAATGGTCAAACCGGCGGCCGTAGCGCGCCGACTGTCTGGAATGCTGCGTTCAATAAGGTTCAGTTCTGGGACGGCCGCGCCGACAGCCTGGAAGCGCAAGCGGCAGGTCCAGTCACCAACCCTATCGAAATGGGCATGAAAAGCTGGGATGACGTGGTCGCTCGTTTGAAAACCATCAAAGGCTATCGCCATGCCTTCGAATTGGCCTTTGGTAGCGACGCCGAAGCCATTACCAAAGACAACGCCACCAAAGCGATTGCCGCCTACGAAAGAACCCTGATTACCCCAAATAGCGCTTACGACAAATATGTCAAAGGTGACAAAGACGCATTGACGGAACAGCAAGAACGCGGCCTGAAAAAAGCCGTGGAACTGGGTTGCACCAGCTGCCATAGCGGACCTGCTTTCAACGGTCCAGGCGTATTCCAAAAATTCCCCGTTAACTCCAGCGGCTTTTTCGAAGCGCAATACCACTTTCAAAAAGACAAAGGCTTGGCTGAAGTCACCAAAAAGGACAGCGACGAACATCTGTGGAAAGTTCCGACTTTGCGTAACGTAGCGTTAACCGCGCCTTACATGCACAACGGTTCGGTAAAAACCTTGGATAAAGCGGTTTGGTTGATGGCTAAATTGCAATTGAATAAAGAACTGCCTGACGCGGACGTTGCCGACATCGTCGCGTTTTTGAACGCTCTGACCGGCGAATTCCCCGCGCAAACCATTCCGCAATTGCCAGGAACGCCAGGTTCCAGCTTTAACTGAGCTTTATCAGTCAGATAAACGAAAGGGGCCGAAAGGCCCCTTTTTTATGCGGCCGGCATCATGGCCAATTGGGAATTGCTTCAGTTCAGGAATTGTTCCGGGGACAGGTAATTAAAACCGAACGCATCCGAAATGCCTTGGCACGTGACATTGCCGGCCACGATGTTTAGTCCTTTCAGTAAAGCCGAATTCTCGCGCAGCGCTTGTTGCCAGCCCTTGTTGGCCAGTTGCAGCGCATAGGGCAAGGTGGCATTGGTTAATGCCAGTGTCGAGGTGCGCGGTACCGCGCCGGGCATATTGGCGACCGCATAATGCACGACATTGTCGATGATATAAATCGGATCGGCATGGGTAGTGGGATGGGTGGTTTCCACGCAGCCGCCTTGGTCTACCGCCACATCCACGATCACCGCGCCGGCTTGCATCAATTTTAAGTCTTCGGCGCGGATCAGCTTGGGTGCGGCTGCCCCTGTGACCAGTACGCCGCCGATGACCAGATCTGCGGTGCGAATTTGTTCGAGGATGGCGTGCCGGCTGGAAAATAATAGCTGCACATTCGCTGGCAAAATATCGCTAAGCTGGCGCAGGCGTTCCAGCGACAAATCCATTACCGTGACCTGCGCGCCCAAACCCGCTGCCATTTTTGCCGCCTGCGTGCCGACTACCCCGCCCCCCAGAATCAAGACCTTGGCCGGCAATACGCCCGGCACGCCGCCCAGTAACATGCCGCGGCCGCCATAAAGTTTTTCCAGGTAATGCGCGCCTTCCTGCACCGCCAGCCGGCCGGCCACTTCCGACATCGGCGTCAGCAAGGGTAATTCGCCGGATGCCAATTGCACCGTCTCATAAGCGATACAGGTGGCGCCGGAAGCCAGATGCGCCTCGGTCAACGGGCGATTGGCAGCAAAATGAAAATAGGTAAATAACGTTTGGCCGGGCCGAATCCGTGACCACTCGGGTTCTATCGGCTCCTTGACCTTGACGATCATCTCCGCGGAGGCCCAAACCGGTTCCGGACCGTCCACCAGCTGTGCGCCGGCGGCCTGGTATAGCGAGTCTTCGAAGCCGGCGCCAACGCCCGCGCCGCTTTCCATGGTGATGCTATGGCCGGCGCTTACCAGCGCGGCAACGCCGGACGGTACCACCGACACCCGGTTTTCGTTCGGTTTGATTTCCTTGGGTATGCCGATTTTCATATTCACCTCTTGTGTAATATTAAATGATGCTGGTTCGATGATAGCAATAATCAGACCGCAACGCTTCGTCAGTCAAAAGTGCCAAACGTTCAACGGCTTACCATGACGGACCTAGCCCCATGTTGTAACGTTTGTTGTGATTTGTTTGCCATTTTGGCGCAAAACCGCGTCTTTGCCCCGGACGGATGGCAAGACTGTTGCGAGCGGGACGGACCTTAAAAATCGTCTAAGCTTAGCCCAGCGGCTTTACCAGAGAGGACATCATGACGCAGCAAACGCAAAACATCCTGATCGGCCATTTAACCGAAGTCAGAGGCGACGGTATGGATGCCCGTATCACCGAAGAACATTCGACGGCGGCGCCGATCATAAAACTCGGCGATGAAGAAATACTGGCCGGCCATATCGGCTCGTATGTGGTGATTCGCCAATCGCACATCGGCGTGCTGGCCTTGGTGTTCAAAATGTGGGAGCGCGATCGCTTTGACGGCGCCGGCAATCGCGCTACGGACCGTTTTATTGCCTTGATTCCGGTCGGCGAGTTGAATGAAAGCAATGTGTTCATTCGCGGCGTGCGCCATTATCCAACGCCGGGCGCGGCGGTGTATGCGGTGGGCTTGAGCGAGATCAATGCGATTTTTTCCAAATTCCGCGATTACGAATTTTTTATTGGGCAGTTGGCCAGTCATAAGGATTATCACCTGAGCCTGGATCCGCGCGCGCTGTTCGGCAGGCATTTTGCGATCATCGGCCAGTCCGGTTCCGGTAAATCCTGGACCGTGACCAGCTTGATTCAACACACGATGAAAGCCATGCCCAAAACCCACATGATCATGCTGGATCTGCACGGTGAATATTGCTGGAAGCGGCCGGATGGCAGCATCGAATCGGCGTTTCCCGCAGAGCAGGTCAACTACGTGGATGCGATGGATCTGGAAATGCCGTACTGGATGATGTCTTATGCCGAGCTGGTGGACTTGTTCATCGATAGAGACGATAGAGGCGCTTCGATGCAGATGTCTTTCATGCGCGAAGTGCTGCAACAACTGAAACGCAAGGAAGCCAAAGCCATTGGCCTAGGCGTGGTATCGATAGACACGCCGATTTATTTTTCGCTGGCGGAAATGTATATGCAATTTAAGGCCGCCAACGAGGAGCGCAAGGATTTCGGTAAAACCAAGGGGGCGTTATTCGGCCAGTTCGATGAGTTTCTGGTGACGATGCAGAGCCGTTTCAATGACGTGCGTTACGATTTTTTATTGAAGCCTAAAAAACGCAACAACTCGGCCAGCATGGCGGATTTGCTCAGACAATTCGTGGGATTGGGGCAAAAAAAAGCCAACATCACCGTCGTCGATCTCAGCTCCGTACCCACCGACGTGCGGCCGGCGGTGTCCGCGCAAGTCGGCCGGTTGGCGTATGAATTCAACTACTGGAATCCGCGCCGCCGCGAGTTTCCGATCACATTAATCTGCGAGGAAGCGCATGCCTATATCCCGCGCGAAAAAGGCGGGCAATTCGACGGTACCAAGAAGATGATGGAACGGATCGCCAAGGAAGGGCGTAAATACGGGGTGTCGATAGGCGTGGTCAGTCAGCGGCCCACCGAATTGTCGGAAACCATGCTGGCGCAATGCAGCTCCTTCATTTGCCTGCGCACCACCAACCCGGACGACCAGCAATATATTCGCGGTTTGGTGCCGGAGGCGGAAGGCGACTTGGCCGATATTCTCAGTTCGCTCGGCCGAGGTGAAGCGTTAGTGCTAGGCGAGGCCGCGCCGTTGCCGACTCGCGTACAAATCTATCGGCCCAACCCGGAACCGAAAAGTAACGACGTCGATTACTACACCAGCTGGCGCGAAGGCCCGGATGATCTGGATGTGGAGGGCATAGTCGAGAATTGGCGGACCCAGAATCGGCATTGATATTAGCCAACAGCTAAATTTATCGATGGGAATGCGTTTGTAGGCTTTGCGCAGCAGGGCGTATTGCAAAAAATGCGCTGCAATAAAGCCGCAATATTCGAATGTTTAGGTTAAGCGGTTAAAAGGGTACATTAAAATTTACGGAGTTTAGATCGCGCCTAATCGGTATCATCATGCTCCCCAAAAATTCGAAAAGCCAACCTGCCGCTGCGGTGCCTTTGACAGCTTATGCCCTGGAGCCGCGAATTTTGTTCGATGGCGCGGCGGCGGCTACGGTCGACGCACAAACCGAGGCAGGCTCTATGCCCGATGGTAGTGAAAACAGCGCGTTGGCCCAGGATGCGCAAACGTTGCTCGATGCTGTTGCAGCCTTGAGTCCGCCAGCATCTAATCTCGAACCAGCTCAGCATAACGAAATTGCTTTTATCGATACTCAACTGGCCGATTGGCAAACATTGGCTTCGAGTTTACGTAGCGATGTTGATGTCGTGGTATTGGACAGCGATGAAAATGCCTGGACGCAAATTGCCAACGCCGTCCAGGAGCGTGAAAATCTCGCGGCAATCCATATTTTCAGCCACGGTAACGATGGCGAACTGACCTTGGGCGGTCAATTATTTACCCAGTACAATCTGGATGACTTTCAGGCCGAGTTGAGCAGGATAGGCGCGTCATTACGGACAGACGGCGATATGCTGCTCTACGGGTGCAATCTCGCGTCGCATGCCGATGGCCTGGCGCTGACGCAAGTGCTGGCCAACCTAACCGGAGCAGATGTTGCCGCCAGCAACAATGCTACCGGCAATCTTAGATACGGCGCGGATTGGCAGCTAGAACAAACCGTTGGGGTTGTCGAGTCGCAAAGCGCGGTGTCCCCGGAGGCTATCGATGCCTATCAAGGTCGGCTGTCCACCGTCAATTTGAGTGGTAGTGCCGGCTGGACGGCGGTTATGTATGGTGTCAACAAAGATCCCGCCGGCGATAGCCAAGCCGGTGCCGCCGATACCGACATCATAGGCGATGCCGTGCACGGGTCGCTTTTCGCCGCGTTCGACGACAATGGCACGCCGGACAATCCGAATGACGATTACCTGGCGTTCAGGATGCGCATCGATAATCCCACCAGCAACACCTATTTCGGCGGGGTGGGGATTGTCGGTATGGATGCCAATCTTGATGGCAGAATCGATATTTTCATGTCCGTGGATGGCCGTAATAACACGCAAGCCGTCAAATTGATGGATCCGGGAACCGGCCTGAATAATTCCCCCAACACCACCACAACCATGGCTTTGCCGACGGGTTGGTTGCCGAACAACGGCATTTATCCCTTTGCGAATACCAGCACCTATAACGTAACCGCAGTCTCAGCGGCTAGCGATCCGCATTGGGGGGATTCCAGCTTAAGAGCCGGCCCTGGAACGGGCGCGGATCTCACCGGTGACGGTAAGACCGACGTATTTGTTAGCTGGAAAATTTCAATTGCCGATCTGGCAACCGTCCTCGCCAAACCTTCGCCAGTCGATCGTAACGGCGTGGTCGGTCCCCGGGGATTAACCGGCATCTCCGGCTTTAACAAGGACACCGTTGTCCGTTATGTCAACTTTACTCAAACCCAGCCAGGCCCGATCAACGGCGATTTGAATGGTGTGGGCGCGAGTTACGATAAAAATGCCACATTTAGCTCCTTGGGATCGTTTACCGATCCCATGACCAGCAGTTCACCGATCAGCGCCGGTCCAGGCGTGACGATTAACGAACCGATCGGCGTGGATAATATTCTCAATGCCTTAGAAGACGATGCGGTTACCTTGAGCGGTACGGCTACCGCTAATCAATGGGTAAGATTGACCATTACCGATACCGATGGCGGCACGGGCGATGTCGTGGTCTGGACGCAGGCAAACGGCAGTGGCGTCTGGAGCGTTTCAGGCGTTGATTTGCATACCCAGGCGGAAGGTGCGTTGACCGTGACGGGGGATTTGGTCACGGCCAATAGCGGCAATACCCTGGTCAGCGGATCAACCAGCGATAATGTAGCGCTGCAACACGATACTTTACCGCCTAGCTTGGGCGTGGATGCCGTTGGTATCGGCCGGCCGCTTATTAGCGGTACCAGCACCGATGTGCCGGTGGGTTCCAGCATTACCGTTAATGTCGATTTGGATAACAATGGCAGTATAGATTTGACCTACGCGGCTATTGTTGCCAGTGGGGGAACATGGTCTGTTAACACCGCTACGGTAACACCAGTGAGTGGTACCTTGCCGGCGGCGGGAATTACCACTAGCGCCAAAGTCACGGCATCCGGCAGCGATGCGGCTGGCAATACCGCTAATGCCACAGCCATTATCAAGCCGACGGTCAATCTCTTGACCACCAACGATACCACTCCGACGATTACCGGGAATTGGGCCGGCGACAACGGCGGTACCGATAAACTTTATGTGCTGGTCAATGGTGTGCTTTATGCGACCAGCGGGAATACCGGGCAAAGCATCAGCATTAATGCCACGCCTTACCTCACCCAGGCGGGGCTGATTGTTTCAGGGAATGCGTGGAGTCTGACCATCCCGAACGGTGATGTGTTGAGCACCGGTGCTTCACCTTACGAAGTGCTAGCGCATGTGGTGCGTAACAGCGGTGGTACCGCCACGGACACCAGCACGAGCGAACTAACCTTGATCAGCGGCCCCTCGGTCGCGATCACGGGCCTGACCAGCAGTGCCGATACCACGCCGGTGATTAACGGTACCTCCACCGAAGCCTATGTGACGGTGCGCATCGATCCGAACAACGACGGCAATTTATCCGATGCCGTGAGTTATTCGGTGGCGGTTAGCGGCGGCAATTGGTCGTTGGATACCGGTAGTGCAATACCAATCTCCGGGGTTTTTCCGGCTAACGGATTGGTGGGTACGTTCGATGTGTTGGCGACCGCTACCGATAGCAATGCGGTCCAGGTGACTGCCAACAGCGATTTAACGGTGACCGTACCCACCGTGAGCATCACCGCGCCGATTAGCGGCGGCTATTTCAACAACGCCGAGGATAATACCGCCACGATTAGCGGCACGGCGACCAATGCCGGTGGGCAAACCGTGACATTGCGGGTTACCGATGTCAACGGTACCTATGTCGAGCAGACCGGTATCAACCTGAGCGGTAATAATTGGACGACGAGCGCGCTGGATTTATCCGGCTTACGCGAAGGTACGTTGACCGTTACCGCAACGCTGGCTTCAGCCACCGATTCCGAGACTGTGATTCATGACACGATGGCGCCGGTTGTCGTTAAGTCCCAGTTTGTTTCGGGCAATAAGCCCGTGGTTTCAGGAACGGCCGCAACCGATATTAGCGCTGTGAATGTCAGTATCGATATCTATCTGAAAAGCGGCAGCAATTTCGTATTCGACCGCACGGTTGTTTACAACAATCTGGCTGTAACCGCCGGAGCCTGGTCGGTGGATACGGCGACCCAAACCCCCACGACCGGTACCGTACCGACCAACGCCTTAAATAATGTTGGTGAGTACTACATTGTGACGGCGACAGGTACCGATGTGGCCGGAAATACGGGAACTGACACAGGGCATGTCGAACGCGGCACCGTTGGCGCTGTCGCTATTTCCACCATTGCCGCCGATGCGCTAACCGACGTGATAGACGAGACTGAAGATAATTCGGTAGTCATCGTCGGCACGGCGACTGCCGGCGGCGTGGTGAAAGTAACCGTTAGCGATGGCACTAATACGCTTAGCCAGGAGCTCACCGCAACGGGCGGCAATTGGACTAGCGCCGGTTTTAATATGGATACGTTCAAGGATGGGCCAATACTGGTAACCGCCGAATTACTGACCGCATCCGGCAGTTCAACAGTGATTGCTACCGCTGTTGCCAGCCCCACTCATACCAATGGCGTATCGATTGCGCCGACGGTCGCTATCGCCGACAACACGAGCGGCATCGCCAATGGCGACGTAACCTACACCTTTACGTTTTCAGAATCGGTAACCGGTTTTGATGCGTCCGACGTCATTGTCTCGGGCGGTAGCAAAGGTGCATTTTCCGGTAGCGGCGCCAGTTATACGCTGGTGGTCACGCCCACGGCTAATACCAATAATGGCACGATTACGGTCGATGTCGGCTCCAGCGCCGCAACCGGCAGCAGCAGTTTACTCGGTAACATTGCGGCCACCCAAGCTACGCAGCTTTATGACACCAAAGCGCCGGTGATACACGTTACATCCGGTCCGACCGTCGGCGACTCGACGCCGATAATCGCCGGCACCACCGATCTGGCGCCGGGCGCGACGGTTAGTATAGCCATCGACGCGGATAACAACGGCTCTACCGATGTCAGTTATACCGCCATCGTGCAAAGCGGTAGCCCAAATACCTGGAGTATCAATACCGAAACCGCCACGCCTGTTTCCGGATCGTTTCCGGCGACGGGTCTGACTACCAATAGTAAAGTCACCGTAACCGCTAGCGATGCGGCCGGTAATTCGGGTTCTGTTGTTGCCGATACGATAGCCGCGTTGAGCGGCGATAGCGGGGTATCGGCGACAGACTTTATTACTAACGATCAAACGCTAACCTTTACCGGCAAGGCCGAGGCTGGCAGCAGCGTCGTGGTCAAGGTGGACGGTAGCCAGATTGGCGGCACGCAGACCGCCGACGGCAGCGGCAATTGGACTCTTAACTACAGTGGCAGCACACTTGCCGCCGGTAACCATACTTTGGTGGCGGTAGCCACTAATTCAGCCGGTAATACCGCCACCGCCAGCCAAGCATTTACTATCGATGTGGCTGCGCCAACGGTTGCTATCACAGCTATCAATAACGACAGCGGCGATAGCAACAGTGACTACATCACTCAGGACAATACGCTGGTGTTTTCGGGAACCGCTGAAGCCAATAGTGCGGTTTTGCTTACCCTGAGCGATGCCAATAACCTGACGGTTTTTACTACTACCGTGACTGCGACTGGCGGAAGCTGGTCGCTCGACCGCACGGCAAACGCGTTGGCGGATGGCACTTACACCTTGACTGCGCGAGCGAGCGACACGGCCGGCAATCAGGCCACCGCTACCCAAGTCGTTATAATCGATACCACCGCGACCATAGGCGTTACCACCAACAGCAAAACCAACGATTCAACGCCGTTGATCACCGGATCGTCCGACCTGGAGGCCGGCCGCACTATCACAGTGGATATCGATCCTAATAACGACGGTAACTGGGGCGACAAGCAATCTTACAACGCCACTGTGCAGGCTGGCGGCTCCTGGTCGATCGAGGCAAGCACGCCGATCTCGGGAACGGTAGGGGTGCGTGCCAGCGGCACCGATCTGGCCGGCAATAGTTTTACCACGGCCACCAAGACATTAACCTTGGATAATAACGCACCGACTATCATCGTCACGGAGCCGGTGGCCGGCGTGGGCGGAGACGGCATTGCCAATGCCGGCGAAGACGATGCAGTGACGATATCCGGTACCACCGCCGGCGTCGCCAATGGCGGAATCGTCACAATAACCATAACCGATGGCAACCGTTCCATAGTCGATACCGCAACGGTGACGAACAATGCCTGGACCTTGACCGCGCTGGATTTGAGTAGCTTCAATAACGGCACCGTGACCATCAATGCCAGTTATACCGATGACAGCGGTAACAGCTATCTGGATACAGCCAGTTTCCAACACGACAAAACCCCGCCGCTGGCGGTTTTAAGCGCGGCATCCAGCAGCATCAGCGGTGCGACGCCCATCACGATCAATGTCAATTTTGCTGAAGACGTCACCGGTCTGCAACTCAGCGATTTTGCGGTATCTAACGGCGCTAGCCTCGGTAGTTTGGCCGGCAGCGGTAGTAGCTATACCTTGACCTTGACGCCCGCGGTCGATGGCACCGCTTCCATTTGGATGCCGGCGTCGGGCGTGGCTGATGTGGCCGGTAATGCCAATACGCAGTCCAACACGCTTGACTTCACGGTTTCGGGCATTGGCGTTAGCGATACCACGGCGCCAACAGTAGTCAGCATAGCTCGGCAGACACCGAGTGCGGAAATCACCAATGCCGACGCACTGGTGTTTCGGGTGGTGTTTAGCGAGGCGGTAGCCAATATCGATGTCGCCGACTTTTCCTTGGCCGGCGCAGGTGCCAGCGGTGCCAGTATTGCCAGTGTCACTGGTTCGGGTGCCACTTGGGATGTCACGGTCAACGGTGTCACCAATAACAATGGTCTGGTCGATCTGAATTTCGCGGGCGGGCAAAACATTAGCGATACGGCCAGCAATACTCTCAGCAATACCACGCCGGCTGCCGAGCAGACCTACACGCTTGATAATCTCGCGCCTACTCTGAATTCAGCCGGTATCAATTTCAGTACGGTCACGCTGAACTATAGCGAAACCGGGTCCGGCCTCGCGAGTGTTGTGCCGGATCCCAGCTCATTTGTTGTGACCAAAAACGGTAGCACACCGATTGCGGTGAATGCGGTTAACGTCAACGCGGTCGCTAAAACCGTGACCTTGTTGCTGGCCTATTCCGTGAGCAGTAGCGATTCAATCTCCTTAACGTATACAGCCCCCGGCAGCAGTCCTTTGCAGGACGGTGCCGGCAATGTCGCGGCTAATTTTACTCAAGCTCTTACCAACAGCACCCCGGCGGCGGATACCACCGCGCCGGTTATCGATCTGGACCCCAGCAACGGCGCCAGCTTGAATCACTCCGTAACCAGCACCGACGGTGCACTGGTAAGCCTGGATGATAACAGCGACCCGGCTACGCTAACGGAAAGCTCCGATCAGGTTAGCGCGCTGACTATCACGGTGAGCGGTTTGCAAGACGGTGTGGATGAAAAACTTATTTTTGGCGCGACGACACTTGCCGCCAACGGTAGCTCCGGGGCGCAAACCGGCCTAACGGTGGGAGGCGTTTCAGTCAACATCAATTACGCGCTCGGCGTATTCACCCTTCAGAAAGCCGATTTTGCCGCATTTACCAGCAGCCAGGCACGCGACGTTATCCGAGACATACAGTACCAAAACGCATTGGGGGCTAGCAGCAGCGCGGGTGCCCGTAGTTTTGCCTTCAATGCCAGGGACGATGCCGGCAATATTTCAAATACCGCTACAACTGCCGTGGCGGTAAGCGGCATATCGGATATTACAGCACCACGCCTGACGAGCATTGTCAGGCAAACGCCAAGCACTGCCGCCACCAACGCCAACAGCTTGGTATTCCGGGTGACTTTTTCGGAGGATGTGCAAAATGTCGGTGTTGCCGACTTTGCGGTCAATAGCACCACTACTGCGGCGGTAAGCGGCGTTAGCCAAGTATCTGCGTCTGTTTACGATGTGACGGTATCCGGCGGCGATCTGACTGGTTTTAACGGTAGTGTCGGTTTGGATTTGGCCGCTGGTGTCAGTATCGCTGATCTGGCGACGAATGCCTTGACCAACCTCGCTCCGACTGGTGCTGACGAAGTGTATACCCTGGATAATATCGCGCCGACAGTCACGATTACCGCTAAGAATACGACGGATACCACGCCGTCACTCAGTGGTACCGTCAACGACGCCAATGCAACGATTCAAGTTGTGGTCAATGGCAATACTTATGCAGCGACGAATAACGGCGACGGCAGCTGGACGTTGGCGGATAATCTGATTTCGGCCTTGACCGCAGGGACTTATGAAGTTGCCGTCACTGCTACCGATGCGGTAGGTAATGCCGGTATCGATGTCTCCAGCAACGAATTGGTTGTTACTGCCGGCGACATTACAGCGCCGCGCGTCAGCAGCATCGTCAGACAAACGCCAAGCACTGCCGATACCAACGCCAACAGCCTGGTATTCCGGGTGACTTTTTCGGAAGATGTACAAAATGTCGGTGTTGCCGACTTTGCGGTCAATGGCAGCACCACGGCGGCGGTAACCGCCGTCAGTCAAGTGTCTGCGTCAGTTTACGATGTGACGGTATCCGGCGGCGATCTGGCCGGTTTTAACGGCAGTGTCGGTTTGGATTTAGCCGCTAGCGCTAGTATCGATGACCTGGCGACGAATGCCTTGACCAACCTGGCTCCGGCTGGTGCGGACGAGAGTTACTTGCTCGACAATAGTGCTCCGGCTACACCGACAGTGACCAATCTGCGCACGAATGACACCACGCCCACCATTAGCGGGACCGCCAGTTTGGCGGCGGGCGAGACGTTAACCGTTACGATTAATGGTGCCACCTATACCAATGTGCCGGTTAATTCCGGCGTTTGGAGTATCGACACCGGTTCGGCGGCGGTTTCCTCGGGTACCTTGGGCAGCTTTAGCGATGGTCAAAGTTACAGTATTACTGCGACGGTTAGTGACGCCGCCGGTAATAACGCATCGGACAGCACCAGCAGCGAATTGAGTATAGATACCACGCCACCATTAATTTCAATCACTTCGGCGGCCAGCAGTACCGATCACACACCAGTCATCAGCGGTATCACCAATTTGCCGGCCGGCGCGACGTTAACTGTCATTATCGACCCCGATAACAATCCGGCTACCAATAACAGCATCACTTATAACGTCATTGTCCAAAGCGGCGGAACTTGGCATGTCGATACCGGAACTGAGTCGCCGGCATCAGGCACGTTCCCGGTGGGTGGTTTAACCGGGCTTGCCGGCATTATCGCCACGGCGGTGGATACTGTCGGCAATTCGGCCAGCGCCAACCAAACTCTGGAAGTGACCGATGTGGCGATTACCGGCATCGGCGAGGATAGAGGTACGCCCGGCGATTTTATTACCAACGATACCGATATTGTGATTCAAGGTACAGCGCCCGCCGGCAGTGCGGTCACAGTGCAAATAAAATCCGGTAATACGGTGCTGCAGACTTTTACGGTCACCGCCAATAGCAGCGGTGTTTGGTCAACGCCGGTCAGCATCGCATTAAACGATGGTGCTTATACCTTAGTTGCCAGCAGTAGCGGTAGCAGCGCCGATCAAGGATTAACAATCGATACGGTTGCGCCGCAAGCTTTGACCTTACTGGATTTACAAGCTGCTTCCGATACCGGTGCATCCAATACGGACAACCTGACCAACGACGTGACGCCAAGTTTCGATGTGACTTTACCGAACAGCGCCGTTGCTACCGATACGGTACAGATTAGTATTCTTTTAAACGGTCAGCGTACGATCATCGCTAGCAAATCCTTGCTGGAAGTGCAGGGCGGCTTAAGCGGCTTGACTTTATCGTTAACCAGCCAAATTCAAATTCCGGACGGTATTTACCAGGTGCAAGCGGCCTTGGTGGATCAGGCCGGTAACGCCAGTACCTTTCAAAGTTTGACAGTGGAAATCCTGACCGACCTTGATGGCGTCGATCCGGCTATCGAAACCGGCGGTTCAACCAATGGCGACTTTAATCAGGACGGCATAGCGGATTATTTGCAAAACGCGGTAGCCACCTTCCCCGGTTTTAGCGTTGCTAACTTTAACAGCGGCGCATCCGCGGCGACAGGAAGTTTTGTGGTGTTGATTGGCGGCACGACGTCGACCAGTTCGCAAAACAACTTAACATCGCAAGATGTGCAGGTCGACGCCACTATTCAATTGGAAAACATCAGTATCAAAGCCCTGACCGATAGCCGGTTTGCAGGGCAAGCCTTACCCGAAAACATCCGCGCGGCAACTGATCCCTTGTTTTTTACGATTACCGCCGTGGCGGGGCAAAGCTTGCGGGATTTGGATGCCGGCCGGCCCGGCGTGCAGACACGAGTGGTCTTGGACTTGCCGAGCGGGGTTAGGGCCAACAGTTTTATTAAATTTGGTCCCACACTCGATAATCCGATCCCGCATTTTTTTGAGTTTTTAGACGATCAAAGCCTAAGCACGTTTGACGACGGCGCGACGTTGATCGACCGTAATGGCGATGGTTTGGTAGATAGGGTGGTGATTACGCTGACCGACGGTAGCAACGGTGATTACGATCTGGCGGCTAACGACATTGTAGTCGATCCCGGTTTTCTATCGCTAGCCACTGACCCAATCACAAACGACGGCATCAACGCGGCGCAGATCGTCGATTTTAACGGCTGGAATGCGATGTTAACCGCAACTCATCACAGCCACAGCTTCGAAATACTGCCATTCGATATGGGGCGAAGCGGCGAAGGACTGTCGATTTTAAATTCGGCTGTATCGCCCGTATTGACCTTGAGCGGTGACCGGGATTATTTTCATCAAATCTGGGGCGAAACCCGTTCGGAAATGCTCGAGGCGAAACTGGACTTATCCAGCGCGCAAGGCCGTCATCTAAGCCTGCCCGCTGAATTATTGATGAGCTTGGACAGCAATGGTGTCATTCGTTACGACGTCAGTCTGGCCGACGGCCGTTCACTGCCGGCGTGGATACAGTTTGATAATCGTGATGGCAGCATACAAGTTGATCCACATGCGCCGTTAGGCAAACAACCCGTCAAAATCAAGATTGTTGCCACCGACACTAAAGGCAATCAAGTTACGATAATCATGGTGTTAAAAGCCGATACGGCAAGTTCCCGCACGCAGCCCGCGGATGCCCACGTAAGAGATAGAACAACTGCCATTTCTAACGGTAAACCTTCGTTAACTGAGCAGATTGGCGCCGACGGCAGTAAAGGTATGCAACGCGACGTCGACATATTTTTGCAAAAGCTATCGCAAGCGTTTGCGGAACACGCCGCAGTTTGAATTATTAGGTTG
This sequence comes from Methylomonas methanica, assembly GCA_001644045.1. Classification (GTDB taxonomy): domain Bacteria; phylum Pseudomonadota; class Gammaproteobacteria; order Methylococcales; family Methylomonadaceae; genus Methylomonas; species Methylomonas methanica. The sequence continues at coordinate 26,413 of LUUF01000005.1, read as the reverse complement.
TGACGAGACAGGTAGATTTTTTTTGTTGTTTGACAGGCATTAATCGACTTGTTCGGTTTACCGGCTGATTTTAGTAATGCTAGACTCCAACAACTGCTTGTTTCCGACGCAGACTCGACTTGATAGACCAGCATTCATTTAACGGAAGCTCTAAACACTCTCCCACCGAACCCGCAGGACATAAAGGAGAGGGAGATTTTTTAACTTTTAGAGATCCTCCTTAACTAAGAATGCATGGCAAATACTTGGGAAAACTGGCTTATTCAGGTTGGACAGCCTTCAATATGTTGTCTAAGGTGATGGGCAAATTTTTTAAATAAAGACATAAAATCTTGGAATTCGGTATGCCAATCGTTCAAAAAACTAATCTTGATATGGCATATAGCGAATGAGCCATCGCTACCATTTTATATCCGGTTTACCCCGCTCAGGCTCCACCTTGTTGGCGGCAATTTTACGGCAAAACCCAAACTTCTATGCCGGTATGAGCAGCCCTGTGGGTGCTTTGTTTTCAGGTTTGTTGGGCCAGGTCAGTGCCGGTAGCGAATGGGGGCCGGTGGTCACTGTTGAACAGCGTCGCCGCTTGTTAACCGGTTTATTTGAAAATTATTATGCCGACAAATCCGACACAACCGTCGTGTTTGATACCAATCGTCTGTGGTGCGCTAAATTACCCGCTATCCTTGATCTGTTTCCCGACGCCAAGATCATCGCGTGTGTGCGCAACGTAGCTTGGATTATGGACAGCATCGAGCGTTTGTATCGCGGCAATCCTTACGAAAACACCCTGTTGTTCAATGACGATGTGGAACGCAATACGGTTTACAGTCGTGTGGACACCTTAGCGCAGCGCAACCGACTGGTGGGTTTCTCGTGGTCCGCGCTTAAAGAGGCTTTTTACGGCGAACAGGCCGCGTCTTTGCTGGTGGTGGACTACGAGTTACTGGCTCAGGCGCCGGACAAAGTATTGCCCTTGATTTATAGTTTTCTGGGCGAGACGCCTTTTGAACACAATTACACCCAGGTCGAATATGACGCCCCTGAGTTTGATAATAATTTGGGATTGTCCGGCTTGCACCGCATCCGGCCAAAAGTAGCGCTGGAACGCCGTGCAACCGTTTTACCGCCGGATTTGTTCGAGCAGTACGCCAATATGTGTTTTTGGCAAGATGGTCGTGACAGTCGAGCCAATGTTATTTCTGCCAAACCGGTGTAGATGGACAGCAGTATCAAAATACTCGGTAAATAAAATTTATAGCCCCAGTCGATTTAAACGGGAAAGCCGCCATGAGAGTCTTCAAGTACAGTAGTAACAACCCATTGGCGAGAAATTCCAGCTCCGTCGCCGCTTCGCCGTCTCCGAACGTTCTACGCGCCTTCGCCTTAGAGCCGCGAATTCTATTCGATGGGGCCGCCGCAGCTACCGCGGATGCGGCTATACCTGATTCCCATTCGGGCGATGCGCTACAAACCGCAACACTGACGCATGATACTCAAACTCTGCTTAATGCAGCGGCAGCGTACACACCGCCCGAGTATGCTACGGCTGCGCCGGAGTCTCAGCCTGCCCATGACACGATAATTTTTGTAGATGCCAGAGTGCGGGATTCTCAGTCGTTGTTGAACGGAGTAGATTCCCATGCTGAGGTGGTCTACCTGCAGTCTGGTAAAGACGGATTGCAGCAAATGGCCGATTACTTGGCAAACCGTAGCAATATCGATTCGGTGGTTATCGTCGCCGAGGGTAATCAGGCAAACATCTGGTTAGGGAATACTTGGCTGACTAACGATAGGCTACAGCAACATGCCACGCAATTGGCACAGATTGGCCAAGCGTTGACTGCCGAGGGCGACATTCAGATATATTCTTGCAATCTTGGGGAAGGTAACGACGGCGGCCAATTCGTACAAAGTTTCGCAAATCTTACCGGCGCCGACGTGGCGGCATCCGATAACCGCACCGGGATTGGTGGTGATTGGAGTCTGGAGATTACCACCGGTGCTATTGAGGCTGTTAATCCCTTTAGTCAAGCGGCTATGGACAATTATGGATATGGTCTTGCCACTCTGACTGTGACCAGCGGCGCTGATAGCGGTGCCGGAAGCTTGCGCGCCGACATTGCCGCCGCCATCTCGGGCGACACCATCGCCTTTGATACCACCTCGATGGGCGGTTCGACCGTTACGCTGTCCTCAGGGGTGTTGACCATCAACAAGAACCTGACCATAGACGGGGGAAGCGGGATTACGATCACCGCGAATTACACCAGCGCCGTATTTCGGATTACCTCGGGTACCGTAGTTCTGAATAATTTAACCATCGACAAAGGACTGTTGGCTGGTGCTGGTGGTGCTGGTCGTTATAGCCCTGGTGTAGGCAATCCCGGCGGCGATGCGCTTGGTGCCGGACTTTACATCGCCAGCGGCGCCACGGTAACTGCCGACAGCCTCACCTTCAGCAACAACGTTGCCACCGGTGGTGGTGGCGGTGGCGTTGGTAATTCCTACGCGGGCTCTGGCGGCGGCGGCGGCGGCGGCGGCAGTGGCTTTGCCGGCGTCGGTGGAGGGAATGGCGGTAGCGGCACTAATGGTGCCGGGGGAACTGGCAGCGCCGGTGCGGGCGGTGCGGGCGGTGCAGGTGGTGCCAACACAATAAGCGGCGGCGGCACTGGCGGCGCGGGTGGCACCAATAGCGGTGGTGGTCTCGGCGGTACCACGAACGGAGGGTCGGCAGGCTTTGGTGGCGGTGCCAGCGGTTTCGGCGGTGGCGGTGGCGGCGCCGGTGGAAATCAAGGCGGTGCCGGCGGTAAAGCCGTTGGCGCTATTTACAACGCGGGCACACTGACAATCACCAATTCCAGCTTTTCTAACAATAAGGCAGGTGGAGGGGGCGCAGGCGGTTATGGAGGTTCAAACCCCAAGGGCGGTGATGCTGCCGCTTCCATTTTTAATGCCGGCTACATCGGTGTCCGGAATGTAACTTTTTCCACCAATACCAGCGTAGCCGGTAAATTCGGCACTGCGGCTGATTCGAACGGGGTTTTTGGCGGTTATTACGGTTTTGTGGCTGTCGCAAACGGTACCCATACTTCAACGCCGGCAACCTACAGTATAGGTTCTCCATTGGCACCGCTGGATAGTGGAATCACTGCGGGAGCCTACAATTATTGGGATGGTGGTAATCTCACCGTTAAGATAACTGGCAACATCGATTCCACACATGATTCGGTTGGTCTGGTGAGCGGCGGCTCAATCTGGGTAAGTGGAACCGATGTCCGTTACGGCGCTAGTTACGCCGCAGGCACATCATTTGGCACTATTACTCCTTACACATCCGCCGATGGAATAGTTGTCGCGTTCAACAGCAACGCTACCGATACCATGGTGCAGGCATTGGCCGATGCGATTGGCTTTACCGCTACGAGCGGAGCGAGCACTGCACAGAGAACGGTGCAATATGCATTCTCATCTACTTATAGTGCATCCTTTGGTAGCGGTACTTTGGTAAATGAATTAGTGATTGTTAGCGGCGGCAACGCCGCACCCGTTGTCACCGCCGGCGCGACGCTGGCCTACACCGAAAACGGTTCGGCGGCGGCCATGGACGCCACGCTCACGGTGAGCGACGCCGACGATGCCAATATCAGCGGTGCTACTGTGACCCTTTCGTCAGGTTTCACCAGCGGCGACTCACTGGGTTTTAGCACCCAAAACGGCATCACCGGCAGTTACAATAGCGGTACCGGCGTGTTGACTCTGTCCGGCACCGCCACCAAGGCGCAGTACCAGACAGCCTTGCGTTCGGTCACTTATTCCAACAGTTCGGACACGCCGACCTCATCTTCCGCTAGCCGTACGGTCACCTGGGCCGTGACCGATGCTAACGCCAGTCCGGCGACCAGCAGCGGCGTGACGTCCACCGTCAACGTTACCGCCGTCAACGATAAGCCAGTGCTGACTGCCGGCGCCACATTACCTTACACCGAAGGTGGATCGGCCACGGCTATCGATACCACGATTACCCTGAGCGACGCCGACGACGCCAATATCGCGGGGGCCACCGTGACTCTTTCGGCAGGCTTTACCAGCGGCGATACGCTGGGTTTTTCGACGCAGAACGGTATAACCGGCAGTTACAATAGTGGCACCGGTGTGCTGACCCTGTCCGGTACCGCCACCAAGGCCCAATACCAAACAGCATTGCGCTCGGTCACCTATGCCAGCAGCTCGGCCACGCCTACTTCGTCCAGCGCCAGTCGCACGGTGACTTGGGCGGTTACCGACGCTAATGCGGCAGGCGTAGGTGCTCAGACCAGCAGTGGCGTGACTTCGACGATCAATGTCACGGCAAGCAACGCCAAGCCGGTGCTAACCGCTGGCGCGACCCAAGCCTATACAGAGGCAGGATCTGCGGCGGCCATCGATGCCACAATCACGGTCAGCGACGCCGACGACGCGAATATGACCGGCGCTACCCTCACGCTGTCGTCCGGCTTTACCAGCGGCGACACGTTGGGTTTCACCAACCAGAACGGCATCAGCGGCAGCTACAACAGCGGTACCGGCGTATTGACTCTGTCCGGAACCGCCACTAAGGCCCAGTACCAGACGGCCTTGCGTTCGGTGACTTATTCCAGCAGTTCCACCACGCCCGCCTTGTCTTCGGCTAGCCGTACCGTGACCTGGGCGGTGACCGACGCGAACGCGGAAAGCTTGGGCGCGCAAACCAGTAACGGGGTGACCTCCACCATCAACATCGCGGCGACCAATACCAAACCGGTGCTGACTGCCGGCGCGGCACTAGCCTACACCGAAAATAGTTCTGCCGCGGCTATCGACACGACCGTGACGGTCAGCGACACCGACGACGCCAATATGACCGGTGGTACCGTCACCATTTCTTCGGGCTTCACCAGCGGCGACACGCTAGGTTTCACTAATCAGAACGGTATTACCGGCAGCTATAACAGCGGCACCGGGGTACTGACCTTGACCGGCACAGCGACCAAGTCCCAGTACGAAACCGCACTGCGCTCGGTTACCTATGCCAGCAGCTCCGATCATCCAACCGGTACCTCGGCCAGTCGCACGATTACTTGGGCAATCACCGATGCCAATGCCGAGAGCTTGGGACCGCAGACCAGTACCGGCGTCACATCAAGCGTAAACCTCACCGCCGTCAACGACGCACCGACTGCCATCGCGCTGAGCGCCACCACCGCATCCACCTACGATAGCGGCAGCAACGTAGTAATCGGCTCCCTGAGCCGTACCGATGTCGACGGCGGCGGACCGACCTACTTGATCGTGTCGGTCAACACCGACACTTCCGGGGCCACTTACAACCTGTTTAATATCAGTGGCACCACGTTGCAAGCGGCCAGTCCATCCACGACCACCCCGGGGAACTACACGGTGGTGATCCGGGTGAACGACGGCGACAACAACTATGATCAAAGTTTCACTATTGCCGTTACCAACGCGCTGGTCGTGGATACCACTACCGATGATGCGGACGGCGGCAGCACTTACGCTGCGGAAAAAGCTGACGGTACCGGACTCAGCTTGCGCGAGGCCGTCGGCATCGCCAATCGGGCGGGCGGCGCAACCATCAGCTTCGCCTCGGGCCTAGGGGCCGTGTCGTTGGGATCCAGCATCACAATCGGCGAGAACATTATTTTGGATGCCGACGTGGTCAACAGCATCACCGTCGGCGGCGACATCGCTATCGCCAGCGGCAAGACGCTGAACGTCACCAACGGATCGGGTGACACGCTGACTCTGTCAGGTAACATTTCCGGAGCCGGCAGCCTGACAAAGAGCGGAGTCGGCACGCTGGTTTTGAGCGGCAGCAATAGTTATTCCGGAGACACTACTATAGCGGCCGGCACCGTGAGCATAGGCGGCGATGCCAACCTGGGCTCGGACAGCACCACCGTCACCTTGAGCGGCGGCAACCTGACCATCACCTCCGCCGGCACCATAGACGACAACCTCTCGATGTCGGCGGGCGCTACCATCACCAATGCCAACGCCGTCACTCTGTCGGGCAACCTGACCGGCAACAACGCCCTGACCAAGGACGGCGCCGGCGAACTGACACTGTCGGGGACCAACGTCCTCGCCTCATCCACCGTCATCGGCGGAACCCTGACAGTCGCCGACTCGACTAACTTGGGAACGGGGGCTGTGACGCTGAATGGCGGCAGCCTGACCGTCACCGGCAGCGGCGTCACGGTTAGCAACGCCGTCGCGCTGACCGGCGACGGTACGATTACCAATACCAACGCCGTTGCCTTGTCGGGCATCGTCAGCGGCACCGGCGCTTTGACGAAGGCGGGCGCAGGCGCGTTGACCCTGTCGGGCGACAACACTTACAGCGGCGCGACCGCTGTCAACGACGGCACGCTGGTGGCTGCGCATAACAACGCGCTGGGAACCGCTGCCGGATCGACGACGGTGGCTAGCGGCGCCTCGCTGGGCTTGCAGGGCGGCGTTACGGTGGCCGACGCGGTGTCGGCGGCGGGGACCGGCGTGTCCAGTGTCGGGGCGATTTACAACATCAGCGGCACCAACATTTTGTCCGGCAACCTGACGCTGACCGGCGCTACGTTTCTGGGCGTTACGTCCGACCAATTGACCATCGGCGGGAATATCGGCGGCGGTTTCAATATCACTAAGGCCGGTGCCGGTACCCTGGTGCTGTCGGGAAGTAGCTCTTACAACAATACCTCGGTTTCCGCAGGCACTTTGAGCCTGGCGACCGACGCTAACCTCGGCTCCGGCGCGGTGACTTTGGCCGGCGGCACGACGCTTGCGGTCACCGGCGCGACCACCATCGACAATGCCCTTACATTGTCGGGTAACGCCACATTAGACAACAGCGCCGCCGTTGCATTGTCTGGCGCCATCAGCGGCGCGGGTACGACCCTGACCAAGAGCGGGGCCGGCACCTTGACCCTATCCAGCACGTCGAACTCCGCCGCCGCCACTACCGCCCTGACGGTGGCCGGCGGTACGCTGTCGGTGGGCGCCGCCACCACGATGGTCGGCGGGACTCTCACGCTGAACGGAGGCAACCTAACCATCACAAGCAGCGGCGAAACCTTCAGCAACGCCATCGCCTTGTCGGCCGACGCCACCATCACCAACGCCAATGCAACTACTCTGTCGGGGCAAATCAGCGGATCGGCTGCGCTGACCAAGGCCGGGGCGGGCACGTTGACACTGAGCAACACCGGCAACTCTAGCGCAACCTCCAACTTGACGGTGACGGCCGGCACGCTGTCGGTGGCCTCGGACAGCCGTTTGGTCGGCGGGGCGGTGACTCTGAACGGCGGCACGCTTAATCTCAATAATGCGGGGAATATCGACAACGCCATCGTGCTGGGGGTCGGCAATGGCACGATCAGCGTCACCAACGGCGCCGGCACACTGTCCGGCAACATCACTGGAACCGGATCGCTGACCAAGACCGGCGGTCCACTGTTGACGCTGTCCGGCACCAACGACTATTCCGGCGGCACGACCGTCCGGGGAGCGGGCATTTCGGTGGCTAGCGGCGCCAACTTGGGAACCGGCGCAGTGGCGCTGGAAGCCAACCTGACGATCACCGGTACCGCAACCGTCGGCAACGCCATTGCAATAAACGCCGACGCGACCATCACCAATGCCAGCGCCGTCACTCTATCGGGCGTGCTGTCGGGATCGAGCGCGTTGACCAAGGCTGGAGCCGGGACGCTGACGCTGACGGGCTCCAATACGCACACCGGCGCGGTCACCGTGTCGGCTGGCGGTTTGACACTGACAGGCGGCAGCAGCATCGGCGATAGCAGTGCTGTAACTGTGAGCAGTGGCACCACCATGACTTTGGGCGGCGGGAACGAAACCATAGGTTCGCTGACCGGGGCCGGCAACGTCGTTTTGGGTTACAGGCTAACGGTAGGCGGCGACAACACCAGCACCAACTTTTCCGGCGTGATCTCCGGTAGCGGCAACGGTCTGACCAAAACCGGTTCCGGCACGCTAATGTTGACCGGAAACAACACCTACACCGGTTCCACCTCCGTCGCGGCCGGGATGTTGACAGCCAACCGAGTGGGCGGCGCCCTGGCCGACACTACGGCGGTGTCGGTGGCGTCAGGTGCAACTTTCACCGCGTGGACCGATGAGACGATAGGCTCCATCGCCGGCGCCGGCAATGTGTCTTTAAATTCAGGCACGCTGACCGTGGGCGGAAACGGTACATCGACCGAACTGTCGGGCGTGATCTCGGGTGCCGGCGATCTCGGCAAGGCCGGTAGCGGCACCTTTGCTCTGAGCGGTAGCAACACTTACACGGGTTCCACCACGGTGAGCGCGGGTACGCTGGAGGCGAAGAACGCGGCGGCACTAGGCACTGTCGGCGCAGGGACGACGGTGTCCTCCGGTGCGGCCCTGGCGGTTCAGGGCGGCATTACTTTAGCCGAGACGCTGACATTGAACGGCAACGGCCTTTCCGGCACCGGGGCCTTGGTCAACGTCAGCGGAATCAACACGCTAAGCGGCGGCGTGACGCTGGGCGCCGACAGCACCGTCGACACTACCGCCGGATCGTTAACGCTAAGCGGTGCAGTGTCGGGGGGCTTCGCGTTGAGCAAGCTCGGCAGCGGCACACTGATAATGAGCGCTACTTCCAACTATACCGGCGGCACGAATGTATCGGCGGGTACGCTGTTGGTCACCGGCTCGCTGGGCGCTACCAGCGGCCTGTCGGTAGCATCCGGGGCCACCCTGGGCGGGACGGGAAGTATCTTCGCGGCCAGTTCGTCCAACAATTTGACGATTAACGCCGGCGCGACGCTGGCGCCGGGCGTGGCCGGCACCAACAACGGCATCGGCAGACTGACGGTCAACGGCAATCTGCGGGTTAGCGGCGGACTGGAGGCCGAACTGGCGGGAGCCGGCGGGGTGGGCGGTACCGATTTTGACCAAGTGCTGGTCAATGGTATCGTCAGCCTGAATGGCGGTTCGCTATCCGTGGCGCGGGTTGGCGGTTATACCGCAACCGGCGGCTCCAGCTATCGGCTGATCGACAACGACAGCAACGACGCCGTCACTGGCGTGACCGGTATTTTCGGTAGCGTGGCCGAAGGTAGCAATCTGACCAGCAACGGCGACATTTACACGGTGAGCTATGCCAGCGGCACCGGCAACGATGTGGTGCTGACGGCGGCTGTGCCGATTACGATCAATGTTAACGGTGCGCCGACGGGGGATGTGACGATCAGTGGTGTTGCTATCGTCGGCGAAACGCTCTCTGTCAGCAATACGCTTGCGGATGCGGATGGTCTGGGTAGCATTGTTTACACCTGGCAAGACGGTAACGGCAATATCCTGGGGACCGGTCCCAGCTTGGTTCTGGCTCCGGAGTATGTCGATAAAACCATTATTGTTACCGCCAGCTATACTGACGGTCTGGGTAAGGTTGAGACCGTCAGCTCGACCGCCACCGTTGCGGTGGCGAGTGGCAACGCCACTAATGCCACGCAAACCGTGGAGTTTAATTCCAACTCATCAGGCGGCTTCAGCGGCGGTTCTGTTACTACAGGCAGTCAGATTCCGACCAACTTGATTCAGCCCATCAACGCCGGTCTCGGTCTTGGTAGCAACGGCGGGACCGATGGTCTGCCGACAAGCCCAAGTGGCGGATCGGGCTTTAGCGCGGGGGGCTTGAGCGGAGGTTTTGGCGGCAGCCTGGGGGGCGGTACTGGCGGCTTTGGCCCATCGATTTTTTCGAGCAGTTTCGGCGACTCAGGTATGTCTTCCATCGGCACTCAAACCACCTCGCTGCAAATGGAGGCTCAGCTCGATACCGGTAGCAATAACAGTTTCACCATGCCGGCCGAGGCATTGTTGGGTTTGGATACCAGCACCGGCGTTACTTTTCAGGCGGCTCAAGCCGGCGGTGCAAGTCTGCCTTCCTGGGTGCGTTTCGATTCCACGACCGGCGGATTGAGTCTGAAGGAAGGCAGCGGCGAGAGAACGGTGGTTAAAATTACCGCGACCGACGGCAGAGGTAATCAGACCGTGATTACCGTGGTGTTGAAACCTCAACAGTCGGGACAGCGCCAAAACGGCGAAGGCAGGCCGAGCGGGCAGGAAGGTCAAGGCGGTCAGGGCAGACCCAATCAGGGCCGGCCGGCCGGCGGCGAGCCGCGCGCTCAACTGGGCAAAATGCCGCTCAGCGCGCAGCTGCAAGGCTTCGGTGCGCACCGTACGCAGCAGGATGCCGACGCCTTGCTGGAAAATCTGGCGCGTGTGTTCGCCGAACCGCGGGATGCCGCATGAATTCATTGAAACAGGAACTTGTTATGGCTAAATATCTTTCAATACCCGTCAATCGGTCTGTCCCTAGCCTATTGGCGGTGGCTATCGGTGCAGTATTACTGAACGGTTGCTCGCTGGCGCCGGCCCCGCTGACCCAACAGGAACGGCAGAGTCAGATCGGCAGCGATCAGGTCAAGCTGTTTCAGCAGCAGGAGCCTGTGACCGGGCCGCTGAGCTTGTATCAGGCCATGTCGCGCGCGCTGAAATATAACCTGGATCACCGGGTCAAGATGATGGAGCGGGCAGTGGCGGAAGGCCAGGCGACCTTGGCGCGCTTCGATTTGCTGCCGGATGTGGTGGCCTCGGCCGGGTATAGAAGTCGGGATAATTTCAATGCGTCCAATAGCCGTTCGATTTCCACCGGCCGGCAATCGCTGGAAACTTCGACGTCCCAGGATCGCAGCCGTTTCATGGGCGATTTAAGTTTGCGCTGGAACATTCTGGATTTTGGGGTCAGCTATTTCCGCGCGCAGCAGGAGGGCAACAAAGCTTTAGTGACTGCCGAAAGCCGTCGTAAAGTCAGTCACAATTTAATGAAAGACGTGCGTAGCGCCTATTGGCGGGCGTTGAGCGCGCAACGGATGACCGCCAGAATTCAGCCGGTGCTGGCCGAGGCGCAACACGCCTTGGCGCTGGCCGAACAGGCCGAGGCGGAAAAACTACGTTCACCGCTGGATGCGCTACGTTATCGCAAAAGTCTGTTGGAAATTGTTCGCCGCCTGGAAGGGCTGCTGGAACAGCAACAAATGGCCAAATCCGAATTGGCGGGTTTGATCAATTTGCCGCCCAATCTGGACTTTAAACTGGCGGACGATAGCGTCAACCCCTGGCCGCAGGTGGTTAAACCGCAGCTAGATATAGACAAAATGGGCGATTTGGCGCTACAGCTAAGGCCGGAACTGCGCCAGGAAATGTATCAAACCCGCATCGGCTCCGCCGAAGTGAAAAAAGCCATGCTGCGTTTATTGCCAGGCGTGGAAGTGCAGTTGGGCGGCAATTACGATTCCAACTCTTATCTGTTAAATCAAAGTTGGGGCGAGATCGGTACCCAGATTTCCAAAAACCTGTTCGAATTGCTCTCCGCTCCACAAGCGATCGCCACCGCCGAGACGCAGGAGTCTTTGGCGCATTCGCGGCGCTTGGCCGCGCACATGGCGATTCTGACTCAGGTTCATCTGGCGCAACAACAGCTGGCCTTGGCGGACAAACAATATCAACGTAGCTCCGAACTGGACGACGTCAACCAAAAAATTCATCACCATGTACTGAATAGCGAATTGACCGAAGCGATGAGTTCCGTGGAACGGATTCGGGTGTCGGTCGATTCGGTATTATCCGAATTACAGCGCCGCCAGGCCTATGCCGAGTCTCAAGATGCCTTGGGCAAATTATATGTGTCGCTGGGTTTCGATCCACTGCCGGCGACGATGGCAGATGACTCAGTGGATACCTTGGCCAATGCGATAGAAGCCATCGATCAGGAATGGAACCAGGGGCATTACCCGGTGCAAGCCACTGACGATCCGCAGCCGGAAAATACCGGTGAAACAGCGACAGGGGCAGGGGCAGGCAAATCGTGATGCTGAGAAAATCCTTGCGTGCCTGGACGCTAACCGTATTGCCGGTCTTATTGTTGTCCAATGCCTCGGCCGAACCGGCCCCGGCTCAAAACCCTGGCGTGGAAACCGAAATTCGCGCCCAGCTTACGCCGCGCAACGAAACCACGCTGTCGGCGGAAGTGGCGGCCGTGATTAAAGATTTGACGGTGCGGGAAGGCGAGCGCTTTAAAAAAGGCCAGGCGCTGGTTGGTTTCGATTGCTCGATCCAGCAGGCGCAGTTGCAAAAAGCCCAAGCTACCGCAGACGGCGCCGGCAAGACCTTTGATGTCAATTCCAGGTTGTCGCAACTGGAATCGGTCAGTTCTCTGGAAGTTGACGTGGCCAAAGCCAAGTTGGGCGAAGCCAAGGCCGACATCGCGCTGACCAAGGCCGGGCTGGAAAAATGCCGGATTCACGCACCGTTCGATGGCCGGGTCGCCGCGTTGAAGGCGCATGAACATCAACATTTGAAGGTCGGCGATCCGATCATGGACGTGCTGGACGATAGCCAGCTGGAAATCAAATTAATCGTGCCGTCCTTGTGGTTGCGCTGGTTAAAACCGAAACAGATATTTCAGGTGCATATCGACGAGCTGGACCGCGATTATCCGGCCGAGGTGGTGACACTAGGAGCCCGTATCGATCCGGTGAGTCAAACCGTGTCGATCACGGGTCGGGTGACCGGCAAGCATGCCGAGTTGCTGTCAGGCATGAGCGGCCGGGCGCTATTCCCGGATAAGGCGCATTAATTTGGCTGTGCAACCAGAAGACCCTCAGCAACGCCAGTTGCGAGGGCTGGCACTGCTGTTGCAATTGCAGCGCAAGGCGCGTGCCGCCGAGGATTTAGCCGCTCTAGGTTTTGTCATCGTCAACGAGAGTCGCAGCCTGGTGGAGTACCGTCAGGCCGCTCTGTGGCTGGATAGGCCTATGCAGCCGGTGGCGGCGGTATCCGGCATCGCCCAACTCGACGCGCAGGCACCTTATATCGTTTGGCTGAACAGCGTTTGCCGGCGGCAGTTTCAAACCGACAACAATTCCGCCTACCAATTATTAACAGCCGCGGATTTACCGGAGAGCCTGCAAGCCGAGTGGCAGCAATGGCTGCCGGCGTTCGGTCTATGGCTGCCGTTGAAAGTTCAGGGACGGACATTGGGCGGATGGCTGCTGGCGCGTGAGCAAGCTTGGCAGGAGGGCGAAGCGGTGTTGCTGGCCGAACTGAGCGACGCCTATACCCATGCCTGGCAGGCCTTGCAACCGCGTAAGCCCTGGTGGCGCGGTCTATACACGCCCACCGCTCTTAAACGCTGGGCCGTGGCGGCAATCTTACTGTTATTGATTCCGGTACGACTGTCGGTGCTGGCACCGGCCGAAGTCATTGCCGCTCAACCCACCGTCATTCGCGCGCCTCTGGAAGGCGTGGTCGATACCTTTCAGGTGCAACCCAATCAAACCGTCGCCGCCGAGCAATTGTTGTTGACTCTGGAGAACACCGATATTGCCAATCGCCTGGAAGTGTCGCGCAAAGTATTGGCGGTGGCCGAAGCCGAATATCGCAAGACTGCCCAGCAGGCGATGTTCGATGCCGACAGCAAGGCGGAGATGACGGTATTGAAGGGCCGGATGGAGCAGCACGCCGCCGAGTTGGAGTATCTGGCGGAACAATTGGCGCGTTCGCAAATCAAGGCGCCGCATGCCGGCGTGGCGATTTTCAGCGACGTACACGACTGGATCGGCCGGCCGGTGGCCTTGGGCGAACGGATATTGAATTTGGCCGATCCGGCGCAAGTGGAACTGGAAATGCGGGTGCCGGTGGCCGATTTTATCGAACTGGCCGATGGTGCCGAGGCGGTGATGTTTTTGAATATCGATCCGCAACACCCCTTGGATGCTCGGGTGTATTCGCTCAGCTACCAGGCCGAGGCCGGCACCGATCAGGTGTTGGCCTATCGGGTCAAGGCCCGATTGGCGGATGTAGAGCAATTGCCGCGCATCGGTCTGAAAGGCACCGCCAAACTTTACGGTCAACGGGTAACATTGTTTTATTACCTGTTTCGGCGACCGCTGTCCGGTTTGCGGCAATGGCTGGGGTTGTAGAGGCCGCGTCGGCCCTGGCGCCGCTGCGCGAAGAGTTACATTGCCTACCCGGGCCGCAAGGTTTCGATGGCGCGCCGACCTGGACCTTGCATGATCCGGCTAATAACCGGTTTTTTCGGATCGGCTGGCAAGAGTTCGAAATTCTGGCGCGCTGGGCTTTGGGACAAACGGAAGCGATTGCGCAAGCCGTGAATCGCGAAACCACTTTACATGTCGATGCGGGTCAGGTCGGCGAATTCGCCCAATTCTTGTTGAACAACAACCTGCTGCGGCTGAGTGGCGATGCCGGGCTGCAACGGCTGCGACAACAAGTGGCGATGCGCAAGCAACGCTGGGGGCAATGGCTGCTGCATAACTATCTGTTTTTTAAAATTCCCTTGCTAAAACCCGATGCCTTACTGGCTTGGCTGTATCCGCGCGTGGCCTGGATTTACAGCGGACAGTTCGCCGCGCTGTTGATGGGTTGCGCGCTGTTGGCCGGGTTTTTACTTTCCCGGCAATGGGAACGCTTCCTGGCGACGTTTCCGCATTTTTTCAATTGGTCCGGGCTGGCTCAATATTTTTTGGCCTTAATGTTGGCGAAGACGCTACATGAATTCGGCCATGCCTTGACCGCGCATCGCTATGGTTGCCGAGTGCCGACCATGGGAGTAGCGTTCATGGTGATGTATCCGATGCTGTATACCGACGCCAGCGAAACCTGGAAGCTTAGTTCGCGTCGGCAACGAGTGGCAATTGCCGGGGCTGGGATTGCCGCCGAGTTGGGCTTGGCGGTGTTTGCTGCCTTGGCCTGGAGCTTCCTGGCTGACGGGCCGTTACGCAGCGGAGTGTTTCTATTGGCAACCTCGACCTGGATCATGACGCTGGCCATCAATCTGAGTCCGTTCATGCGCTTCGATGGCTATTACCTGTTGGCGGATTGGCTGGGGATCGAGAATCTGCAACCACGGGCATTTGCCTATAACCGCTGGCATTTGCGGCGCTTGCTATTTGGATTGGATCAGGTGCCGCCGGAATCGTTACCGAAACGTTGGCACTGGTTTTTTATCGGCTATGCCTGGTGCACCTGGTTGTATCGTTTCTTTCTGTTTTTGGGCATCGCGCTACTGGTCTATCACTTTTTCTTTAAGTTGCTGGGGCTGTTGATGATGGCGGTGGAAGTGGGGTGGTTTATTCTGCGGCCGATATGGTCCGAGCTGGTAGCCTGGAAAAACCTGGGGCCTGATGTCTGGATTAATCAGCGGAGCCGAATTTCTCTGTTGCTGTTAGTTGTAGTCATCGCGGTGTTAGTTTTACCGTGGCAAGGCCATGTGCTTGCGCCGGCGCTGATCAAGGCCGAGCGCTACGCCGAAATCTATTTGCCAACTGCGGCGCGCTTGGATGCCTGGCAAGTCAAAACCGGGCAAGTGGTGAAAAGCGGCGAGTTATTGGCGCAACTGAGCTCGCGCGAACTGGATTTTCAAGCCCGCAATTCCTCGCTGGAAGGGCAGTTGGTCGAATGGCAGTTGGCATACCAGGGCTTGGAGCAAAACTTGAATCAGCGCCGGCAGGTGTTGCTGAAGGAGCTGGAGTCGGCCGGCGCGAAGCAAGCCGGTTTTCGGCATCAGCAAACCCAGTTAAAGATACAGGCGCCGTTTGACGGTTTGGCTTTGGATTTAAACCAGCAGGCGCAAGAAGGACAATGGTTAAAGGAGGGCGAAGCGCTATTGATTGTGGCCGATCCGCGTAGCCAACTGATCGAAGCCTATGTGGCCGAAGAGGATTTACAGGCGGCAGGGCAGGCCGACAGTGCGGTGTTTTATCCCGATCAACCGGGGATGTCGCCGATAACCTGCCGCGTGGAGCGTATCGATCAAGGCGGGGCTGCTCGGATTCCGGCGATGTTGGCTTCGATGCACGGCGGCGCGATTGCGGCCCGGCTCGACGCTCAGCAACAAGCCGTGCCGGAAAGCGCTGTTTACCGTATCATTTTAACGCCTGAGGCTGATAGTCAGAATGTCGCGCATTTCCCTGGGGAAAGGCGTGGTAGTGTCAGGCTGGATACGCCGGCTAGTAGTTTGTTGCATCGCTTTGTCCGGCAAGTGGCGACGGTGCTGGTACGCGAATCCGGGTTTTAAGCAAATGCGACACGTTTGCCTAACCCTGATTAGCAAGAGAACTGGCGTCTATCAGGTTCAAACCAAATCGCAGGTATCGAAAAACAGTTCCAATCTATCCAACTCACAGTTGGCCAGTTCCAGGGCGGCATCGAAGGTTTGAAAATCACCGGCTTGCGCCGCGATGTCCAACATCAGGTCGCACATGCTTCCAGTTTTAAGCAGAGAGTCATGTTTTTTTCCAATGTTTTCCAGTTGGTCTTCCGTTATCAGGTAAATTTTCATTTCTATGTCCTTGGCAGCCTGAATTGAATATCAATCGATCTTGTGGTTCCAAATTAAGTTTTTTGGCAACTTCCTTTGCCTGATTTTGCGATGCAAATAACAAATGGCGAGTGTTGCACATATCTTCGCCCTGACAGTAGCTGTTCCGGTATTGTTCTAGCGTACAGGGTCCAGTGGTTTTTACCAGCAGTGACGATATTTAAAGGTCGGATAAATTAGGATAATTTCCCTATTTGCGAAGGGATGTAATCCCGTCGAGCTTCGGGTTAAACTTCCCATCCGCAGGGGAGGGCATTTGTTGTGAAATGTCGTGTTATCGGTTTTATATCTATCCATCTCCGCTGACTACATCGATTTGTTAGTGAAGCGTTATCTCTCGCTGCACAAAACAGAACAGTAAAATGACATCAGGCATACCAAGGAAAAGTTTATGCACCCGATAAAAATGGCCGGAATGGCCGCCATCTTATTTGCGACGGTCGCGCAAGCCGAAACCGTATTCGTCACGCTGGAAAAAGATAACGCTATTGCCGTACTCGATGCCGTCGAAGGCAAACTGGTCAAAACCGTGCCGGTCGGTCAGAGACCGCGCGGCATAGCCATCAGTCAGGACGGCAAGACGCTGTTTGTCGCGACGAGCGACGACAACACCATCCGCATGCTCGACTCGGAAACGCTGAAAGAAATCGGCAAATTGCCGTCCGGTGAAGATCCGGAAACCTTTGCGCTGAGCCCGGACGGCAAATTTATGTACGTGTCCAACGAAGATGATGCCGAGGTGACGGTCGTCGACATCGCGGCAAAAAAAGCCGTCGGCAAGGTCAAGGTCGGCGTGGAGCCGGAAGGTATTACGGTCAGCCCGGATAACAAATGGACCATCAGCGCCTCGGAAACCACTAATATGCTGCACTGGATCGACACCAACACCCGGCAGATTGCGGATAATACGCTGGTCGACCCTAGGCCGCGCGCGGTGACGTTTACCGACGACAGCCAGCAATTGTGGGCCACTTCGGAAATGGCCGGTACGCTGACCATCATCGATGCGACGTCCAAACAGGTCGTGCAGAACATCAAACTGGACGTACAAGGCGTCAGCAGCGATCAGATTCAGCCGGTCGGAATCGCGATCGATAAGGAACGCCGTTACGGCTACGTGGCGATGGGTCCGGCCAACCGCGTTGCGGTAATCGACGCCCAAACCTATAAAGTGGAAAAGTTTTTATTGGTCGGGCAGCGGGTTTGGAATCTGGCTTTTTCACCGGATCAAAAACGTCTGTACACCACCAACGGCGTTAGTAACGATGTATCGATTATTGATTTGGAAAGCCATAAGGTGACTAAATCGGTGGCGGTGGGTCGTTATCCTTGGGGCGTGGCGGTTAAACCATGACCGAGATTGCCTTAGCGGTTGAAAACCTGAGTTTTGCCTACGGCGCGAAAAAAGCATTGGATGCCGTGAGTTTCAAGGTGCAGTCCGGCGAATGCACGATTTTGCTCGGCCCCAATGGCGCCGGTAAAAGCACGCTGTTTTCCTTGATTACCCGGCTTTACGATGCCAGGGAAGGGCGCATCGAATTGTGTGGTTTTGATATAAAAAAACAAAGTCTGCAAGCCTTGGCCCGCTTGGGCGTAGTGTTTCAACAGACTACGCTGGACCCGGACTTGTCGGTGACCCAAAACCTGCGCTACCACGCGGCCCTGCACGGCATAGGGCGCAAGGCCGCCGACAAGCGCATACAAGAAGAATTGGAGCGTTTGGCGATGTTCGAACGGCGCGGCGAAAAGGTCCGGCAATTGAACGGCGGTCACAAACGGCGGGTGGAAATTGCCCGTGCCTTGTTGCATAGACCCAGTTTGCTGTTGCTGGACGAGCCGACCGTGGGTTTGGACATGCCCAGTCGCCAGGCTATCGTCAGCCACGTGCATGACTTGGTTAGTCAGCAAAATCTTGCTGTGCTGTGGGCGACACATTTGATCGACGAAATCGCCGCCGATGACAGTTTGATTGTGCTACATAAGGGTCAGGTCAAAGCCAGCGGCAAACTCTCCGAGATATTGCATACCACCGGTTGGGCCGACCCCGGCCAGGTATTCCAAAAACTGACTCAAGGATCGCAAGCATGAGGCTGTTACATTACTGGCGGGCGACGGTTGGCATCGTCGGCCGCGAATTGCTGCGTTTTTTACATCAGCGCGAACGCTTCGTCTCGGCCTTGGTTCGGCCGCTGATCTGGCTGTTCGTGTTCGCCGCCGGCTTTCGCGCCGCGTTGGGCATTGCCATTGCCCCGCCCTACGAGACTTACATCCTCTACGAGGTTTACATCACGCCAGGTTTGCTGGGCATGATCCTGTTGTTTAACGGCATGCAGAGCTCGCTGTCTATGGTTTACGACCGGGAAATGGGCAGCATGCGCATGTTGCTGGTCTGCCCGTTGCCGCGCTGGTTTTTGTTGTGCAGCAAACTGATCGCCGGCACCGCTGTGGGTGTGCTGCAAGCTTATGCCTTCCTCGGTATTGCCTGGTTATACGACATCCAAGCGCCGCTGATGGGCTATGTCTGGATTTTGCCGGCGCTGTTATTGGGTGGCATGATGCTGGGGGCGTTGGGTTTGCTGCTGTCATCGTTCATCAAGCAGCTGGAAAATTTTGCCGGGGTGATGAATTTCGTGATTTTTCCACTGTTTTTCATGTCCACTGCTTTATATCCCTTATGGAAAATCAAGGAGTCCAGCGAAGTACTGTATACGCTGGCGCAATACAACCCGTTTTCGCAAGCGGTGGAGCTAATCCGTTTTGCCTTGTACGAACAATTTAACAGTCAAGCTTTGATCTTTACCGGCGCGGCGTTTTTGCTGTTTATCGGCGCGGCTATCATGGGCTATAACCCGAGTAAGGGCATGATGGTTAAAAAAGGTGGTGGTGGAGATTAGTAGCGAATTGTCTCAAATATCTTTTAGGTGACTGGTCAGAGCACCTTTTCCCCACGCGGCATTAAGTGTTGTTGCTATAAGCCCAGCAATATTTTGTTATGATCAGGTGTACGGATGCCGGCTGTTATTCGCCAAGAACCTAATCACGCTAAAAGATTAGACCCTACGCGAAAATGATTTTTCAAGCGCTAGTAAATTGGAGAAATACGTTATGTCCAAGTTAAGATTTTTTGTTTCCACTTTAGCGTTGGTTTGGCTGCCCAATGCCCAGGCGGCCTATAGCGGTAGTCTGTCTTTCGTTCAGCCTACCGGTACTGTTCAAACGACAGATAGTATTCCGGTTTGGTTGAAGCTGAGTTTGGACGCCGCATCAGAGCCTCTGGTTTTTAACAGCATTGGCGGCGGTAATCCGCCTTTCGGAATCAATCCGGCCAACTATCCAACCAGCTTTTCTTATTACAACTCAAACACTAGTCAAAGCAGCTACATAAACGATGGCGTACTTATCGCCGTGGATAGTATTTCTTTCAGTACCTCTATTGCTTGTACCGGCACATTTTTGGGGGATAGCTGTTCTTTAGCACCTTACGAATTTAATTTTAACGACAGCGGTCCAGACAGTATCCTTGCCAAACAGGATATATCGTTGAGCCCGGGCGATAGCCTTGAGTATTTGCTCGGTACGTTTAAGCCAAATAATGGAACTGCGCCAGCCGGAAACTACGAGTTTTATGAATCGGGTTTGACAATGTATTTTTACGGTACGGTTCGGGCTCCGAAATTGGACGATAACGGCGCGCCGGTTCTCGATGGGAGCGGAAACCCTGTTTTGGTGGACTTTGTCAACGCAGAAGGTAGTTTGGAAATCGCCGGCACAGAGTGTACATCTCAAAATATCCCAAATTGTGCAGACATATTTACTCGTACGGTGGTAGCTCCCGTTCCCGTGCCCGCCGCTTTTTGGCTGTTCGGGTCAGTCATGCTCGGTTTTGTTGGTTGCAGTCGTCGCGGTGTCGTCACGCGACTTGTCTAAATCTTGTTAGCGCCTGATCTCTCTATCCCAAAATCTCTGAGCCCTCAGTCCTCGAATGAGTTAGCGGTTTTTTAAGATTTGTAGCCAAGTAGGTCAGGTTGCGCGCTAGCGCTACCTGACATTTCCGTTGCACGGCGCGAAATCCGAATCGCTGGCCGAATCATCCTGTCCAAGAATAGAGCACCCGCTTAAACCAGCGGAGCATTTGTACTTCTGGAGTCTATTCTCTGCTACCATTCGGAGCGGTCAAGGCGGGATTGCTTGACCGTAAAAGGATTTCGGTTTTGCAGGGCAGCCTCAATGCATGATCGAGCAAACCACTATCGATGAGGCGCAATTTCAGAGGGATAATTATGGACAAACTTACAGCACTTTCTTTAAGCATCGGCGTTTTGGCGGGCGTTGCCACATTTTTGGCGGTGGGACCGGCCAGCGGCGTGTTTTTTATCTGGGCCGCGACCATTGCCTGGGCGGCTTATTTTTTCCTGGGCGCGACCAAGGAAGCCTTAAAAAATACCATCGTCTGCGGCATTTTCGGCGTATTCATGGCCTGGGTGACGGCGATTATCTTGACCGGTATTTCTCCCGATACCGCCCTGGGCTTTCCGGCGATGGCTGCCATTACGGTGACTTTTGCGGTGGTGGTGTTGTGTCTGGCCGCCAATTTTTCGCAACTGGCGACGATTCCCGCCAGCGTTCTGGGTTATTCGTCTACGTTCGCCTACTTATTGCAAACGCCGGACAAGTTAACGCAAGAAGTCCTGTTGGGTGTATCGCTGAGTAATCCCCTGTTGGTGATTTCGATTTCTATTGTGGTGGGTACCTATTTTGGTCAGTTTTCCGCGCAATTAGCCGCCAAATGGACTAAAGAGTAACCAGCTTTTTAGGCTGAATCGGCAGGATTACGGGTAATACCAGCTGTCCCCGATTTTTCGGCGAAAATGGGCGGAACGTAAGAGTTCCGCCTAATCATCAAAAAATATTGGTCATTTACTGACCGATTCCGCATAGGTCTCTCTGATCCCAAATGAAGATTGTGAGAGCCGCTTCCCCCCAGCGTTGCAAAATAAGTTTGGCTTCTCGCAGAGTCCGAACTACCTACAAATTGCCAATTTGTTCTGTTTTAGGGGAAAATGGCAAGTTACGCATAGTTTTGTCTCTTCCATAACAAGTAATCAGATTGCTGATAAGCCGGGCGACGGCTGTTGGAAGACACTATGCAAAAAGGTCATGCACGAAAAGTTTCGCTGCCGCTCTACCCGACCTACGAAGCACACTTGACCGGATACGGCTACAGGACACATCGAGAACAACAAAAACATGTCTACCCATTCAAGACACATCCAGTTAATGGACACCACGCTACGCGACGGCGAGCAGACCCAGGGCGTGGCGTTTACGCCGATGGAAAAAGTCAGCATCGCCAAGGCCTTGTTGCAGTTTTTGCGCGTCGATCGTATCGAAGTGGCTTCGGCTAGAGTCTCGGAAGGCGAGAAAGAAGCGGTGAGTCTGATTAATCAATGGGCGCAGCAGGAAGGCTTTGCCGAGCGCGTCGAGGTGCTGGGTTTCGTCGATCATACCCGTAGTGTCGACTGGATCAAGTCCACCGGCGGCCGGGTCATCAACCTGCTGGCCAAAGGCAGCGAGAAACATTGTCGCGAACAACTCGGCAAAACCCTGGAGCAACATAGCATCGATGTGCTGCAAACCATAGGCTACGCGCACGAACAGGGTCTGAAGATCAATGTTTATCTGGAAGACTGGTCGAATGGTTACAAAGACAGCCGCGATTATGTTTACGGCCTGATGGAACGCTTGCAACCCGCCCCGATCAGCCATTTCATGCTGCCCGATACCTTGGGTGTGATGTCGCCGGATGAAGTATTCGCCAGCTTTAGCGATATGTGCCAGCGCTATCCGGCGCTGCAATTTGATTTCCACCCGCACAACGATTACGGCTTGGCGACCGCCAATGTGATGGCAGCGGTGCGGGCTGGCGTCAGCGCGGTGCATTGCACTGTCAATTGTCTGGGCGAGCGCGCCGGCAACGCTTCCATCGCGGAAGTGGCGGTGGTGCTGCGCGATAAAATGTCTATGGAATTGTCCGTGGATGAGAGCCATTTGGTGCGCATCAGCGAGATGGTGGAAAATTTCTCCGGCAAGCGCGTTGCCGCCAATGCGCCCATCGTTGGCGCCGACGTGTTCACCCAAACCGCCGGCATCCACGCCGACGGCGACCAGAAAGGCGGTTTGTATAAAACCAAACTGGGGCCGGAGCGCTTCTCGCGGATTCGCAGTTACGCTTTGGGCAAAATGAGCGGCAAGGCCTCGTTGAAGAAAAATCTCGAACAACTCGAATTGGATTTGTCGGAAGAGGACCAAAAGAAAGTATTGGCGCGCATCGTCAGTATCGGCGACTCCAAACAAACCATCACCACCGACGACCTGCCCTTCATCATCGCCGACGTGCTGGAAAGCAAAAGTTATCAGCACATCAAATTGTTGGCTTGCTCGATTAACAGCGGCCTGGATTTGCCGTCTACGGTCAGCATCCGTGTAGACGTAAAAGGCGAGAAACATCAAACCACCGGCGCCGGCAGCGGCGGCTTCGATGCCTTTATCGACGCCATCGGCAAGGTGCTGCAACATTACGATTACACCTTGCCGACCCTAGCCGATTACGAAATTCGCATCCCCAAGGGCGGCCACACCAGCGCGCTGACCGAATGCGTGATTACCTGGGATTGTGGCAATGAGTTGCGTAAAACCCGCGGCGTGCATGTCAACCAGGTATTTGCCGGGATTTTGGCAACGATCAAGTTGATTAACATCCAACTGCACGAAATGGCCAACAGCCTGGAAGCGTAGGTGATCCGCCCGAAAAGTAGCCAGCCAACGCGGTTAGGTGAATTTGCCTTGGCGCTATTCCAGCGCCGCGAACTTTGAGGGTTTAGGGGTGATGGACGCTGGACGCGGAGCGTGGGAATGATGGAATACCGCTTATCGCGCCTCATTAGCTAATTTTTGATACAGTACGTCATCAGAATTGATGTCGAGAAAATTCTATGCGAACCACCGTAACCATTGATGACACCTTGTACCAAAAAGCCTTGGAAATGGCCGACCCGGATATGGACAAGGCCGAAATCTTCCGGGAAGCGATGAAAACTTTCGTGCGGATTCAGGCCGCTAAACGCTTGGCCGCCTTGGGCGGAACCATGCCGGATATGGCCGATATTCCCCGAGAACGCGGCCAAACCGTCCAGTCCGAATGATATTGGTCGATACCTCGGTTTGGGTTAACCATTTCAAAGATCGTAACGAAGACTTGGTTCGGTTACTACTTTCCGATTCGGTGTTTATTCACCCGCTGATCATCGCAGAATTGGCCTGCGGTACACCGCCCGCGCCGAGAACCCAAACTCTGAACAACCTGCGCCAGTTAAAAGTCTGCAATCAAGCCAGTTTGCAGGAAATGGAAGAATTTATCGAGCGCGAAGCACTGTTTGGCTTGGATTGCGAGCTAATAGATTTACAGGTACTGGCATCGGTATTGATCACACCCGGCGCAAAGCTGTGGACGCTGAACAAGCGCTTAGCGAAACTAGCCGAGCGCTTTGGTGTGGCTTATCCAACATGGCCGACCGCGAATTGAAATTTCAGATTCGTAGGGTCGGCAAATTTGCCCACCATTAGGCCATTAATTCCGCGTGGGCACTAAAACCGTGCCCACCCTACGGGACTAATCGCACCTACGATCCAACACATTGGTGTCGGTGCAATAGTGCCGACACCCTCTACAATCCATGGTTACATAATCGGTTTAGATGTCACCGCCATCTAACGATGTAGCCGCCGCCGTATGGTTCTCTTCTTACATCTATCTCCGCGGCACCAGCCCGTAAGGCTTCTTTGACTACATCTGGAACTTCGTCTGCAGGCACTTTTCGTAGTTCTCCGGGCATATTAACCTCCTAAATTACATGAAATAGACAGATCGTTAACTGCGGCGGCCCGCAAACTTTTAGCACTTTTGCCAAACATAAAAATGACATGATCAATGCCGCCAGCCGTTAGTTTTCGCCATTTGGTCAACTTCGCCATATTTGCCGCGTCCGAATTTAGCCACGATTCGATGCAGGAAGTGGTTTTCAGATCACCACCCTCAAACTCATCTGAAGTTCCGGTAACCCTGACTTCATCTATCTTAATGGCTTTGAGAATGACATCTTGACAAAGACTAAAATATTGCGCTGCTTTGCTGTTGTCATTCGACGAGACCATAGCCATGCAATAATCCAAAACATAGGGTTTATTCAGCACATTGTTTACCATGCTGGACACCGCTCCTGCTATGGCTACGGTTGACTGATCGTTGAGGCGGTTGTAACTTCCACTGCCTGAAAACGCGGCACTACCAGAGGATGATGCCGCAGCCGTTGTTGCTCCAGAGTCCAGCGTAGCTTTTAAGGATTCGACGCGTTCTGTTGTTGCGTCGAGAGTTTTTTGCCGCAGGGCGCGAATTTCTTCCGCTAAAGCAATCTCGCGATCAGCGGTCGCAAGTTCTCGCTCGGCTCTCAGGAGTCTTGCTGCCGCGCTTTGTCCAGCAGCGTCATCTCCTGAATTGTTTTCTCGATTAGACTGGGCTGATGCAAGCTCTGCTTGGGCCAGCTTTTGTTTGCCTTCGCTAT
Organism: Methylomonas methanica; assembly: GCA_001644045.1. Classification (GTDB taxonomy): domain Bacteria; phylum Pseudomonadota; class Gammaproteobacteria; order Methylococcales; family Methylomonadaceae; genus Methylomonas; species Methylomonas methanica. The sequence goes on along the minus strand of LUUF01000005.1, from coordinate 1,315 downwards.
CGCTTTTCCGTTCAATACCTTGTTCTAAACTTTTCTGCGCCTCTTGCTGTTGTTTCAAGGCCACCTCGAGTAACTGAGAGGTGGCGGTCATCAGTGAGGTAGCATCAGCCGAGGCACTACTAGACAAACCCGCTTGCTGGGCAACAACAGCCCCTGTCAGTTGTTCGGTGGCGAGAATAACGGCCGTTAAATCTTGACTGCGACTCAACAGCGCCATAACCTGCGGCCCGCTCAACTCACCGTTTCCGTAGGCCTCGCACATGCGATAGAGAGCATCACGCATCAGGGTAATGGACTGGGTCCTGAGGCCGATACTTGCCGCGCTCGAACTGCCACTAGTGGCTAACGACCCAGTACCATACGGTGGCACACTGGCTCCAATGCCTAAAGCCGCAGCAAAGGCCGCCAAAGCGTCCGGACTGGGTTCCGCGCAGTACTTACCCACTTGATTGACGATAAACAGTCGTTGTTGGATATCCAAGTGGACTGCCTTTCCTTCGTTTTTGCTAAAATCCAGCGGCGTGGTCCGGCTAAGCGTGTTGATGTTGGCGCATCCTGCCAACAAAGATATCCCTCCAAACAATGAAATCGCGTGTTTAAGCCATGTCGGTTTAATTGCCATTCTCATCTCAGTTCTCCGCTATCTTAATTTTAATTTATCGTGTAATAAATCGTGTCATTAATCAAGGTTACGTTCGTACCAGTACAAATGTACTAAACCGATGAGCAATACGGCTTTGATTTGATTATTCGGCGCAATGCCCATTGGTTATTGCACCCTACGCAGGCTGGAAACCATCATGCTTATCGACATACCAAACCGGCTGGTGAATTTCGACGCCGGTTTGGAAGATATTCCACATGATATTGTTGATGATGGTCTGGATCGACGCGTGCGTGGCAGCGTGGTCTTCCAGAATCAGCGAATAATCCTTGTTCTCGAACGCCAGCCGGTAGCGCATGTGGCGGTCGGCCTCTTTCACGCAGATGGTGTTATTCCAGCAGATGTCGTCGCGCAGTTCGCAGCCTTCGCACATCGGATATTGACCAGGTCGGGCCGGGAAATAGGTCAAGACGGTGGCATGCAGACCAGTTTTCAGCCCATTGAAGCGGGTGCGGGCATGAATCTCCGGCGTATGGGTTTTTTCGAGATTTTTGGCGGAATTGGCGCGGCCTTCTGGCGTCTTTGGTCCCGTGCTTTTTTTATTGTTCCCACGCTCTCGCGTGGGAACAATAAAGGCGAATGCGTTCGCTGTGACAAATAAGCCGCCTGCTAAGGGAGTGTCCCAAAATTTGTGTAAATGGGATTTAAATT
>LUUF01000004.1 GCA_001644045.1 Methylomonas methanica | reverse complement strand
TTTTGATAATTCGACATCAAGGCGTCGAGTAGTTCTTCCGGAATCGTTGGTGAAGCTTCGGTCATAGATCCTCCTGCTCAGAGTCGGTAGTTTCCTACCTAATGGGCCTTTACACAAAAATTCGGACACTCTCGAGTGCTCGAGAAATTTTCTCTACTAATAAAGCTAAAAGCTCGGCCATTCGAGAAAATTTCTCGTCTGTTTGAGCTCGGAGCTGAATTGTCGGAGAAAATAACTCCATTGATGCAGCTCCGAGCTGCAATGATAAGCGGAAATTTTCTTGAATGACGTAGAAAATTTGCGGATGCCTGGTTATTTCAAACCGCAGATTTTCAATTGATTGCCTGGGGAGTCGCTATTTTTGCCAAGAGATTTTTGAGCGTCCCAGTAGGAAAAAAAATCGGCAAAAATCACGCGACCGCTTATGCCTTCGGCAATGCTCCATCCATCGTTGGTCACGATGACTTCGCGAATGACCATAGCGTTGTAGATTTTCTTTGTTCACTTTACCGGTAGCCGTTAAACACTATCAAAAAGCCGTTCAAGCCAGCTTGCAAGATTTGATTGATGGGTTTATCTCCAATCAACAGCGGCAAGGTTGCCGATAGTTTGGTGATGGTCGTCTTATTGGTCTGATCGTATCGATTTAAGACGTCGTCAACCGCAGATGACAACAACGGTGTTTGCCGGGTTTCTGTTTCGGGCTTGCTTGGTTTCGACCGGTAATCAGCTGCGATTCTTGTGTGCAATTATCCGAGGTTGCGTCGTCCGGCGTTATTTTCTAAGAGTTAAAGTTGACTGCTGAGCTTGTCTTGCCGGTCTTTAGGTTTGAAGTGTGCAGCGAGCTTTAACGCTCAGCACGATGCTTCATCGCTGTCTTGAGTTCTGAGACTTTGGAAAATTTTGCGGAGGTCGGCGGGAACGCCAAGACGGAAATAAAAGACGTTTTTCGTATTACAACGTATGGAATTTTTGCCATAACAACAAGCCCCTTTGTAGTACGGTTTTGCAGAAAAAACGCTTTAACTCAAGGGGTACTGTCAATTTTTCTTTATGAAAAAAGACTTAAATCGTGGCGGAGAAAGAGGGATTCGAACCCTCGATACGTTGCCGTATACACACTTTCCAGGCGTGCGCCTTCGACCGCTCGGCCATCTCTCCTAATGTTCAGCTGACTATTGTATAAGTTTCTGGGGCTTAGCGCAATCGGCTGCTTGCTTTTGTCTTAAGCTTCGGCATGTTCATTTAGATCAAAAAATCGCATTGTGTTACAGCTTTGTGTAACAAAAATACGTTTCCTAAATTCCTGAAAATAAATAAAAATGTTGATTTTTTTGTCTGGGGTTGTGTGGCAGGTTTTGGTGATGAAAAATCACTGGGTTTGCGAGTTGAAAGAGACTGATTTGTGCGGTTTTTGCGTGATATGAATATGCGTGGTTAGCGTCATCTGACGAGTGAGTTTCGTAGCTTGAGTCAAAGTCATGATCTCAATGCCTTATCCGTTTACTGTTATCCATGCGATGCGCTAATACCCATTCCCACGCGGCTAGACAATCTTCATCTGACAAATGCTGTAACGGTCTGAAGGTGCTTTCGCTGACTTTTTTTAAATAAGCCAATTTGGGATCTACGGCCAGGTAAGTATGCGTTGCTTGTAAAAGTCTGCAACGGTAAGAATTTTGGAGCTCTGGTTTTTTTTACGTAAGCAGTCCTGCGGCTTGTTGAAGCCCAGTACCAAATAGCCTTTTTTTGCAACGAGCAGCACGACGTTTTCAAATAGAAATGATGAGGCGCGGGATATTTTTCTGACCAATGTCTAGTGCCTCAGACTTTGTCAAAGACGATTTTTCGGTAACAGGCGTGAAGCGATCAGCAGGAAATTTTCTGCCGATGACAATTTTTAAACGGTGTATGCGTGACATGACTTTTTTCACACATTACAGGCAGGCAATTAGATAGTCTATTCACCAAGCCCGAGCACCGGAGATAAAGGTCATGAACACATTGACGCTGGACGGCACTGCCTTAAACGGTCTATTTGAAAATCAAAAAAAACTGGATGATTTGTTTGATGCCATTTTTGACGGGGATAATTTTTTTATCAGCAGTTCGCCTGCGCCCATGCAATCGGTCCATCGTAATCCAGAAATCAAAGTAAGGCGTCAATCCTCTCATCTATCAGCCAATCTGTCAAAACGGCAGTACTCGCAAAAAAACACCGTTCGCTGGTTTTCGTGTTGCCCATTGTCTTAGAAACGGCGCTCATTTTTTTTGGGTAGTGACTCATCTGCTGTAAGATTTTTATCTTTGCGCGTTGATGTTTTCACAGCATCAACGCTATTGTTGCTAGTGCGTGGGAAAAACCGTCACCTTTGACATAACTACCTGTTTTTGTTAGACTATATTTGCTGACGCGTTCTTGCTCAAGAAACACAAGCGTCAGCAATGCCGTCCCTCGCATCATCATTACACATTCACTTTCAAGCGCATCTGACTGCTAGTTTTCAAACTATCGCGGTGCGATTTCTTGCGCCTGTCGTTTTGGTGTCGGGGGGATTTTGAAATACGGAATAGGAGAAAAACGAATGGCCGCATACGTAGGAGATGAGGACGCGACAAAAGTCAGCCCAGTTGAGGCGTTATCGCTGGTACTCATGCAAACGACTGAATTTTATTTATCGCAGTTTGAATCGCGTCGCTCAGAAAAAGCGACAAAAGAGCTGGGCGTCACGGTACGGCATTTTGCCAGTTGCTTGTCTGAACGACCTGATCGTTTTGATGAGTTTGCAACGAGCGACGATGAAACGGAACGCTTGCTAACCGGGTACATTAACGGAAGTCCATAGCTGCCTCTGCTAAAGGCAGCAACATCAGGCAACGAATGAAACTGCACTCCAGTGGCAAACTAACGCCGTTTTCGTGCCCATTCACCAATCGATCTGTCGTCCTTGAGAATATGATCCAGTAGCCAATCGTTCATTAAGGTGTGCAGTGCTGTAATGCTGAATTGGTCAGATTTAAATCCAGCATCAATTTTTGATAGTTTTAATTCGATCTCGTTGTGCAATTGAAGATGATGGTCATAATCGGGATAGCTTAATTGGCTCATGAGCCGTTCTTCATCTTTAAAGTGCTTACGCACATAGCGGAAGAGCTCTTGTAGACAATGTTTTAAAGCATGTTTGTCTTGCGCATCGAACACCTTATTGGCTAATTTAAATAGATGCTCGTGCTGTCCATCCACCAAGTCATTGCCAACCCTGTAGTCGTCACGCCAAGTAAATTTGCTCATAAATCCCTCTATCGCCTTTAGTGCTCAAAAAGAGTAAACCATCTTAGCCACTTCCGCTAAATATAAAAACGGGAGATAACGAATGAGACTGAATGAAATTGTTAGTGCCGAACAGCAATTGGCATTATGGCGATTGATAAACGGCAGCGTGTGGCAGGCGCTGAATCGACATGCCAACACTGAGCGCACTGCCAAGCTGAACCCCATTGCTGTCAAGCCGTCGCCACTGCCTAAGCCAAAACAGCAAACCTCTTCCAGCCACAAAGCGCCACAGCCATTCAATAAGCCACCTCGCTCCAAGCGTAAGCTTGCTGCCATCAAACCCCAGTCAACTCGGTAGCGCACTTTGGGTCAAAAACAAAGAGGATGTAAGGAATTAAACGGGTATTTAATGACAATCGAATGAATGGTTGGCAGACATAGTGAGAATGGTTTTGGGTGATAAAACGGGCAGCTTATATAGGGAAAAATGCAAGGCATTAATTTTAATTATTCACAAAAAACTACTTGACACAGCTGGCGAGCAATTACGATGACTGCCTAGTCATTAAGTTATGCTTTTTGCATCGTAAGTCATTGATTTTGAATTGTATAAGTTTGTGGCTAAAATTGAGTCAATTTAAGCAAAGGCTCCGAAAATTAGGCATTTAGGGGCTGAAAAAACTTTTTATCCCCAGTGTTATCCACAGCTTTTGTGGATAACATCACAACCTACTTTGCTGTCAGACACTTAGCTCCAAAAGCTATATTCCCGGTCAGGATTTTGTCTTATTTCCGACACACAGGGGCGTCGCTATTTTTGCCGAAAGATTTTTTCGAGCTTCCCAGCAGGAAAAAATCGGCAAAAATTACGCGACCGCTTATGCCTTCGGCGCTATGGCTATCGGGGACTAAAAATCTTCACTTCGCTCACACTCCGTTTCCAAGATTTTCAGCGGTAGCAGCAGGTCTTGGCTCAGCTGATATAAACAGCGAAAACGGTTTTAGCCATAGCGACTAAAGCATTTGATAGGAATGTTCGTGGCATAAAGTAACAATATGAAGGGCAATACGGACGGGAGCTGATTTGTCTGGTCAATTTTGACCGCACATTGGCCGATTTCAGTGGGCAAAGGATTTTTTGAATGACTTGTTTAGCTCGGTAATTGCTAATTCTTAACGAAGCAGCACCGATACCGGCTGGAGTGGACTGATGCGAGCCCGGCATGGGCGTGAACTTATGTTATGAGGTGAAAACCAACTGACCGGTGCTTGGCGAGACCAGCTCAACGGCTATCGCATCGTCGTCAATGTCGTGTGGCAAAACCGACAATCGCATATCCGACAACACATTTCTTGCTGATTTTTAAAGACTTTTTATTGGCATAGCGCTTGCTTTTGAGTTTATAGCGTCTGCCAGTCACGTGTAGGTTTCTCTTCCATCGAGCTTTTCTTGTCGTTTGCGAGGAATCAAGAAGCTGAAATTTGATCGGCGATGAACTTACTCCAACCGAAAATTATCCGGAACAGAATATGCCAGCCACTTTCGAACTTAAAACCAACGACGCAAAGCAGTATTTTTTTAATTTCCTCAATAGTAAGGGCGAACTCATTCTGATGAGCGGCGATTACGGCAACAAGGAAGAAGCCCTACAGGCCATTAAAGAAGTGAGGACCGGTTCCTTAATGAGCAACCAAATTGCCGCCAGCAAGGTTCCGGAGGGCGACACTTTTTTTGTTATCAAAGATACGACCGGCGCCATCATTGTCAAAAGCGTGTTATTTAATTCGAACATGGTGTTCGACAATGCGCTACACATTGTTAAAGACAATGCCTGCGTTGCCGAAATCGTCGATCTGACTCGGTAAACTAGGGATAGCGACGATTCTTAAATTTTTTCTCCAGATAACGAAAAAGGTGTCGGCGATATGGGTGTCGAACTCAAAATTGTTAGGGAATTGGCCACGGTTTGCGTCACCGTAGGCGAGCTGGCCGCGATCGAAACTCTGATTAAAGGCGAACTCACGAAACCGGCCTTTATCGAGCAATTCGACAAAATGGCAGGTACGATTCGCGAATGCTATGGCGTAACGGCGGCGGTTGTTCTGCCTTGGCTGGAAATGACTAACGAAACCGAATTTTGCAATAAATTCGATGCAGACTATGCCGACTACAAAGCCACTTACCTTGGCATTACCAATCGGCCGCGGGTAGCATCCGAGCAGGCTTACCTCGACTATATGCTGCTTCGGGAATACAAGGAAACGCAAACCGCTTACCCGCTACTGAAACTGACCTTTGCGCGTTTGGATGAGTTTATCGACAAATGGATCACCAACGATGCCTGGCTGGCGATGACGATCGAGAATTTCGTAAAAATGCTATATCGCTTTCTGACCGAGGTCGCCGAGCTGAAACAGAAAGACCCGACCGATGCATTTGCAATTTATCAGGCATTGATGGTCGCTTTGCGTCCTTACTACATCTTGCTTGAAAATGATTGGAAGGTCCTGGAAGAACCGGCCTGAGAGCTGCGTCCGGTAAAAACTTGGTTAAAACCTAAGAATCGAGAGTCCCGGAATTTCTCGAACTTTCGCTTAGCTGTTTTCGCCGAATAGCATACAAAGGCCCGGATAACCCGAATACATCAATCCGCCATCTTGTAGTTGCGCTCCGGTTTAAATGGAAAATTGCACCAAACCCTGCTTGGTGCAATCGAAAAATCGCCTCTTGCTGGAACAGGGTAGAGGCTCCAGTCACTTCATGTCGTGATGCCCATCGGTTTCGACGGGCTTGTCTTCCGTGCAAAAACAGATTTTCACCAACGACAATTCCATGTGGTCGCCACGCACTGTAAATCCATCCAGCGCCACGGCCGTCAGGGTAAATTCCTGTTCGGTACTCGAGGCGAGATTAGGTGTAATGGACGCAATTACGGAATTACCCAACAAGGTTTCCAGTTTAAAATCCGGCCCGCCACCGTTGCTGTGCAGCGTCACCTTCACCTGTTTCACCGATTGCGGCAGTCGCACGCGGATACCTCTAGGCGTGAAATTCAACAGATGATGCGCTGGCGGCGGAACGTTAGTGTCGGAAATCCAAAGATTTGCCGCGGAAAAGAAGTCGATGTTGTGATGGGTCAGATTGGGCAATCCACCGGGATTCGCGGCAAATTCCGAACCAATCTGCAAGTCGTCAAAATTCACACAGCTTTCTTTGCACGGCTCCTCCGGCGGTGTGGCCGGCGGGCAGAAAGTTGGTTGAATTTGGCAAAGGTGCGCATCGTCCAGGTAGATAGTATTTTCCCCGCCAAACCGATCGATGCCGCCGAGGAAAAGCGTGATTTCATCCCGCTGCGCTTTGGCACGCACGCTGATGTTTTGCCATTCCTGCTCGCCGGGTGGTAGCTCGCGCCAGACAATTTGGGCAGCATTCGGGTTGCTGCCGCCCAATGGGTCGATGCCGATGCAAACGCGTCCGGTTTGGCGCGGTGAAACCAAGTGCCATGCCGCTGAAAACTCGTACTCCCAACCGACGTTGGCACAGATTTGCTGGTGAATGCCAGCTTGTATGGCGCCTTTGAAATCAAGCCCCTGCGCCCGGCGACCGTCCCACTCCACGAAGTTTTCCGGGAAAAACAACCATTCCCTTGGTTGCCGCGCGGCGTCTTTATCGAAGGACAAGGCTGGCTCGGCATATGGGTGCCAGCCTTTGGCCACGCGGTCTTTACGCCCGGACGCGGGCGGATACGGAAAGCGGAAGCCGTCTTCCATCATCGGATTTTTCAGCTCGACGGCGTGTACGACGGTGGTAGCAAGTCCTTCCCCGCCGTCATCGTCTCGGACGGTAATAGTGGTCAAATAGGTACCGCAGTGCGCCCATTCATGGCAAACCTCGACCTTTCCTTTCGCTTTCGGCGGTTCGTTGGTTTCGGTAACGAAGGCGTTTTTCTGTTGGCAATCGCCAAAGTCCCAATAAGCAGTATGCGTATCGCACCAGCCGTTGTCCTCGAAAGTGGCTTGCATTTGCACCGGCTGGCCGACCAACACGCAGAGGGTTTCTTCTGAAGTGACTACAGGTTTTACGTTTTTGACCACCACCGGCAGGACGGCTTCGCCGATACCGCCGTCGTCGTCGCTCACGCGCAGCCGAACCTGATAATTGCCGTTGTCGCACCAGGCATGCTTGGCGACGACTGTGCCTTTTGCTTCGGGCTCCAGGTTAGTCTCGGACACCACTCCGACCGTAGGTTTGGAATCGTCGCCCCAATCGAAAATGGCGGTGTGTTTGTCCAGCCATTCCGGATCGGTGAACTTCGCAGTGATTTCCACCTCTTGGCCTTCGTCGATGCTGAGTTCCAATAAATCGAAACTGACTTTAGGCTGCACATTTTTTAAATGGACGGGTGTGAAGTTTCGGGTAGTAACCCCGCCGGTTTCGCTGACCGCAATGCGCAATTTGGCGACATACAAACCACTGTCGGCGTAGCGATGCGTCGGGCGGCGGAGCACGGAAGACTGCCCGTCGCCAAACAACCAGGTTGGTTGGCTGAAAACCTTATCCAGGCCGCCATTGAAAAGCAGGGCCGAGCTGGCCGAGGCCGAATAGGGGCCGTTTGCCGATGCACTGTCCAGGCCAGCTTTACTGGTACTGGTAGCCGACATTTCGCCGATAAAGCGAATGCCGGTGGCATAAATATCGACCGGGTTTTTGAAGCGCGCCGAGATGGTGCCGATGTTGGGCAATTTGACCGGCCAAGCGGCGATGCCCGCCAGGTTGCCGGCCGAATCAAAAATTTTATCGGCGCCGATACTTTCAGCGATTTCGATGACAATCGCCAGGATTACCGTCAATATCAGTCCGCCAATCAGCCCGCCGGTAAGGAAACCGACCAGGAACACCAGCAGCCAGCCAAGGAAACCCAGTTCGACATCGATGTCGGGTTCTTCGATCAGAAACGGCTCCAACATCTGGCCGCCGGACGCATTATCCTTCCAGCGCAAGCCGATATGCGCGGTAAAGCTGGCGCCGACATCGATGCTACCGAGGATTTCGTCCACCAAGGTCACTGAACCTTTGGCTTCGATAGCGCCATCGATCAGCTTCATGCTGAAAGAATTGATGCGCACCGTGTGGCCGTCGGTGTCGGCTTCCGGCAATGTCACCGGAAATCCGCCGGGGAATTTTGCCGCGATTTCGCTTTTCAGCTTTTCTTCAACAAAGTCGTCATCCAGGCCGATGGCAAAATCGCAGGGTACGGGGATGAAATTTACCAAGGCGTTGGCATCTGCGCCGGGTCCAGCATTCAGGGCAATCGCCAGCGTGTCGTTCAACACTTTCGGCGTGATGTTGGTAATGACCACTCCGCCCACGGCATCGGTCGGCGCCCAGAGCACGACATAACGGCGGCTGTTCATTTCCGTGCGAATGAAGCCTTCCACCTGCGTTTCCAAGTCGGCAAGCGTCGGAATGTCAAAATCCACCGGCGGCAGCACGGCAAAAAACACATTGGCTGCGGTGACAAAACCGGTACGGATGGCATTTTCAAAACTGCCCGCACCCAGTATGGTGTCTACGCTGGTCTTGTTGGCGGTGTAATTCGCGCCTTCCAGCCCAGGTGCCGGCTGAATGTTTATCAAGTTGCTGGTGGCGCTGTCCAAGCCGATGTGGATCTGGGCGCCCGTGTTCGAGAACGGCATGGTGAGTTGCGCGATGGCGATCATGCCCATCGGTGATGCCAATCCGAGCGGGCCAATGCCGCCGGTGATGTCGTAAAAACGCACCGCGCAGGGCAAATTGATTTGCATTTGTCCGGGCAGGAAACCGACACTGATCTGCCGTGCGGGATTATTTTCGTCGTCGAAAAACTCGACGGAGGCCTTCATCGCAAACGGTGGAAATCCGAGCGGGATGTCCTGCACCAGATGCGGGATAGTGCCGTTTTGGTAAAGTTTGTGAATAAATTCCGCCGGGCCGTTCGCCAACACATTCGCGAATGGATTACCGGAGGTAATCACCACATCCACGGCATTTGCCGGGAGATTTGCCAACAAAACGGCCAAATTGATCGGCGCACCGGGATCAGGCGCCTGCCCGATCGGGACGCGCAGTGTGACGTCAGCCGTGATATTGAACAGCGTGGCGCTCGGCACCGGTGGGTTCTGGATTTCCAGATCGGCTATCACCCCAAGCGTCAGGTTGACGCCGTTGATACCCGGGTTTAAATCAATGCGAATTTGATCTTGGGGAAATTGGACCGTACCATCGGCCAGCGTGAACGGGCCGAGAGCCATGCCGGCCGGCAACTGGATTTCTTGCGGCAACGTGCCGTTTGGGTTAAGTCCGCCGCTGCGCCAAGCTTCACGCAAGATATCGAGTAGCGCCGATTCGGTGACTTCGGCCACCGTTTGAAAATTGTGCGTATCCATGTTTTTGCCCTTTAGTAAAAGTGTGTGGATTAATCGGCCAAATGCTTCTTAGCGGTGTCGCGGTGCCTGTTCAGGCTGAATTCGACTTGATCGACCAGGGTGTTTTTTTCACCGGCAAGAATCGTTTCAAATGCCGAACGCGTGGCGAACGCCGGCCGTTGCCGATGGATTTTTCGATATTGGTACAGCAGCAGCAGGCCGGGGTGTTGGGCGGAGAGTTCGCGGAGGAGTTTTTTCTCCTCGTCCGCGGCCCATATCTTTGCGGCAAAAATAGCGGCAAGCGATGTTGCCAAACCTTGATTTTTGGCGGGCTTGAGTGTGGCTTTTTTATTGGCGGCGGATTTATCGGATGGTTCATACCCGGATTTTTCAAACAAAGCGTGCGCTTCGCTTAGATCGGCAGGCATGGTTTTGGTCGTAAGTAATTTGCCGAACTCGGTTTCTATTTCCGCCAAGCGTTTTAGGTTGTCGGGGCCGAAGCGGGCGTATTGCTCGACTTCTTCCCGCGCTGCCGAGCTGAGCTTGTAGCCCAATTGTTCGAGTGCCAGCAGTGGATTGGCGGCGGCAGCCAAGGCCAAACCGGGGTTGGCATTAACCGCCTGGACGATACGCGGCATCTGCAGCTGCAGCTCGTGCAGCGAATTGATGTTGATTGATTCAGTACTGCTCATAGTGAGAACTCCTCATAATATTGATGAAACTACAAGACTTGCTGCTACGTAATTTTTTGTCGTAGGCTGAGCAAAAAGGTCTAACGTAAAACATAAGCGCTATAGCGTTAGCGAAGTTCGCGAGAGTGCTTAGTTAGGCAATTGCGGCGTGGGGCTTAAACTCTGTTGATTTTTCTCAGCTTCTTATCTGGCAAAAGTTATGAAGTAAGAAACTGAAGACGACTCAAGAGTAGGGATATTCAGGTGGGGTGTCTGTGGAATAATGCACTCAGAGAGGGTGCACTTTTTAGCATCATGCAATCCCGGCTAATTCGCGACAGACAGTTGGGGCGCGTTGCATGACAGCAACCCCAGGTATTGAAATCGGCAATGCGCTTGAATTAGCTGAGCAAGCCGAAACATAGGCGCCGTTGAGAAGATTGCGATCGCTGAATTTCTAATATTTAACATAGCGAATACAAAATTAAACTTCTGTCAAAGAGTGCTTATGAGTCATCCATACGACGGATCAATCACTGCGAATATCGTCCGGATAACGAGTAAACGTATCGTTGTTGCGGAAATTCAATGGCGTGACGGTGTCATAAGCGCCCTGTCCGAATTAAGGGGCGAGGACGCGAGACTGCCTTATCTGATTCCCGGCTTTATCGATGCCCATGTGCATATCGAAAGCTCGATGCTGACACCTTCTGAATTTGCCAGGCTGGCGGTACGCCACGGTACCGTGGCGACGGTTTCCGATCCGCATGAAATCGCTAATGTTTTAGGTGTGCCGGGCGTGCAGTACATGTTGGATAACGCCAACCAAACGCCCTTCAAATTTTTCTTCGGTGCGCCATCCTGTGTGCCGGCAACCCCTTTTGAAACTGCCGGCGCCCGCATCGACTGCGATCAATTGCAAAGCCTTTATCAAACGCAGCAGATTCGCTATTTATCGGAAATGATGAATTATCCTGGCGTGCTAGCCAGCGATCCGGACATCTTGGCCAAGCTGGATCTGGCTCGGCGCCAGGGATTTCGGATCGACGGCCACGCACCGGGTCTGGTCGGTAAGGGTCTGGCCCGATATGCAGAGGCCGGTATCAGCAGCGATCACGAATGTACCGAATTGACGGAAGCGGAAGAAAAATTAGCCTGCGGCATGGCCATCTTGATTCGAGAAGGCTCGGCGGCGCGCAATTTTGACGCCCTGCATAGCTTAATTAGCCGCTTTCCGAACAAGGTCATGTTTTGTAGCGACGACAAACATCCGGATGATCTGCTGGCCGGACATATCAATAGCCTGGCCGCGAGAGCAATCGCCAAAGGCCACGACCTCTTCGCCGTATTGCAATGCGCTTGTCTCAATCCTATTGATCACTATGGATTACCGGTCGGCCGGTTACGCGTCGGCGACAGCATGGATGCGGTGTTGCTCGAGAATCTGCAAACTTTGCAGCCAATCAACACCTGGATAGCGGGACAACTGGTTGCCAGCCATGGCCGGAGCCTGCTGCCATCGATAAAACCTCAAGCGCTAAACCACTTCCTGGCGCGTAAAGTCGTGCCCACCGACTTGGAAATTGCCGATCCCGGCGGCTTGGTTCGGGTCATCAAAGCACTGGATGATCAACTCTTCACGCAACAATTGCTCGTCGAACCAAACGTCTGCGGCGGTAAAGTCGTGGCGGATATTAAGCGGGATATTTTATGGCTAGTGGTGGTAAACCGTTACCAGCCTTGTCCTCCGGCTGTGGCGTTAATCCAGGGCTTTGGGCTTCGGCAAGGGGCGCTGGCATCCAGCGTGGCACATGACTCGCATAACATCATCGCTGTAGGCTGCGATGCCGAGACGCTTTGCCTGGCGGTGAACAGTATTGTCGATAGCCAAGGCGGAATAATCAGCGTCTGCGATGGCAAAATCCATAGCTTGCCTCTGCCGATTGCCGGCTTGATGAGCGATGCCGACGGTGATTGGGTGGCAGCGCGTTACGCCGCACTGGACAGCGTCGCCAAGCGGATGGGTTCAACCCTGAGCGCACCGTTCATGACGCTGTCATTTATGGCCTTATTGGTCATTCCGGAACTTAAATTAAGCGATCAAGGCCTGTTCGATAGCCGACGGTTCCAATTCACATCTCTCGCAGTACAAGGCGATCAAGCAAAAGACTCTGCGAATTAAGCGGTCCATACCAGAAATTGGCAAAAAAGGTCGTGGCATTTGGGTATTCACCTTCACATCGCGTTTTGTTATCCCCCAGTAGAGGCAGGCCATCGTGATGCGGATAGTAGAATTTGTCGGTAGCGGTTCTGGCATTTTGGACAGGAAAAGCATTTCGCTACAACGCTGCATGATCTCCTCGATTTGTGCAACAAAGCCGTGGTGTTATAAAAAATAAATTAATTTTTAGCGACGTATATTTCCCCGATGGAACAAACAGGGTGAATAACTAATTGATTTTCCATGGAACGTATTCTATTGCTTCGCGCTCGGTCATGCAGGCTATCCGTTTCAATTTATATACAAATTTATGAGTATTTAATAAGTCTTGCAAAGCCCGTTTTAATGGGTGTAAGGTTCGATATGACGGCATGAAAAAATAACTTTAAGACTACAAATAGCAACAGTTTTTGCAAAAAAGCAGCGTTATTGTAGTTAATTGGCAACGGATATTTAAAGGCGCTAAGTGTTATTTTTTATTTTGTGCCGCGTAAAAAAATGACAGCGCAACAACTAATGCGCGTCTATAAAAATAATGTCCTCACCATGAGATTTAGTTATGTCCAAATTTCCAATCGATCTTGGCGCTTATCAGCGCATTGCTTTAAATCCAAATAATTCCACTTTAACCGCCGAACAACGTAGCGCTCTCAAAGCCAATATCCAGCTTTGCCGCGATGCCATCGTATTTTTTACCGCAACCGGCGCGGCGCGCGGCGTGGGCGGCCATACCGGCGGGCCTTACGATACTGTCCCGGAAGTGGTGATCATGGATGCCTTATTCCGTGGCTCTGATGCGTTCGTACCCATATTTTTCGACGAAGCCGGACATCGGGTAGCAACCCAATATTTGATGTCCACTCTGAACGGCGACTTGCCGGCGGAGCGACTGGTGGAATACCGCGCCGCGCATTCGCATCTGCCGGGCCATCCCGAACTGGGCTTTACCCCTGGCGTGAAATTCAGCTCCGGCCGTTTGGGCCACATGTGGCCGTACGTCAATGGTGTGGCGATTGCCAACCCTAACAAAACCCTGTTCTGCTTGGGCTCCGACGGTTCACAGCAAGAAGGTAACGATGCCGAAGCCGCACGCCTGGCCGTGGCGCAAGGGCTGAATGTCAAACTGATCATCGACGACAACAACGTCACGATCGCCGGCCATCCGTCCGAATATCTGAAAGGTTGCAGCACCGCCAAAACCCTGGCCGGCCAAGGCGTCACCGTGCTGGAAGGCGACGGCGAAGACCTGGATGATCTGTACAAACGTATCATTACCGCCATCAACACACCGGGCCCGGTGGCAGTGATCAATCACCGGCCGATGTGCCCAGGCATTGTCGGTCTGGAAGGCTCGACCCACGGTCACGATGTCGTGTCTGTGAAAGTGGCGCTGGAATATCTGGAATCGCGCGGCCAGCAAGCGGCGGCGGACCATCTAAGAACCGTGCAAGCGCCTAAAAACGACGCGGTATTCCTGGGTTCCAGCGACAAATGGGATGCCAACCGCAACGTCTTCGGCGATGCCTGCGTGGAAGTTTTGGGTCGTTTGACTGAAGCGGAACGGGTTGCCAAAGTACGGGTAGTGGACAGCGATTTGGAAGGTTCTTGTGGCCTGTTCAAAATCCATAAAGCCTTCCCGGAAGTGTTTATTTCCTCAGGCATCATGGAGCGCGGCAACTTCTCCGCAGCGGCCGGTTTTGGTATGGAAGCAGGCAAACAAGGTATTTTCGGCACTTTCAGCGCGTTTTTAGAGATGCTGATGTCCGAAATCACCATGGCCCGTTTGAACAAATCCAACGTACTCAGCCATTTTTCCCATTCCGGGATCGATGACATGGCCGACAACACCTGCCATTTCGGTTTGAACAATATGTTCGCCGATAACGGCTTGAGCGACGGCTACGATACCAAGCTGTATTTCCCCGCCGATCCGCTGCAAATGAAAGCTTGCGTCGAAAAAGTCTTCTTCGATCCCGGTTTACGTTTTATCTTCTCCACCCGTTCCAAAGTGCCGACCATTCTGGATAGCAATGGCAATGAGTTTTTCGGCGGCGACTATAAATTCGTGCCTGGTAAAGACGAAGTCATTCGCGAAGGTACTGCCGGCTATATCGTCAGTTTCGGCGAAGCTTTATATCGCTCACTGGATGCGGTTGAACGCTTGAAACAACAAGGCGTCGATGTGGGCTTGATTAACAAACCTACGCTGAATGTCATCGATGAAGACATGCTGGCTAAGCTCGGCAAATCGCCCAAAATATTGGTGGTTGAATCATTCAACCGTAAAACCGGTTTGGGTAGTCGGATGGGTACTTGGTTACTGGAGCGTGGATTCACACCGAAATACTCTCATATTGCTACGCATAAAGAAGGTTGCGGCGGTCTGTGGGAGCAATTCCCGCATCAAGGTATTGACCCGGCCGGCATCATGGCCAGCTTCTTGAAAGGTTAATCCTCCCTCTCGACTTGGGGCGCAGGGAAGCGCCCATATTTTTCGGCTGCGATCTCACGATACAACGTTTCTAATAAACAGTTGGCACTTGGCGGATTCGCAGTAGAAACACTAGTTTTCACCTAAACCCAATTTACAGATTTCATCAAGTTAATTGCGACGAACAAAACCGGATTCAAATTATTTCGACTGTTTAATGCAGTCATGCGCAAGGTAAACCATGCAAAAACGAATTATCGGTGATAGTCGGCCCGACACAGTATCTTTGACGACACCGTACCTGAATCTGGAGGAACTTGCAGATGTTGAAGTCTCGTCCGAGGATGCGGAGCATCCTATCGAAGCCGCTCTATTGCCTGGTTTTAGCCAGGGTTGGCGAGCGGGAATACCGGGAAAGCAAACTATTCGACTGCTGTTTAAGCAGGCGCAGGCGGTGAAAGGTATTCAATTGGATTTTCTGGAATCCGCTCTTGCCAGAACACAGCAGTACGTCGTTCGCATCTCCGTGGATGGACAGTCGTTTGTGGAAATCGTCCGCCAACAATGGAATTTTAATCCGCAAGGTTGCACAGCGGAATCGGAACGACATATTGTCGATTTACCTGCGGTAAGCATTATCGAATTACATATCACTCCGGATATTAGCGACTCAAGCGTATTTGCCTCGCTTGAAAAAATGCGTGTATTTTGAGTTTTCGCCGGTAATTTTTAGGTTTTAAGAACCTTGGGAAAACCTGATACACCCTATAAAACATATTCGGCCTGCAGTTTATTTTTTCTGAAGATATAGCAATGTCAGCGCCCACACAAAATATCCATCAATTAACCAAAAATACTATTGCTTTAATTCTTGCCGGCGGACGCGGTTCGCGCTTAATGAATATGACGGATTGGCGGGCCAAACCGGCCGTGCCTTTTGGCGGCAAGTTTCGTATTATCGATTTTCCGTTATCCAATTGCGTGAATTCCGGCATCCGTAAAATCGGCGTAATGACGCAATACAAAGCCGATTCTTTGATCCGCCATATTCAAAAAGGCTGGGGATTCATGCGCGGCGAATTCGGCGAATATGTCGACATAATGCCGGCGCAACAGCGCATAGACGAAACATCCTGGTACAAAGGCACCGCCGATGCCGTATTACAGAATATCGATATTCTGCGGGCGCGCCGACCGGATCATATTTTAATTTTGGCCGGCGACCATATCTATAAAATGGATTATGCGGCCATGTTAATCGATCACGTCGAAAAAAATGCCGACTTAACCATAGGCTGTCTAGAAGTATCGTTAAAAGACGCATCTGCTTTTGGCGTGATGGACGTGGATGAAAATCGCCGGGTCAGAGCGTTTGTCGAAAAACCCGCCAATCCGCCTGTAATGCCGGGTAGAATCGATACCGCGTTGGCCTCGATGGGCATTTATATCTTTAATGCCGATTTTTTATGGCAGCAATTAATTAAAGATTCTCAAATAGAAAACTCCACTAACGATTTTGGCAAAGATATTATTCCCGCCGTCATCGACGATCATATTGTTAATGCCTATCCCTTTTTGGATTTACAAAGCGGCCAACAAAGTTATTGGCGCGATGTCGGGACAATAGATGCCTATTGGGCTTCCAATTTGGAATTAATCGGCGTCGAGCCGGATTTAAATTTATACGATACGACCTGGCCGATATGGACTTATCAGGAACAAACGCCGCCAGCCAAATTTGTCTTCGACGATAACGGCCGGCGCGGTCTGGCCGTGGATTCGATGATTGCGGGCGGTTCCATTATTTCCGGCGCAACCATTCAGCATTCCATGGTGTTCTCCAATGTCACGGTGAACGAATCAGCGCTTATCAAAGACAGCATCCTGTTACCGCAAGTACTGATCGGTCAAAATTGCCGGATTACCAAGGCCATTGTTGAAAAAGGTTGTGAAGTGCCGGCAGGTACGGTGATTGGCGAAAATCTCGAAGACGACAAAAACAGATTTTATGTCAGCGAAGGCGGGGTCGTGCTGGTAACCGCCGAAATGTTGGGGCAAAAACTACATTACGTCAGATAAGCGTTTTTCAAAATTTAATAGAAATCAAATATATGCCTGAATCTGTTTCACTCTACACATTAAAATCGCTGCTGGAACACCCCGAGTTTTCGGCGGGAGATTATTGGTATGAAAAATACTACGACGCTAATCAGGTGGTATTTTTAGAAGGTGACAAGGGTAGGAATATCTATGTCATTTTAAGCGGACAGGTCTCGGTCTGCACCCGCGTGGTACTTTCCGAAAACCAACAAATGCTATCCGGACTATGCGAGCTATTTGATGGCGACGAGTTTGCGCATTCCTGCTTTTTCGATGACGAGCCGCACAGCGCTACAGTCAAAACTGTAACTGACTGCCGCTTGGCCGTAATCGACGCGGTAAAGCTTAAACAGTTTCTGGACAATAATCCCGAGCTGGGTTATCGCCTGCTAACGCACTGGATTGGGATTATTTTGCCGCGGATCAGGCAAGGTAATAAACGACTTTCGAGTCTTTTTAGTTGGGGACTAAAAGCGCACGACATCGATAGTTTGTTTTAAAGTTAGACGCGCCCGTTCATCGCAGATGATGTGATGAACGGGCGCATAAATCCTTAGCCGCCAAATAACTGATGATCGATCAAATCGCATAGGCAATGCGAGATCAACAAATGCACTTCCTGAATGCGGGCTGTGGAATAGGACGGTACGCGGATTTCGATATCGGCTTCGTTCAACGCGCCGGCCAGCACGCCGCCGTCTTTGCCGCTCAACGCGATGACCGTCATGTCACGGTCGTGCGCCACTTTTACAGCCTTGATGATGTTGCCGGAGTTACCGCTGCTGGTGTAGACCAGCAAGATGTCGCCAGCCTGCCCTAGTGCGCGCAACTGCTTCGCGAAGATTTCGTCGTAATGGTAGTCGTTGGCGATGGAGGTAATGGTCGAAGTATCGGTACTCAACGCTATCGCCGGAAGAGCGGGGCGCTCCCGCTCGAAACGGTTCAACATTTCCGAAGAAAAATGCTGCGCATCGCCCGCCGAGCCGCCGTTGCCGCAGGTCAGCACTTTTTTATCGTTTACCAAGGCCTCGACGATTTTTTGCGAGGCGAACTCGATCAGCTCGCACAGGCTGGCCATCGCATCCTGTTTGGTTTGAATGCTGTCGGAAAAGTGGGCGATGATGCGATCTTGTAAACTCATAGTATTCAGGTTTGAAAAGCGTTTTTAATCCAGTCCAGGCGCCTATCGCCGGATATGGCAACTACGTCGAAGCGAATCGAGACGTTGCTCAGGTTGTTGATTATGACATAGTGTTGAGTAGCGGCGACGATGCGCGCCTGTTTTTGCCGGGTGATGCTGGCTAGAGCGCCGCCGAATTGCTCGGATTTACGGAAGCGCACTTCTACAATCACCAGCGCCGCGCCGTCCTTCATTACCAGATCCAGCTCGCCCATTTTGCAACGGAAGTTGCTGCATACCAGGGTTAAACCTTGTTGTTGTAGGTAAGTTAAGGCCTGTCGTTCGGCGCTATCGCCTTTTTGCAGATGGACCGGCTTGGTTTTGCCGAATAACATACTATTCGACAAATCCCGAGGCGACCGGCACACCACCTTTAAACTGAGCGCAGACCAATTTGCGGGTAACGCGATTCTCGTTGTTTAAGGACAAGCGACCGGTCGCGCCGGCATAAGGCCCACTGCTCAACTGCGGCAATTGGCCGATGATGTTATAAGCATCTATGCCCAAGGCCACCAGTTTCACCTGACTATCGCTCAGGCCTTGCCAGGTATTTTGCACGGCTTGTTGGCTCAGCGGGCCGGTGTAGGCGTCGGCAAACAACCAGGGCAGATCACAGAAATTAATCTTGCCCAGCTCGCTGTCGCGAACCGGATTTTGCCGGCCGCTGTAAATATTCGGCATCGCATAAATCGATAATTCGCTGCTTTGCGAGTACTTTAATTGCGGCGCGAGTTCTCTAGCTAATTCCGGGCTGGCGCTAACGAACAAGGCCAATGATTGTTTCTGACCATTCACGCTGACGCTGGGGCTGAGCAAAGTTTTTACGATGGCCGCGAAATCGTGTTGTTTCGGGTCGTAGCTTTCTACGCCAACTACCGCGCCGCCGGCCGCTTGCCAGGTCGACATCAGATAATGCCGCACGCGTTGGCCTTGCGTGGTATCCGGCGTCAGCACCACGGCGTTCTGCTGACCATCGCGCTTGGCCTTTAGCACCAGTTGTTCCGCATCGTCTATCGGGCTGAGGCCAAACTGATACAGATTGGTTTTGCTCAGGTTTTCCACATGATTCAGCGCCAGCACCGGTACGCTTAATTCGGTGGATTGCGCCAGACTTTGGATTTGTTCTTTCACCAACGGCCCTATCACCTGTTTGGCGCCGTCGCTGACGGCTTGCCGATAGACGTTGGCTATATCGTCTTTTTCGCTGTCGTAATACTTTAGCGGCATTTGCGGCGCGGCGCTGGCGGCCAGGCGATGAGCTACCGTTAATCCTTCCCTAATGGCTTTAGCCGCGCTGGCATAAGAGCCCGAGCCGGGCAGCAGTACGGCAATGGTTGCGCCCGGCGCGGGCGGTTGCGCGGGTTGCTCCGGTTCTTGGGCTGCTTGCTGACTGACGGGCGGCGGATTCAGATAGGCTTGCAAGTAATCGGCGTTGGCCGGGTGACCGGGATACATTTGTCGCCATTGCTGGATTTGTCCGGCAGTATCGAAACCTGCTACGCCGCGTTGCTTAAGAATTTTAGCCAACGCCATCCAGCCGCTCAGTTCGTCGACGATGGGTGACGAGCCGCTTAGGGTTTCCAGCGGCAATATGCTGAGCGCATCCAGGATGGCGACAATGTTTTGTTTTTGCTGCTCGGGCTTTTGCAACAGTCGGCCCAGTTTCAGGCGAGCCCTGACGCTGGGCAACACATCGCCCAGCAAGGCATGTACAAAGGCCATGGATTGGTAATAAGCGACCTGGTCGGCATCGGCCAGTATGGCGGGCCGCACACCTTCCAGTTTTTTCAAGGCTTGTTCCGCATCGCCCATGCTTAGCGCCACTTGGGCCTGGAGCAATTTATATTTGCTGAGTAATTCCGGTGGCAATTGTTCGGCGTTGATTTTATCCAGGGCTTTTTGCGCGGCCTGAGTGTCGCCGGCTTGCAGACGGGTGTCGGCATCCAGCAAATGCAGGCTGTTTTGATTGTCGGCCATCCGGTAGCTGCGCGGAGGTTCGGCCGGTTTGGCTTTGCGGGCGCTGGTTTGCGGACGCACTTCCAGCTGGGTCTTGTTTTTGACCGGCTGTTCGCTGCAAGCAGCCAGCATCAACAGGCCGAAAAACCAGCGGTTTAAAACACGACGCGGCATAATGGCGGCAAATTTGCGATCAGACATAACACAGGGCCTGAATAATAAATGTACGGAAAATTATACGTGGTTGCCACGCCAATAGGTAATCTGGCCGATTTCAGTTTTCGGGCGGTGGACATATTAAAGCAGGTGGATTTGATTGCCGCCGAAGATACCCGCCACGTCAAAATGCTATTGCAACATTACGGCATCAATAAGCCGCTGCAATCGCTGCATCAACATAACGAAGAACATGCTTCGCAAGGCTTGGTAGACAAAATTCGCGACGGTCAGTCCGTGGCCTTGGTATCCGATGCCGGAACACCGATGATCAGCGACCCTGGCTTCCCTTTGGTCAAATTGGCCAGGCAGCAAGGTGTGGACGTGTGTCCGATACCCGGCGCCTGCGCGCTGATCGCCGCCTTGTCGGTGGGAGGCTTACCGACCAGCCGTTTCAGTTTCGAGGGTTTTTTGCCGCGGACCGGTTCGGCGCGGCGCAGCTTTTTCGAAAGTAAGCTCCCCGATGTGTCCACCTGGGCCTTTTATGAGTCCAGCCATCGTATCCAGGCGGCGCTGGAAGACATGCTGACGGTATTTCCGGCGAATCATCAAATCGTCGTGGCCCGGGAAATAACCAAACTGCATGAAACGATTGTCGGCGACGAGTTAGGCAAAGTGTTGGAGAAAGTTCGGAGCGACGAAAACATGCGCAAGGGCGAGTTCGTGGTGCTAGTAGCCGGTCTCGAGCCTGGCGACCAAGATGACGAATTAAGCGACGAGCAGCGACGTATTTTGGGAATTTTACTGACGAAATGCTCCACCAAAACCGCTGCCGCGCTGGCCGCGGAGATTACCGGCCAGCGTAAAAAGACACTGTATCAGGCGGCTTTGGCGATGCAGGACAAACGGTAATCCCCCCAATATCAGCCGAACCTAAAAATAGAAGTTAAGCGGCAATCGCCAATTTTTGTTTCGGTGTGATGCCGCCGATGGCCATGTTGGGCCGTTCATGATTGTAGATCCATAACCAGCGTTCGGCAAAATCTTGAACCTGCCCGATCGATTCAAATAGGTATTGGGCGAGTGATCCCCACCACGAATAGTGGACACATTAAAAAGCGAGTATTCTCGACTATAGAGAGGTACTTGCATGAGCACGAAAGCGACTGGCAACAAAGCCAGCTATACCCGGCATAGCGCCGAATACAAACAAGAAAGCCTGAAACTGGCTGCCCAAGTGGGCGCTGCCAAGGCGGCAAAGCAATTGGGTTTACACGAATCCCAACTCTATGCTTGGCGCAAGCAGTCCGACCACGCTCAGAGTGTCAGTGAACGTGAAGCCAGTCTCGCTACCGAAAATGCCCGGTTAAAACGTCAACTGGCCCAACAGGCCGAGGAGTTGTCGATCTTAAAAAATGCGGCGACGTACTTCGCTCAACAACTCAAGCGAGGTACGAATTCATGAACAATCATCGAGTTGATTATTCCCTAACAGGCCTGTGTCAGTGTTTTAACGTGTCCCGCAGCGGTTATTACGCATGGTTGCAACGAAAGCCGAGTCAACGGCTTCAGCAACGACAGGTGCTGGATGAGCAGGTCAAATCCCTGTTCCATAAACACAAGCAACGCTATGGCGCAGAACGGTTACAGCGGAAAATGCCTAAAGAAAATGGTCAGCCGTATGATCTGAAAACCGTCGCCGCCAGCCTTAGACGTCAAGGCTTGGTGGCCAAGGTGGCCCGCAAGTTTAAGGCCACCACCAACAGTAAGCATACTCTGACGGTGTTCGATAACCTTCTACAACAAAATTTTTCAGCGAGTGCGCCGAATCAGAAGTGGGCGGGCGACATTACCTACTTGTGGACCGAGGAAGGCTGGCCGTCATCATTGACCTGTTTTCCCGGCAAGTCATTGCTTGGTCCATGAGCGAACGGATGACAGCCGATCTGGCTTGTGATACACTACGGATGGCTATTTTCAGGCGTAAACGCCCCAAAAAAGTGATTGTTCATTCGGATCGCGGTAGTCAATATTGCTCGCACGCTTACCGGCAATTGCTACAACAGCACGACTTATTAGGCAGTATGAGCGCCAAGGGCAATTGTTATGATAATGCCTGCGCTGAAAGTTTCTTCCACTCGCTCAAGGTCGAAGCGATTCACGGTGAGCGATTTGATACACGTGAAGCCATGCGGCAAGCTGTGTTTGAATATATCGAAACGGATTACAACTCCGTTAGGCTGCATTCAGCCAACGACTTCCAAAGCCCGATAGAATTTGAACCCAAATTTAAACAATCACTCGCTTATTGATCTGTCCGTTTTTGATGGTGGGGATCATCCACGACCTTCTTTGATCCAACGGGCATTCTTAGCTTCGGAGTTCCAGTACTGCTTCTTTGCCATAACTAAAGCCACTTTTGCTAACCTGCTTTCAGGATAGCAAAAGCGGTTGTAGTTAACAACTATATTACTTAGTTAACAACCTTATTACTCTACGACAATTCCTGTCATTTTAAAATAAAGTATCATACTTAAAATAAATAGTCATACTTTAAAAAATACTATCATACTAAGGTCGTTTGGTTTATCTTTGGCCGAATAGATTTCAAACGGCCTTGGTATGAACACTTCTCCCTCCGCTAGCAAGCGCATCGAATTAGCGGACAAATGTCGCAGAGTAATAAAGTTGTTAATAAAGTAATAAAGTAGTTAACTGAGTAATAAAGTAGTTAACTGAGTAATAAAGTAGTTAACTGAGTAATATAGTTGTTAACTAAAGCCGTTTGAGCTATCCTAAGCGCAGGTTAGCAAAAGCGGCTTTACTTATGGCAAAGAAGCAGTATTGGAACTCTGAAGCGAAGAATGCCCGTTGGATCAAAGAAGGTCGTGGACAGGGCTCTGGAAAGTATACAAACCGTGGTTCACTGTTCGAGACGTTCCTTCTGAAGGCCGCTCGCACCGAATTTTTGGTCATATTACTCACCGCACCCACCACCTATTATCAGATTTAGAACTCGCTACCTTTCTTTTATTGCAGTGGAACAATTCGACCACCGATATTCGCGAGCAATTTCCGTTAGATATTTCTGTTACTAAGCCTCTTTGCGAAGCGGCAGGAATCAAACATCCAGAGCTAGGTGGTGTGCCGCAATTCATGAGCAGCGATTTTTTGGTGAACACAAGCGACCCGAACAATCGTATCTTCGCACTTCAAGTAAAAACCAGTTCCGCATTAGAAGAGCCCAGAACAATAGAAAAACTGGAGATCGAACGGCGCTACTGGCTCGAAAAAGAAATCCCCTGGTATTTGGTGACCGAGAAAGAGATTCCCGTAGACGTATTCAGAAATCTCGACTGGCTTTATAGCTTGCAGGCGCCAGACTTCTCCTTGGAAGAGGAGTCTCGATTTTTAGACTTCTTTTCTACTCAGTTGGAACGGAATGCCGCACTGACCATCATTGATCTATGTAAGCAATTAGACTCCGTTTATCACCTCGAATTGGGTGAGAGTCTTTACCAAATAAGGGCTTTGTTGGCTCGAAGGTATTTTCATTTTGATATTACCATTCCATACAGCAAGTTGCGCTGTGGTGACCTGATATCGGAATCGTTAGATACTGTTGTGGAGATTCAGCGTGTATCGGGTTAATGAGGTATTGGAATTAGAGGGACTACTATACCGAGTCCTGAAAATAGTCGGAGACCAACTGGTATGGATTCCGGTGGAGGATAAATCAGTATTCCCTTCGGTCGAGTTATTAACTTCAATTGAACAATTAGTCCTTGATGAAAAGCTCGTTAGAACAGATGATCCCTATGCTTTTCTTCAAATGGAAGCGCCAGAGCCAGGTTCAAAAGCAATAGAAATTCGGGATCAAAACTTTAGGGTACTAAGGCCTTTGATCGAAGAGCCCTTTTTTTACGTTCCGAAAGTACGGGCCAAGGTGCTAAATGCGATATTGAAAACTGAGGAAATCTCGAAGCCATATCTTTACAGAATCGCCAGACAATTTTGGCAACGTGGGCAAATCCCTAATGCGCTATTGCCGGATTATAGAAACTCGGGTGCTAAAGGTAAGCGTCGGATAGCTAAAGATAAAAAATTAGGCAGACCAAGAGTGCACTCTGAGGGAACAGGTGCTTTGATCGATGAGTCCACAGAAAAGTTATTCCGAATAGTAATCGACAAGTACCTGTTGAAAGAAAATCAAGTTGCTTTTCCGTTTGTGCACCGGCAGCTAAAGCGGCTATATGACCAATATTTCCCCAATACTGTTAACCGGCGTGCAAA
>LUUF01000012.1 GCA_001644045.1 Methylomonas methanica | reverse complement strand
GTGTTGTTGCTTCTATTATCGAGTAATCAAGATGGCTAATCAAACTATCAGAATCCAATTAAAAGCGTTTGATCATAAATTGATTGATCAGTCGGCGGGTGAGATAGTAGAAACAGCGAAGAGAACGGGTGCCCAAGTGAAGGGCCCTATTCCTTTGCCTACTAGAAAAGAACGTTTTACTGTATTGATTTCACCGCATGTTAATAAAGATGCGCGTGATCAATATGAACTGAGAACTTACAAAAGGTTGCTTGATATCGTTGAGCCAACCGATAAGACTGTTGACGCCTTGATGAAGTTGGATCTGGCGGCTGGGGTCGATGTTCAAATTAAGCTTAAATAGCAGCAAGTTATAATTTAGAGGGATTGGCAGATGTCAATAGGTCTTATTGGTCGTAAATGTGGTATGACCCGAATTTTTTGCGAAGATGGCTCTTCGGTACCTGTTACCGTGCTCCATATTGACTCTAACAGAGTTATACAGGTGAAGAGCGTTGAAACTGATGGTTATCGCGCTATTCAGGTAGCGGCGGGTGATGTTAAGTCTTCAAAAGTCAACAAAGCAATGGCTGGGCATTACGCATCTGCCAATGTCACCGCAGGTCGTGGTTTGTGGGAATTTAGGCTTAGCGAAAGCGAGGCGGCTGAGTTTTCTGCAGGAACAGAGTTAAAAGTTAACGTGTTTGAAGCTGGACAGGTGGTCGATGTATCCGGTACAAGCATCGGTAAAGGTTTTGCCGGTACTGTTAAGCGTCATAATTTTAGAACGCAAGATGCCACGCATGGTAACTCACGCTCCCATCGGGTTCCTGGTTCAAGCGGTATGAACCAAACGCCAGGTCGCGTATTTAAAGGTAAGAAAATGTGCGGACATATGGGCGCAGTCAAAACGACAATACAAAATTTGACTATCCATGCTGTAGATGCTGAGCGGAACCTGATTTTAGTCAGAGGCGCTGTGCCTGGTGCCAAGGGTGGAGATGTGGTTATCACCCCAGCAGTAAAAATGTTAAATAAAGGTTAATTTATGACTTTGCAAATACCTGCAATCAATAATCAAGATTCTGCACAGGCACTCGATGTTTCCGAAGCAGTATTCGGACAGGATTTTAACGAAACGCTGGTGCATCAGCTGGTAATTAAATATCTTTCAGCAGCGAGGGCTGGTACTAAAGGCCAAAAAAACCGAGCAGCGGTAAGTGGTGGCGGTGCTAAGCCGTTCCGTCAAAAAGGTACGGGTCGCGCGCGCGCGGGAACAACCAGAAGTCCAGTATGGCGTACCGGTGGTGTTACGTTTGCAGCTCAACCAAGATCTTTTGATCAGAAGCTGAACAAAAAGATGTATAAGGTTGGTATTAGATCTATCTTTTCTGAGTTGTTAAGACAGGGTAGATTAGCTGTATGCAATGACATAACGCCTGCAACACCAAAAACAAAAGACTTTTTGAGCAAGATAAAAGGTATCGATGCAAAAAGATTGTTAGTGGTTGCGGATGACTTAAACGAAAATTTAATTCTTGCGGCTAGAAATATCCCTTACATAGCGGTAGTCACTCCAAGTAGTGTGGATCCGGTTTCCTTGGTTTCCGCTGACAAGGTAATTGCGACAGCAACAGCGCTGAAACAGATTGAGGAGCGTTTGGCATGAGTATTGAACAGATCAAACTAGCAAGCGTTCTGTATGCGCCAATTGTGTCAGAGAAAAGCTCCAATGCTGCTGACCAAAATAATCAATTTGTATTCAAAGTAAAAAAATCTGCGACGAAATTGCAGATTAAAAATGCAGTTGAATTGATGTTTGGTGTTGAAGTAGCTGCCGTTCGCGTTCTGAATGTTAAAGGAAAGATTAAACGATTTGGACGTACATTGGGTAAGCGATCTGACTGGAAAAAAGCATATGTTAAGCTTCAGCCCGGTCATAACATTGAATTAGCGACAGCATAATACTTTAAAGCAAATAAGGAGCGGTAGAAGAGCATGGCTATTCTAAAATCAAAACCGACATCTCCGGGTTCTCGGTTTGTAGTGCGTGTACAAAATAATGATTTGCATAAGGGTAAGCCATTTGCACAACTACTTGACAAAAAGAGCAATACCGGCGGTCGTAACAATCTAGGTAGAATAACAACTCGCCATATTGGCGGTGGACACAAAAAATTCTATCGGATAGTAGACTTTAAGCGCGACAAAACTGATATCCCCGCGCTGGTGGAGCGTATCGAATACGATCCAAACAGAACTGCGAATATAGCGTTGATTCTTTTTAAAGATGGCGAGCGCAAATACATTATCGCGCCAAAAGGTATCGAGATTGGTCAAGAAATATTAAGCGCAGAAACAACACCGGTTAAGCCTGGAAATTGTATGCCTCTGCGGAATATGCCCTTGGGTACCACAATTCACTGCATAGAGCTAAAGCCCGGAAAAGGCGCTCAAATTGCAAGAAGTGCTGGAACTTCTGTTCAATTGGTTGCTAAAGATGGTGCATATGTCACCATTCGTCTCCGCTCAGGCGAGATGAGAAAGGTGCCATCAGATTGTAAAGGTGTAGTCGGCGAGGTCTCTAACTCTGAACACAATCTCATCTCATTGGGAAAGGCCGGAGCGAAAAGATGGCGCGGTGTTAGGCCAACTGTTAGGGGTGTGGCGATGAATCCTGTAGACCATCCTCATGGTGGTGGTGAAGGCAGAACCTCGGGTGGTAGACACCCTGTGTCTCCTTGGGGAACGCCAACAAAAGGCTATAAAACTCGAAAAAACAAACGTACTGACAATATGATTGTCAGACGCCGTAAGCAAAAATAAGAGGTATCTGACGTGCCACGTTCAATTAAAAAAGGTCCATTTATAGATCATCACTTGCTTAAAAAAGTTGAAGAAGCGGTGAGAGCAAATAATAGGAAACCGATTAAAACCTGGTCTAGAAGGTCAATGATCAGCCCTGATATGTTGGGACTGACCATTGCTGTGCATAATGGCAAACAGCATGTGCCGGTATTGATTTCAGAAAATATGGTCGGACATAAGCTGGGTGAGTTCTCCCCTACAAGGACTTATAAAGGCCATATAGCAGACAAGAAATCAAGATAAGGAGTGAATGTGGAAGTTTCGGCTAAATTAAGTAATGCTCCTCTCTCTGCGCAAAAAGCACGGCTTGTAGGGGATCAAATACGCGGGTTACCTGTTGAAAAAGCATTGAATTTGCTGAGTTTCAGCTCTAAGAAAGCTGCTGCGATAATCAAAAAAGTTCTAGAGTCGGCAATAGCTAATGCGGAACATAACGAAAGTGCTGATGTTGATGAGTTGAAGGTTTCGACCGTATTCGTTAATGAAGGCAGGACGTTAAAGAGAGTTAGCGCAAGGGCAAAAGGACGTGCGAACCACATCCTGAAAAGAACTTGTCATATAACAATTAAAGTAGCAGAGAAATAGAGGTAGCAAATGGGACAAAAGGTACATCCCACTGGGATTCGTCTCGGGATAGTTAAAGATTGGACTTCGAGATGGTATGCAAATAGCCAGAATTACCCTGTGTTTCTGTTGCAGGATTTGAAGGTTAGGGAATACATAAAGCAAAAACTGGCTCATGCGTCTGTTAGCAGAGTGCAAATTAATAGGCCTGCGAATAACGCCAACATAACTGTACACACTGCCCGTCCTGGCATTGTGATAGGCAAAAAAGGCGAAGATATAGATGTTTTGAGGCAGAGTATATCCGCGATGATGGGTGTGCCTGTTCAGCTTAATGTCGAAGAGATTCGGAAGCCAGAGCTTGATGCCTATTTGGTAGCTGAAAGCATAGCTCAACAGCTGGAAAAACGTATTATGTATCGTCGCGCAATGAAACGAGCTGTAACGAATACAATGCGTCTAGGTGCCGAAGGTATAAAAATAACCGTGGCTGGCAGATTAAACGGAGCGGAAATCGCCAGAACTGAATGGTACCGCGAAGGTCGTGTGCCTCTTCACACGTTACGCGCTGATATTGACTACGGAACCGCTGAAGCCAAAACCACTTACGGAATTATCGGTATAAAGGTTTGGATATTTAAGGGTGAGGTGTTCGATATGGATGCTCATGCAGCGTCTTTAAACGCCGACTCAAAAAAATAGTTGAAGGGGTATATAAGAAATGCTTCAGCCAAAAAGAACAAAATTTCGTAAACAACATACCGGTAGAAATAACGGTACCGCGTTGCGCGGCTCCTCAGTTAGCTTCGGAGAGTATGGTTTAAAATCTGTTAGCCGTGGTAGAATGACAGCCCGCCAGATTGAGGCGGCCAGAAGGGCTATAAGTCGGCATGTAAAGCGTGGCGGAAAAATCTGGATCAGAATTTTTCCAGACAAGCCTATTACTAAAAAACCATTAGAAGTTCGTATGGGTAAAGGTAAAGGTAGTGTAGAATACTGGGTTGCACAAATTAAGCCAGGCACCATGCTGTTTGAAATTGAGGGCGTTTCTGAAGAATTGGCAAGAGAGGCCTTTGAGTTGGCCGCTGCCAAATTACCAGTGAAAACGACTTTCTCTGCACGGACAATAATGTAATGAAAGCGAAAGATTTAAGAAGCAAAACGAAAGAAGAGTTGAATTCCAGTCTTTTGGAGTTGTCTCGCGAACAGTTCAATCTAAGAATGCAAAAAGGAACTGGACAGCTTAGCAAGCCAAGTCAAATAAAGCAGGTTAGGCGAGATATTGCTCGCATTAATACTATTCTGAATGAAATGGTAAGAGTATAGATATGAGCGAAAATCTAGATACTGTACGTAAAGTGACTGGTCGAGTAGTTAGCAACAAAATGGACAAGACTGTGTCTGTTTTGGTAGAGCGGCTGGTTAAGCATCCCGTATATGGAAAGTACATTAAGCGATCCACTAAGCTTCTCGTTCACGATGAAAACAATATATGCCAAGAAGGCGATGTAGTTTCGATTACATCCTGCCGCCCTATTTCTAAAAATAAGGCGTTCAAACTATTGGAAGTCTTAGAAGCTTCCAATAGATAATCAATAATTTTAGTTGGGATTTTAAAAATGATTCAGATGCAAACTAGCCTTGACGTCGCCGATAACAGTGGCGCAAAAAAGGTCATGTGTATCAAGGTCCTTGGAGGTTCACACCGCCGCTATGCCGGCATAGGTGACATCATCAAGGTAAGCGTTAAAGACGCTATGCCGCGTACTAGGGTTAAAAAAGGCGACGTATATAACGCATTAGTTGTAAGGACACGTAAAGGTGTTCGTAGGGCTGATGGTTCAGTTATTCGCTTTGACGGTAATGCGGCGGTAATTTTAAATAACCAACTACAACCAATTGGTACTCGTATCTTTGGGCCGGTTACTCGTGAATTAAGAGGCGATAAATTCATGAAGATTATCTCTCTAGCGCCAGAAGTATTATAGGTAGAGGTCCAAAGATGCAAAAGATTAAGCAAGGCGATGAAGTCATCGTGATAGTGGGAAAAGACAAAGGTAAACTAGGGAAAGTAAGTAAAGTGCTTGAAGATAACAAGCTATTAGTCGAAGGTATTAACTTAGTAAAGAAGCACCAAAGGGGTAATCCGAATCTGGGTGTTTCCGGTGGCATTGTTGATAAGAACATGCCCATTGACATTTCGAATGTTGCTTTATTTAACCCAAAAACTAAAAAAGGCGACAGAGTTGGTTTTAGAATTCTAGATGATGGAAAAAAAGTCAGATATTTTAAATCCACTAACGAAAACGTTGGTCTCTAAGGTAATAAGGCTATGGCTAGACTACAAAGTAAATATAAATCTGAAATTATTCCTGCTATGCAGGAGCAATTTGGCTACAAAACAATAATGCAAGTCCCAAAGCTTACCAAAATAACTCTTAATATGGGTGTTGGCGGAGCTATTGCGGATAAGAAAGTCCTGCAGTCTGCAGTTTCTGATATGGAAAAAATATCAGGACAAAAAGCAGTGGTTACCTTGGCAAGAAAATCTATTGCCGGATTTAAAATTCGTGATGATATGCCTATCGGTTGCAAAGTTACTTTGCGCGCCGATAAAATGTACGAGTTTTTGGATAGATTGATTACGATCTCAATACCTAGAATTCGGGATTTTAGAGGTATGAGTTCTAAGAGCTTCGATGGTCGTGGCAACTATTCAGTGGGAATTAAAGAGCAAATCATTTTCCCTGAAATAGATTATGACAAGATCGATGCGCTCCGTGGTATGGATATTTGTATTACAACAACCGCTAAAACAGACGAAGAAGGTTTGGCGTTGTTGAAGTTATTCAATTTTCCATTTAAAAACTAAGGCGTATCGACATGGCAAAAAAATCAATGATTGCGCGCGAAGTAAAGCGTGAAGGTCTGATTAAAAAATATCAGGCAAAAAGAAACCAATTGAAGGAAGTAATTAGATCTCCAAATACCTCTTTTGAAGAAAAAGAGAATGCTCAAATTCAACTTCAAAAATTACCCAGAGACTCCAGTCAATCCAGATTACGTAACAGATGTAAGTTGACCGGTCGTCCTCACGGATATTACAGAAAATTCGGTCTTAGCAGAAATAAATTAAGAGAAGCGACCATGCGTGGCGACGTGCCTGGTTTATCAAAGGCTAGCTGGTAGTTCTGTTTAAGTTTTGGAGAATAGAAAATGAGTATGACAGATCCAATAGCAGATATGCTAACCAGAATTAGAAATGGTCAATCTGCTGGAAAGAAAAGTGTAAAAATCCCTTCATCCAAGTTAAAGCTCGCTATTGCGAAGGTTTTGAAAGAAGAGGGATATATTACCGATTTTAAAACTGAAGTTACCGGTTGCCATACAGAAATGACCGTTGAATTAAAGTATTACAACGGAGTTCCTGTTATTGAGAGCGTTAAGCGAGTTAGCCGTCCCGGTCTTAGAATTTACAAGTCTAAAGACGAGTTGCCCAAGGTGTTAGGTGGTTTAGGCATAGCTATAGTTTCAACCTCTAATGGTGTGATGACTGATCGTGCTGCGCGTGCTATAGGGCATGGCGGCGAAGTCATATGCACTGTCTGCTAATTTAAGAGGTATATCATGTCTAGAGTAGCGAACGCGCCTATAACTTTGCCATCAGGTGTTGATGTGAAAGTTGACGGCAAGCAAATGATAATTAACGGTAAGCTAGGTCAACTTGCGTTTGATCTTTGTGATGCCGTTGATCTTGAAATCGAATCTAACGTAATCAGAGTAAAATGGGACGATAGCGTAAAAGGTGCTAAGGCCCACGCTGGTACTGCCAGAGCTTCAATTAATAATATGGTGAAAGGGGTCTCTGAGGGCTTCGTCAAAAAGATGCTGCTGGTAGGGGTTGGCTATAGAGCGCAAGTTAAAGATAATCTTTTAACGCTGTCCTTGGGTTATTCAAATCCTGTTGAATATGTAATTCCCGAGGGTGTAACTGTTGAAGCGCCAACGCAAACCGAATTGCATGTGAAAAGCAACGATAAGCAGAAAGTCGGCCAAGTCGCATCTGAGATCAGAGCTTTTCGCCCGCCCGAGCCTTACAAAGGGAAGGGTGTGAGAATTGCTGACGAATACGTGGCTAGAAAAGAAGCCAAAAAGAAATAGGTGAAGTGATGGATAAGAAGTCTTCAAGATTAAAAAGAGCATTAAGACTGCGCTGCAAAATCAAAAAGTTAAATGTAAACAGACTTACTATACATAGAACTTCTCAGCATATTTATGCGCAAGTTCTTAGTGCTGACGGCACTGCTACTCTAGCGGCGGCGTCCACATTGCAAGTCGACGTAAAGGCGGGTCTTAGTAATACAAGTAATATTAAGGCCGCTACCGAGGTTGGTCGTATTGTTGCTGAAAGAGCTATAGCGGCGGGTGTAACGGAAGTTGCATTCGATCGCTCTGGTTTTAAATATCATGGCCGCGTTAAAGCGTTAGCGGACGCTGCACGTGAAGCTGGCTTGAAGTTTTAGGGGAATAGCATGGCAACAGCACCATCTCAAGGTAGTACAGACGGATTGCAGGAAAAATTAGTTTCAGTAAGACGTGTTGCAAAAGTTGTAAAAGGCGGTCGAGTTTTTGGTTTTGCTGCGCTGACAGTTGTTGGTGATGGCGACGGGCGTGTCGGTTATGGTGTGTCCAAAGCAAGGGAAGTGCCTGTAGCGATTCAAAAATCGCTTGAGCAAGCCAGAAAAAATATGCGCAAGGTAGCTCTGAAAGAGGGCACATTACAATATTCGATAATGTCGAATACCGGCGCTGCTAAGGTTTACATGCAGCCTGCTTCAGAAGGTACGGGCATCATCGCCGGTGGGGCTATGCGTGCCGTTTTTGAAGTCGTCGGCGTGCATAATGTGTTGGCTAAGTGTATCGGTACAAGTAATCCGATCAATGTTGTGCGTGCCACAATTAACGGTTTGACCGCAATGCATGATGCTAAGAAAATCGCAGCAAAGCGCGGTTTAACTGTTGATCAAATAACAGGGTAAAACGATATGAGTGGCAAAAAATTAAGCGTAATGATGACTAAAAGTAAAAATGGTCGCTTAAAGAGTCATCAGCAATGTTTGAAAGGATTGGGTCTGAGCAGAATTAGGCAGGTCGTTGAAGTTATCGATACGCCTGAAAATCGCGGAATGATCAATAAGATCGCGTATATGCTAAAAGTTGAGGAAGTTTAATGTATCTGAACACAATACAAGCTGCATGCGGCGCAAGAAAAAAAGCGAAACGCGTCGGGCGAGGCATAGGGTCGACAGACGGTAAAACTTGCGGTAGAGGTCATAAAGGTCAAAAAGCTCGCTCTGGTGGTTTTCATAAAGTAGGTTTTGAAGGTGGTCAGATGCCTTTGCAACGTAGACTACCAAAGGTTGGCTTTACCTCCAGGACTAAAAAATTTACTGCAGAAGTTCGTTTGGCTGAAATTGATACGCTTCAAGCGGAAGTTATCGATATTCAGTTATTGATTAGCCAAAATATTATTCCTGCATTTTCGAAAAAAGTTAAAGTAGTTAACACTGGAACTGTTTCTCGATCCGTTACCTTAAAAGGAATCGGTGTAACAGCTGGTGCAAAGTTAACTATTGAAGCTGCTGGTGGCAAAGTCGAGGCTTAAGTGAGTGCGAAAGGGTTTGATGTTTCTGCCGGCACATTTCGGTTTGGTGAGCTTAAGTCTAGATTATTATTCGTTCTAGGTGCGTTTGTCGTATACAGAATTGGTGCTCACATTCCTGTACCGGGAATTGATCCGAAAGCGTTATCCATAATGTTCGAGCAACAGTCTGGTTCCATTTTAAACATGTTTAACATGTTTTCGGGTGGAGCTTTGATGCGATTGAGTCTTTTTGCGCTGGGTATAATGCCGTACATCTCAGCGTCGATCATCATGCAGCTTATGACTATTGTCATTCCTGCTATGGAGCAACTGAAAAAAGAAGGAGAATCTGGGCGTCGGAAAATTTCCCAGTATACCCGCTACGGTACTGTTGTCTTGGCTATGTTCCAGTCAATGGGTATATCAGTTGCCCTGCAGAATCAAACTGCCGGTGGGTTGGCTGTGGTTATACAGCCTGGCGTGAGTTTTATTCTTATTACTACCATAACATTAGTTACTGGAACCATATTTTTAATGTGGCTCGGAGAGCAGGTTACGGAGAGAGGAATAGGCAATGGTATTTCGCTAATTATTTTTGCGGGTATCGTATCTGGATTGCCTTCTGCTATTGGCGGGACGCTAGAGCTGGCTCGTACCGGGGAAATGAATGGTGCGTTTATTGTCGTGCTGTTCGCCTTGTCTATAGTGGTCACTGGCATCGTAGTTTTTGTCGAAAGAGGGCAAAGGCGGATAACTATTAATTATCCAAAGCGGCAGCAAGGCAATAAGGTGTATTCAGGGCAGAGTTCGTTTTTGCCGCTTAAGTTAAATATGGCTGGAGTAATACCGCCTATTTTTGCTTCGAGTATCATTCTCTTCCCGGCAACCATAGCGGGCTGGTTTGGGAATGTTGATGGCTTTTCCTGGCTTCAGGATATTTCGTCCGTGCTTTCTCCAGGTCAACCCGTTTACGTTTTGTGTTATGCGTTGGCGATAGTTTTCTTTTGTTTCTTTTATACAGCATTGGTCTTCAATTCAAAAGAAACCGCAGAAAACCTGAAAAAATCAGGCGCTTATCTGCCAGGTATTAGGCCGGGTGCTCACACGACAAGCTACATCGATAAGGTTATGACGAGGCTAACGTTGATAGGGGCTGTCTATATTACGCTTATCTGTTTGTTGCCCGAGTTTTTAATTGTTTATTGGAACGTGCCCTTTTCGTTCGGCGGTACTTCCTTGTTAATTATTGTAGTTGTTGTGATGGATTTCATCTCTCAGATGCAGACGCACTTGATGTCGCAGCAATATGAAGGCTTGATGAAAAAAGCTAATTTGAAAAAATCTTAAAATTTCTAGGAGTTTGCCGTGAAAGTACGAGCTTCAATAAAAGCCATATGCAAAAGTTGTAAAGTAATTAAGCGAAATGGCGTTGTACGCGTTATCTGCAAAGATGGCAGGCATAAACAGCGTCAAGGCTAACTTGTTTTTGTGATTTATTTTGCAGGGTGATATAATCCCCTGTTTAACCTTATAGTACTGTTTTTGGAGTATCTGAATGGCTCGTATTGCCGGTATAAACGTGGCTGACCATAAGCATGCGGAGATAGCATTGACTGCTATCTATGGAATTGGCAGGCAAACTGCTAGAAATATCTGCGATGAAGTTGGAGTGCAGCCAACCGTCAAGATTCGAGACCTTTCTGAGGATCAAGTTGAATCAATACGTAAGGTTATTTCTGCGATGACTGTCGAAGGCGATCTTCGTAGAGAAGTGTCAATGAATATAAAAAGATTAATGGATCTAGGTTGCTATCGTGGTATCAGACATCGTCGCGGTTTGCCATTGAGAGGACAAAGAACCAGAACAAATGCTCGGACTCGCAAAGGTCCGCGTAAGTCAGTTACTAAATAAAAACATCTAGATAGGCATTTTTGATGGCAACCCAGAATCGAGTAAAAAAGCGTATTAAGAAAGAAGTTGCGGACGGTATCGTCCACGTACATGCTTCCTTTAACAATACAATCGTTACTATTACAGACAGAAAAGGTAACGCGTTATCTTGGGCAACATCTGGCGGGTCCGGTTTTCGTGGCTCGCGTAAAAGCACTCCTTTCGCTGCGCAGGTGGCTGCCGAGAAGGCTGGAGCTGTAGCCCAGGAATATGGTATGAAGAATCTGGATGTTATGATAAAAGGGCCTGGGCCTGGCAGGGAATCTGCTGTTCGTTCCTTGAATAGCATGGGATTCAAAATTTCAAATATCGTGGATGTGACGCCTATACCTCATAATGGTTGTCGCCCACCCAAAAAACGTCGTGTTTAGGATAGTGGAGTAAATTTAATGGCAAGATATCTTGGTCCTGCTTGCAAGCTGAGTCGTAGGGAAGGTACTGATTTATTTTTGAAAAGCAGAGGAAAGTCTCTGGAAAGCAAATGTAAATTAGAACAAAGACCTGGTCAACATGGCGCTAAGCGTACAAGGAATTCTGATTATGCTATGCAGCTCCGCGCTAAACAGCGCTTGCGTCGCATATACGGAGTGTTGGAAAAACAATTCCGGAATTATTATAAAGCCGCTGATCTACAAAAAGGCGCTACCGGTCAAAACCTTCTTGACTTCTTGGAGTCAAGGTTAGACAACGTCGTTTACCGCATGGGTTACGCAGCTACTCGCGCAGAAGCTAGGCAGTTAGTGTCTCATAAAGCAATTTTGGTGAATGATAGATTAATTAATATACCTTCTTACCAAGTGGCTGCTGGCGACGTAATCAAGATCAGAGAAAAAGCTAAGAGCCAACAGCGTATTAAAGACTCGCTGGTCGTGACAGAGCAGTACGGTTTTCCGGTTTGGGTCGAAGTAAACTCGAAAGATATGAGTGGAACATTTAAGTCGGTACCTGATCGTGTGGATTTGGGCTCTGACATCAATGAACAGCTGGTTGTTGAGCTTTATTCTAAGTAATAAATAAGTCCAGGATTTAAATTATGCAGAGTTCTATTGTTGGCCTACTGAAGCCTAGACTTGTCGAGGTGATAAACGAATCGGCCAACCACTCGAGAATCGTTATCGAACCTCTGGAACGCGGCTTTGGCCATTCTTTGGGTAATGCTTTGAGGAGAGTTATGCTTTCCTCAATTCCAGGTTGCGCAGTTACGGAAATCTCTATAGAAGGCGTGTTGCATGAATTCACTACTATAGAAGGTGTTCAGGAGGATGTCATAGACATTATTCTGAATCTAAAAAAGCTGGCAGTGATTGTCCATTCTAAGGACGAAGTAACTCTCACCTTGTCAAAAAGCGGAGTGGGTGTAGTCACTGCTCGTGACATCGATCTACCTCATAACGTTGAGTTGGTCAACCCAGATTTGATCATTGCTAACATCAATAATCAAGATTGCTCGCTGAACGTCAAGATCAAAGTGGAAAGAGGGCGGGGATACGTTCCAGCCAGCCTTAGGAAAGAAATGTATGACGACGCACCTGTCGGCGTACTGATGGTTGATGCAGCGTTTAGTCCGATAGTTAAAGTTGCTTATCACGTGGAAAGCACTCGTGTAGAACAGCGTACTAACCTGGACAGACTTGTTATTGAGTTGGAGACAAACGGTACGGTTGATCCTGAACAAGCGATTAAATTAGCTGCATCTATTTTGCATGATCAGCTGTCTGTTTTCGTTGATTTCGAAAAGGTAAACGAACAGATACAGGAAGAAGTAACCATCGAAGAGGAATCATTCGACCCTGTGTTGTTGCGTCCTGTAGATGATTTGGAGTTAACGGTCCGTTCTGCTAACTGCCTAAAAGCAGAAAATATTTTCTATATTGGTGATTTGATTCAACGCACTGAAGTAGAGCTGTTGAGAACACCGAATCTAGGTAAGAAATCATTAACAGAGATTAAAGATATTCTTGCAATTAAAGGTCTGTCATTAGGTATGCGGTTGGAAA
Organism: Methylomonas methanica; assembly: GCA_001644045.1. Classification (GTDB taxonomy): domain Bacteria; phylum Pseudomonadota; class Gammaproteobacteria; order Methylococcales; family Methylomonadaceae; genus Methylomonas; species Methylomonas methanica. The sequence goes on along the minus strand of LUUF01000012.1, from coordinate 92,994 downwards.
ACTGGCCACCTGAAAATCTGGCTGACCAATCGCAAGCTGGAATTTGAATATAAGGCATTTTAAAAATGAGACACCGTAAATCTGGAAGACAGTTAAATAAAAATAGTAGCCACAGAAAAGCGCTATTTAGTAACATGGCGTGCTCGCTGTTTAGACACGAGTTAATCAAAACTACTTTGCCAAAAGCAAAAGAGTTGCGTGTAATCGCTGAGCCTTTAATTACGCTATCTAAAATCGATTCGGTTGCAAAACGCCGCCAGGCTTTTTCTAAGTTGCGTGATAGAGATGTTGTGACTAAATTATTTAACGAGCTTGGTCCAAGATACCAATCCAGAAACGGTGGGTATTTGAGGATTATCAAATGCGGGTTCAGAGCTGGTGATGACGCGCCTATGGCGTATGTCGAGCTGGTTGATAGACCGGAACCAATACAATCCGAAGAATAAGCTTCATTAGGTTTTCAACCTATCAGTTTTAGGCGGCAGAGTTCAGCTAATCGGCTACTCTGCCGTTTCTATTTTCGCCCTCTTGATTTTGTCTGTTGCTTAATTTGCGCTGTTTGTTTTCTTTCAGCGTTAATTGATGTTCTGATAGTTTATTTCCGGTAATTCAGCGTTTTGCTGCGCACTGGAAATATACTCACTCTTTAGCTAATGACTGCATCAATATGCGCCAGCTTTCCAATTTTTGCTGAAATGTCATTGCAGCATGCGCCGGACTTGTAGAAGGCAATCGACGATATATTAATTTGCCGGCGAAAATGTCGGGTTTAACATATTTTTCGAATGTTTTTTCCGCTGTTAAGCCATTAAAAAACAGATGTGTGATGTTTGGATGGGATAGGAAAAAGCCGGCAAAATCGTTTGCGACAATGCTGTTTCGGTCTATGTCTATATCTAGACTGCTATTGTGCCTATGACAAGATTTGACTACATCCCATAGTGCGATGCCGGCAAGTTTTAGCGATAGGATTTTCGCTGAGTATGGGCTGGTAGGGTCGATTGCCAGAAGCTCGCTCATGATAGGCCAAAAATGATTGCGCGGATGCGCATAATATTGGTGCGCGGATAGTGAAGCTTTGCCTGGAATGCTGCCCAGAATTAATATCTTTGCATCAGGCAGTGCTTCCGCTGGGAAGCTTGCTATTTGCTTCATCTCGATTGGGTTGTAATCAAAATGTTGCAAATTCGCTAGCGCTTGGTTTGTATAACACCCAATACATCCAGCACGCGGCAGCAATAGGCATGCTCGTTGTCATGCATCAAAGATAAACCGAGCTGGTGACCTTGGCTGACAGAGAGATGATGCATCAATAAGATTGAAGAATATTCAGTTTCCATATAATCGATGCTGGCTTTCTGGTGACCCCATGCGCCGTAGTCACAATGAATAATACCGGCTAATTGTTTATTCGCGTAATCTTCAAACAGTTCCACGCATTCTTCCAGCGATGTCTTTCGCGAGAGAGTGGCCGTCAAATCAATGACGGAAACAATCGCGGTTGGCACTCTGTAAGACATTGCTTCTAGTTTCCCTTGTAGCCTCGGTAAAACCAATGTTGTGGATTTGCCGACATTCGTGCTGGTTGGGATAATTGAAGACGCGCACCCCCTGCCAAGTTGAGATGATGCGTGGTAGCCATCTAATACACGTTGATCTGAAAGTTGCGGATGGATGGTGATAGCCCGGGCGTAATCGATACCAATATGCTTATCCAGCACATGACAGACAGGTACCAGTGCATTGCCGGTGCAAGTGCTGGCCGAGATTACGTCGTGGCGTATCGGGTCGTACGCGGAATTATTTACGCCGAATACCAGGCTAATATCGCATCCGCTTACATTCCAGGTGCAGAGTACTTTTTTAGCGACATTCTGAGTTATCAAGGAGCGGAAGTCGTGGATGGTGGCAGTGCCGGTGGCGTCAAATAAGACATCAAGATTAAACTGGCGCAATATGCCAAAGCTGTCATCATCAGGGGAGCTACGCCGCCGGTCCACTCTTTGATAGTGAACCCTTTTACCGTCTATGATCAGGTCGTCCCCGTCACAATCCACATGGAATGGGGGGCGGCCGTACGTGCTATCGTTTGCCAATAGATAGGCAACGTGATCGATAGCCATTACGTCGCATACCACGCGTATATCGAATCTGCCACCTTTTGTTTGCGCGAAATTTCCTCTTAACACCCCGCGGCCAATTCTGCCTAAGCCGACTATCCCAACGTTAAGACTCATCGCTGACTATCTCCTTTCTGGCCTTGTATTGTGTTGCAACGCCTTTTGCCCTTCGGGATTTGGTGAACTCGCTGAAGTTGAATTGTTGTCATGACGTTAATTTTTGTTTTTCTTGTCAAGAAAGGGATGAGCAATACTTGAAAAACTAGAGCAACAAACTGTGCAAGTCAAGGCGAAACGAAATATTAGCGGAAAACAGGTTGCCCTCCTCAGTTTTAAGCGCTAATTAGCGATAATCGAATGTGCTTAGCTGAAAGGGTGTGCCAGCCTTGATTTGTTTAAATCTCATCTTCGGATGTAACAAATTTTTCCGACAAGCGTAACAGTACGAATAAGGCGCCGGTGCCGCCAGCCTTGGGCGGCGCTGAACAAAACGCTAGAACGTCTTTATGTTGGCGTAGCCAGAGATTGATATCGTTTTTCAAGATTGGCTGATTATCGGGAGAGTTGTAACCCTTACCGTGAATAATTTGTACGCAACGATAGCCGTCCTCAACGCAATAGTGTAAAAAACGCAATAGTTGCTGTTGCGCATCGCGGCTGCTTAAACCGTGCAGATCTATATCGGCATCCAAGCCGTAATAGCCTTTGCGTAGCTTTCTGAGTACGTTCTTCTGCATACCCGGTACCAGAAAGGCGATCTTGTCTTCTTGAAACAGTGTTTCCAAGCTACCCTCAACATCCTTTTGCAAAGGGTCAACTTGCTCCAGCGGTTTAAATAAGGGTAATGGCCGTGGCTTTTTATCGGGCTTAAGAATCACCGTATTGGTGTCTATGGATTTGACTTTGCCGATCGTGTTTCGAAACAAGAGTACGTCGTCCGGGGAAGTGTTTTTTTTTGTCACGTAAGCTGCTGGTTTTGCGGTTTTTTTGCTACTATGCGGGAATTTTAAAGCGTTTCACAGCAGTATGCACATACTTATCAGCAACGACGACGGTTATTTAGCTCAAGGCATCAATACGCTGGCTGAGGCTTTGCGTCTGTATGCCGATGTGTCGGTAGTGGCGCCGGATAAAAACCGGAGTGCCGCAAGCAACTCTCTAACTTTGGACATGCCTTTGCGGGCCACGCAATGTGATAACGGCTTTGTTAGAGTGGACGGTACGCCTACAGATTGCGTTCATCTGGCTATTACCGGTTTATTGGCGCACGAACCCGATATGGTATTTGCCGGGATCAATCATGGAGCCAATCTCGGCGACGATGTGCTTTATTCGGGTACGGTGGCGGCGGCTACCGAAGGGCGTTTTCTGGGATTGCCGGCGGTCGCCATATCTTTGGCGTCCAGCGATCCCAAGCATTTCGATACGGCGGCGCATGTAGCCGTAACATTAATGCAAAAAATCCTGGCTCATCCATTACCGGAAGATACTCTGTTAAACGTGAATGTACCGGATTTACCGATTGCCGAATTAAAAGGCTATCAATCTACCCGCCTCGGGCAACGGCACAAAGCGGAAGCGGTGATACGTTCTCAGGATCCGCGTGGCCACGTCATTTACTGGGTAGGGCCACCCGGTAGCGAACAGGACGCCGGGCCGGGTACCGATTTCGATGCAATAAGAAACGGCTACGTGTCGGTCACGCCGTTACAACTGGATTTGACGCGTTACGAGCGCTTGGAAGGATTGCGGGATTGGCTGGCGCTGGAGGCATCGGTATGAGTCGGCGTATCCAGGGTATAGGCATGACTTCGCGGCGGACCAGAGAACGGATGATTTCTCGGCTGCGTGAACAAGGCATATACAACAGCAAGGTATTGGCGGCAATGGCTGATACGCCGCGACATATTTTTGTCGACGAAGCACTGGAAAGTCGGGCTTACGAAGATACGGCGTTGCCTATCGGGCACAATCAAACTATATCTCAGCCGTATATTGTCGCCAAAATGACGGAATTGCTTTTGGAAAAAGGCCCGCTGCACAAGGTGCTGGAAATCGGTACGGGTTGCGGCTATCAAACCGCAATACTAGCCAAACTGGTGGATCAGCTCTATTCGGTGGAACGGATCGCGCCGTTGATGAAAAAGGCTAGAGATACGCTGTGGGAGTTGAATATCAAAACCGTCGGTTTTAAGCATAGCGATGGCGGTTGGGGCTGGCCGGAACATGCGCCATACGACGGTATTTTGGCCGCTGCCGCTCCGGCGGAAATTCCGGAAGCATTGCTTGAGCAAATGGCCATAGGGGGCGTTATGGTCATTCCGGTCGGTCTGGAAGGTATGCAGGAATTGCATCGGATAACCCGTACCGAGCATGGCTTTGAAGATGAAGTGATAGAGCGGGTCAGTTTTGTGCCGTTTTTATCTGGTGTCAGCCAATAGATTTTAGTGGTTTTATCGCGCCGGCTTTATAAGCCATTTTGGCGTGTCCGGCCGGCGCGATACTGATGCATTTTTAGAAACTAGAATTTTGCTTACGTTTGCTTACTATAAAGCCTAGTAAAGCGGAACCGAATAACCAGACAGCCGAAGGAACCGGTACAGCGGTTACCGAGACTTGCCAACCCACGTCTTTCAACGCCGCAAGATCGAGTTGTGTAAACACTTTGCGCGTGCCGACGTGTATAGTCGGGTCCATTGCACTTTCTTGCTCAACGCCGTTTACTGTGCTTTTAGTACCGTCAAACCAATGAACCTTATCGCCTTCCAGCGGTACATTGCCGCCATAAGCGGCTACGGCATTGGTGCCGGTAAAGCTAGTGCCGGATGCCTTATTCATCCAAGAGTCCGAACTACCTAAGCCCAACAAATGGCCTAGCTCGTGCAGCGCCACCGAATAAAAATCGTTGCCGCTAAAAGCCTCGGTAGTGGTTAGATCGGTGTCGAAGTACCAGTCTGCCGAGCTGCTAAAGATCAATTGGCCGCCCCACGGTGCAAAATCGGTAGCCGAGGGGCCCGAGGTGGGATTGGATTGCCCGCGCCGTGCCGCATTGTTCAAAAAATCTTGGGTTCCGCTGATGCCATACCCGCCATACCCGCCATAACCCAAGCTGCCTGGACTCATAGATTGGCCGCCGACAAACACGGTAAGGGCATTGGCTGCCACGTTGAAGTTGCTTAAAGTGGTGGTCGCGCCGGTGTCCGGACGCTGAAATACCGCATTGAAACTATTGCCTCCGCCGGATGTAATCGCTGTCAAACTGTCGGTCAAAATGCTTCCCAAGAAGCCGCCAGCGGCATCCAGGATGTTTCGTCTACTTGCATTGCCACCGGAGAAAAAGCCCCCATCGTAGGTATAGTCAAAGTTGATGACGACAGCGTCGGCTGATTGGCTGGCGGCCAGCAATACGACGCCGGCTAATGCGGATGGTTTAATAAACATGAATTTAACTCGCTTAATTGGTTGATAATCGCTTTGGTTTGATTGCTCTCGATCTAGATTCGAACAGTATGTCGTGCCTGTCTCTCGTTTTAGTCCAGCCCATTCAGTAATTGCAATAAACTGATGATTGCCGTAGGCAAAAAATAGCATTGTGCAGATTAGCCACGCAAGCATTTTATTCGAAACTCATCGAAAGATTTTTTCTTTGCGGACATTTAATTTCAATTGGCGGCAATTGTTTGATTAAGACCCTATCGTGAAAAACGAGAGTGTCCGAGCAGAAAGCCGATTAAAATAGCCAATTCGCGGTTTGCCTCGATAAGTGGGCAGACGGCACAACATAATTAGAACAAATAAATTAAGTACCTTTGAAAAACAACGCTGCTACTTACTTGGTCGGAATCGATCTGGGCACCACTCACACTGTTGTCGCGTACTCCGACGTCAACGACCCGGCGAAAGCCATTCACCTGTTCGAAATTCTTCAGCTGATCGCTCCGGGGGAGGTGGATGCCAAGCCACTATTACCGTCGGTGCGTTACCACCCCGCGCCGGGAGAAATAACTGACGAGGCCGGATTTTTGATCCAGGAAAATGGTGTCGTGCTCGGTGAAGCGGCGCGCTTGTTGGGTTCCAAGTCGCAAGGCCGTTTGGTTACCAGCGCCAAGAGCTGGTTGTCGCACACCGCCGTCGATCACGGCGCGGCTATTTTGCCGTGGGGCAGCGACGAATCGATATTTAAAGTTTCTCCGCTTGAAGCCAGCGCTAGTTATCTACGCCATGTCTGTGCGGTTTGGGAGCATCGTTTTCCCTCCGCACCGCTTGCCCGCCAGGAAGTGGTGGTTACGGTGCCTGCCTCCTTCGACGAGTCGGCGCGATCTTTGACGCTGGAAGCGGCAAAGAACGCCGGCTTGAGCGGTGTCAGGTTGCTGGAAGAGCCGCAAGCAGTCTGTTATGACTGGCTGCGCCGGCATGCCGGTAGCATCAAATCCAGTTTGGCCGGTAGCCGACTATTGCTGGTTTGCGATGTCGGCGGCGGTACTACCGATTTGACCTTGATCAAGATTGAGCAGGGGGCGGAGGAACCTAAGCTGACGCGCATAGGTGTTGGCGACCACCTGATGTTGGGGGGAGATAATATCGATCTGGCTCTGGCGCATTTAGCGGAAAGCCGCTTGCGAGCCGGCGATAAAAAACTCTCTACCGCCGATTTGTCGCAATTGCTGGAGCAATGTCGGATCGCCAAGGAACAGCTATTAGCTGACGATGCGCCCGAGCAAGTTGCCGTGACCTTGTTGGGTGGAGGTTCCAGGTTGATCGGCGGCACTAAAAGCACCTCGCTAAGCAGAGAGGAAGTTAAGCAAATTGCCTTGGATGGCTTTTTACCCATGTCCGGCTTGCAAGACCTGCCGGATAGGAAGCGTAGCGGTGTGGTGGAGTTTGGCTTGCCCTACGCGGCGGAGCCGGCTATCAGTAAGCATATTGCCGCCTTTTTGCAGTTGCATGCGCAGGCTGCGCAAACGGCGTTGAGTGGAACGGGCACAGAGCATCAAATAGTCCCCGACGCATTATTACTGAACGGCGGCGTGTTTCGCAGTCCGGCCATGGTGCAACGCTTAATCTTTTTATTAGCCAGTTGGCGCGGCGGGCAACCGCCGTTATTGCTGGACAATAGCCATCCGGAATTGGCGGTGGCTTACGGCGCGGTAAGTTATGCCGTCGCCCGTCGCGACAAGAAATTGAAAATCGGTGGCGGCGCGGCGCGCAGTTATTTTTTGCTTGTCGATGCCATGGTCAAAAGTGGTGACGGTAAGCAAGCCGGCCGCGGCGTTTGTATCCTGCCGAAAGGTAGCGAGGAAGGTCATGAGATTCTGTTGAGCGATCGGCAGTTTGCTCTTAGAGTGGGACAACCGGTACGTTTTCATTTGTTATCCAGCAGCGGGGATGGTGCTTACCAGCCAGGCGACATTGTCGAATTCGATAACGAACGTTTTCACAGCCTGCCGCCGCTGGTAGTGGCATTCGAAGGCCAGCAGAAAGTCGAAGTGGCGGTGCAATTGCTGGCAACTTATACAGAAGTGGGCACATTGCAATTGCAGTGCGTGGCGGTGGCAGATTCTACCCAGCGTTGGGACGTAGAGTTTCAAATTCGGAAAAAAGCGCAAACAGCCATAAATGCAGAATTACCGGGTCAATTGCCGCAAGCGCTGGAAAAAATTCAGGCCGTCTTCGGAGCTAAATCCAAACAAGTCGATCCGCAGGCGGTAAAAACCTTGCGCGCCGACCTGGAAAGAACTCTTGCCGCACCGCGCGGCGACTGGCAGACCCCGTTGCTGCGCGAGTTGTTTGCGGCCCTATTGGAGGGCAGTAAATACCGGCGGCGTAGCGAACAGCACGAACGCCTCTGGTTAAGTTTGGCCGGCTTTTGTCTGCGGCCCGGCTTTGGCTACCCGCTCGACGATTGGAGGGTAGAGCAGCTCTGGAAGTTATATGCGGAAGGTTTACAATTCGTTAACGAAAAACAGAATTGGGCCGAATGGTGGACCTTATGGCGTCGCGTTGCCGGCGGCTTAAGCGCAGATGCCCAGCAACGCATCTTTAACGACATCGCCAAATACATCAATCCGGCTGCCGCACGCCAGCCCGGCGTAGCGAAGCAACTGGCGACACGAGGTTACGAAGATATGGTGCGGCTGGCGGCGGCGCTGGAGAGATTGACGATTACCGATAAAATTCAACTGGGCGAATGGTTGTTGAAGCGTCTGGAAAAAGCCGGAGAGCCCGAGCAAAGTTGGTGGGCGGTTGGACGTATCGGCGGGCGGATTTTATTCCACGGCAACAATCATCAGGTAATTCCGCCGACGATGGCCGAGATATGGCTGCAACAGTTACTTAAAGCTGACTGGAAAAAACAAACTCAAGCCGGCTTCGCCGCCACTTTATTGGCCAGGCGTTGCGACGACCGAGCCCGGGATATCGACGATAGCTTGCGGGAGCAGGTGATCGACAAACTTAAACAGGCTAAATCTCCAGCTTCCTGGATAGACATGGCCGCCGAATTCAAACAACTCGATGAACAACAGGAAAAACAAGTCTTCGGTGAAGCGTTACCGCCGGGCTTGAAACTAATCGTTTAATGCTAAGCTTTGCGATGCCGATATAACAATCAACAGCGGCAGGTTACCTAAACCGGTTATTGGCATAGAAATCGCTTTATCCAGTTCCGTAGCGGTTTTTCACTCTGAAAGCACATTAAGCGACAAAAACATGGCAGACAAATACGGCATAGACAGTCACAAACTGGTGTATCACCCGCAGCGGGTGGCGCAATGGTTGGACGGCAGGCACGATTGGCAGCAAGCGAAAGCCGTGTATCCCATCTACATGGAAGTTTCGCCGGTAGGCGCCTGCAATCATCGATGCACGTTTTGCGCGGTGGACTACATAGGCTATAAAGCGCAGCGGCTGGATGTCAAAATTTTGGCGGAGCGTTTGATGGAGATGGGCAAGCTCGGCGTGAAAAGCATCATGTATGCCGGCGAAGGCGAGCCAATGCTGCATAAGGACATTAACGAAATAGTGAAATGGACTTTCGATGCGGGTATCGACGTGTCTTTCACTACCAACGGCACGTTGATGAATCAACGCTTTGTCGAGCAATCCTTACCGCTGGTATCGTGGATCAAAGTATCGCTCAACGCCGGTAGTGCCGAAAATTACGCGGCCATCCATCAAACCAAGGCGTCCGATTTTGACTTGGTTTTGAACAATCTGCGCCGCGCGGTCGAACATAAAAAAGCCCAGCAATTGTCCTGCACTCTAGGCGCACAAATTTTATTGTTGCCGGAAAATCAGCATGAAGTGACCACGCTGGCAAAAATCTGCCGCGATGTCGGTTTGGATTATCTGGTCGTCAAACCCTACTCCCAACATCTGTTCAGCGAAACCCGCCGCTACGAAAGCCTGCGTTACGACAATCTGTTGGGCATGGCCGAGGAATTGGCACAATTTAACGGCGACGGATTTAACGTGGTGTTTCGCGAACAGACCATGAAGAATTACAGCCAGTCTGAAACCCAACGCTATAAAACCTGCCACGCCACCCCGTATTTTTGGGGCTATATCATGGCTGATGGCGAGGTCTACGGGTGCAGTGCATATTTGACCGATCAACGCTTTGCCTACGGCAACATTCATCAGCAGTCTTTCCAGGACATCTGGGAAGGCGAGAAGCGCCGGCAGAACTGGCAGTACATCACCCAGGAACTGGATATCAGTCAATGCCGGAAAAACTGCCGAATGGAATCGGTCAATCAATATCTGGACAAACTCACGGCGAATCAGCCGGCCCATATCAACTTTATCTAGGACAGACGCATGAAAGTATTGGTTACCGGCGGCGCGGGATTCATCGGCAGTCATTTGAGCCGCGAGCTTTGGCGGCAAGGCCACCAGGTCAACGTGATCGACAGTTTGGTTGGCGGCCGTAAAGAAACCATCGCCGATTTGCTTGGGCAGGAACGTTTCGAATTTCATCAAGCCGATATTCGCGACGGCCAAACCATCGCGCCACTATTCGCAGGTATCGACTGGGTATTTCATTTAGCCGGTCTGGCAGACATCGTACCGTCCATCGAGCAACCGCGCGCTTATTACGAAACCAATGTCAGCGGCACGTTCAATGTGCTGGAAGCGGCCCGAGCTGCCGGTATCAAGCGATTTGTCTATGCGGCGTCATCGTCATGCTACGGTATCCCCGTCCAATTTCCCACGCCGGAAACCGCCGCTATTCAGCCGCAATATCCTTATGCGTTGACCAAATACCTGGGCGAGGAATTGGTGATGCACTGGGCACAACTCTACGACTTGCCGGCTGTGTCGCTGCGTTTGTTCAACGTCTACGGCCCGCATGCCCGCACTACCGGCGCCTATGGCGCGGTGTTCGGGGTGTTCCTGGCGCAAAAGATCAATGGTAAACCGTTTACAGTGGTCGGCGACGGCACGCAGACTCGTGATTTTACTTACGTTACCGATGTGGCCGACGCCTTTATTGCTGCGGCGGAATCGGAATTGCGCGGCGAGATCATGAATGTCGGTAGCGGCGGCACCTATAGCGTCAACCAACTGGTGGGTTTATTGGGCGGCGCTATCGAATACATTCCTAAACGGCCCGGCGAGCCCGATTGCACCTTTGCCGACACCAATAAAATCAAGACAAAACTCGGTTGGCAGCCGCAAGTCAGTTTCGAGCAGGGTGTGGCCAACATGCTGGCACATATCGATTACTGGCAAAACGCACCGCTGTGGACTTCGGCTTCGATAGCCGACGCTACCGCCGATTGGTTTAAATACCTGGATAAATAGGGAGAGACTAATGGCTATCGGACAAGCGGCAGCGGATTTTGCAAACTTGCTGAATAACAGCGTATTTACCGACGCGCACGGCCAACACTTGGACGGCGAAACGGTGATTCAACAATTGCTGGCTGAGTTTGCCAGAGTGCGCGAGCAGCAGGCCAAGATCATGGTGCTGGGTAATGGCGGCAGCGCGGCGATTGCCAGTCATGTGATCACCGATTTGCGTAATGTCGGCGGCTTGTGCGCGTTGACCTTGCACGAAGCAGCGCCCTTGACATGCTTTACCAACGATTTCGGTTACGAGCAGGCCTTTGCCAAACAAATCGCCGCATTTGCCAATCCGGACGATTTATTGATCGCCATCAGTAGTTCCGGACAATCCTTGAACATCGTCAATGCGGTGCTGGCCGCCAATGCCAAAGGCTTGCCGGTCATGACCCTCAGCGGTTTTAAGGCCGATAATCCGCTACGCAAACTGGGGCGCTGGAATTGCTGGCTGGATAGCAGTCATTACGGCATGGTCGAACTGGGGCATCTGTTCGTGTTGCACCATATTACCGATCATCTGCTCAGGAAATAAGCTTATGTCCACGGAAAAAATAGTTTCTATCGAACAGCTGGCACAACGCGCCGCCGAGCTGAAAGGCCAAGGCAAAACGGTGGCTTTATGCCATGGGACTTTTGATTTACTGCATATCGGCCATATCCGTCATTTGCAAAGCGGTGCACGGCAGGCCGATGCTTTGTTGGTGAGCGTCACCGCTGACGAATACGTCAATAAAGGCCCCGGACGGCCGGTGTTCAATCAATATTTGCGTGCCGAAAACATCGCGGCACTGGCTTGCGTCGATAGTGTAGCTATCAATCATGCGATTACTGCCGTGGAGGTATTGGATCAGGTCAAACCCGATTTGTATGTGAAGGGTAGCGATTACAAAAGCACCAGTGACGATCTGACCGGCAATATCCAGCACGAAAAGGACGCGGTGGAACGGCACGGCGGTAGGATTTACTTTACCGATGAACTGACATCCAGTTCGACGCGTTTATTGAACGAATATTTTGAGGTATTTTCCCCGGAAATATCCGCGTATCTGGATCAATTCAAGGAAACTGTCGGTGCCAACGAGATTATCGACAAACTCAAGGCGTTGAGCGGGTTGAATGTACTGGTAGTTGGCGAGGCAATTGTCGACGAATACCATTACACCTCGCCCCTGGGCCAAACCGGCAAAGGCAATGTGTTTTCGGTGAAATATAACGATTACGAACGCTTTGCCGGCGGCGCAATAGCCGTGGCGAATCACGTTGCGGAATTTGCCCACAATGTGACCTTGCTGTCTGGCCTGGGCGCCACCAAAAGCCACGAAGATTTTATTCGCACGAATCTGAATCCCGGCATAGATCCGGTGTTCTTCTTCAGCCAAGATCGGCCGACCATCGTCAAGCGCCGTTATGTCGATGCGGATATCGCCAAGTTATTCGAAGTGTATTTTTACAATGATGCCCCCTTACCAACGGACATCAATCGCAAAATTGTCGCTTGGCTGGATAAGCATTTGCACGATTATGACGTGGTGATCGTACCCGATTTCGGTAACGGTTTTATCTCCAGCGAAATGGTGGCGGCGCTTTCGACAGGCGCCAAATTCCTGGCTGTTAACGCCCAGGTCAATAGTGGCAACCGCGGTTATCACCTGATCACCCGTTACCCCAAAGCCGATTTTTTGTCGCTGAACGAGCCCGAATTACGCTTGGCGGCACATGATCGCGGTGGCTCCATCGAAGAGCTGGCCGGACAACTGGCGGACAAGCTGCAAGCCGGCCATATTGCTATCACGCGAGGAACGAAGGGAGCGTTAATGTTGGATCAAGCTAAAACGGCATATAAGATTCCAGCCTTGTCGTCCAAGGTTGTGGATAGGATCGGTGCCGGCGACGCCTTTCTGTCGGTGGCGGGTTTGTGCTTGGGTGGTGGATTGTCGCCGGAGCAAGCCTTGTTCGCCGGCAGCGCCGCCGCCGCGTTGGATGTGCAGATTGTCTGTAACCGCGAGCCGGTGCGGGCAGTGGCTTTATTCAAATACATCACCACCTTGTTGAAATGACAGCCATGAGCCAAGCACCTGCCGACTTGAAGCACCTGTATTATCAAATGCTGCGCATCCGTCGAGCAGAGGAAGCGATTGCCAGGCGCTATGCCGAGCAGCAAATGCGCTGCCCAACTCATCTCTGTATCGGCGAGGAAGCCATCGCAATAGGGGTTTGCGCGCATTTGACGACCCAGGACAAGGTGTTCAGCAATCATCGCGGCCATGGTCATTATTTGGCCAAAGGCGGCGATCTGCCGCGCCTGTTGGCGGAGTTGTACGGCTTTGCCGAAGGCTGCTGCGGCGGCCGGGGCGGATCGATGCATCTTACCGATCTGGCCGCCGGATTTATCGCCTCCACGCCTATTGTCGGCGGCACCGTGCCTTTGGCGGCTGGTTATGCCTGGGCCGAGCAGATGAAAAAATCCGTCACCGCACAGGGAGGTGCCAGTGCCGCGGGAGGCAGGACGCCGGGAGCGACCAATGTGGTGGTGATTTTCTTCGGCGATGGCTGCTTTGAAGAAGGCGTGATGCACGAAACGATGAATTTTGCGGTATTAAAAAAACTGCCTTTATTGTTTATCTGCGAGAACAATCAATACTCGGTGATGACGCCGTTGGCGGAGCGCCAGCCCAAGCGCGATATATACAAGATCGCCGCTGCCCACGGTTTAACTGCGGTCAGCGGCGATGGCAACCGGGTCGACGACGTGTATGAACTTGCCCAAGCGGCTGTCGCCAACGCCCGGAACGGATTGGGTCCACAGTTTCTGGAATTGCATACCCACCGCTGGCCAGAGCATTGCGGACCTAACGAAGACGACGACTTGGGCTATCGCAACCCAGGCGAATTGGCGGAGTGGAAGTTGCGTTGCCCTTTATTGCAAACCCGGCAGGTTTTACTGGCAGAGCGATTGAGCAATGACGCCGAACTAGCGCATATGGAAACCAAACTGGCAGAAGAAATCGAACAAGCGTTTGCCCGGGCCTTGCAAGGCAGCCGTCCGACTATCGAGCGCATGGGGCAGCATCTGTATGCGTGATGTAAGAGTGATGAGTTACGGCGAGGCGATCCGCGAAGCGTTGGACGACGCCTTAGCCAAGCACCCGGAGATGTTGTTGATCGGCGAAGGCGTACCCGACCCGAAAACCATATTCGGTACTACCCAGGGTTTACGGGAGAAATACGGCGCGGAGCGAGTGTTGGATATGCCGTTGGCGGAAAACGGCATGACCGGCATTTGCATCGGTGCAGCACTGGCCGGTATGCGGCCGGTGCTGGTGCATCAACGCATCGATTTTGCCTTGCTGTCGGTCGATCAGTTGGTCAATAACGCGGCCAAGTGGCATTACATGTTTGACGGCCAGCAGCAAGTACCGTTGGTGATCCGGGTGATCATCGGCCGCGGTTGGGGGCAGGGGCCGCAACATTCGCAAAGTCTGCAAGCCATGTTCGCGCAAGTGCCGGGTTTGAAAGTGGTGATGCCGACCACCGTCGGCGATGCCTATCATTTGATGCTGGAGGCTATCGCGGATAACAATCCGGTGCTGTTTATCGAGCACCGCTGGCTCCATCATGTCCACGGCGAGGTAGACAAACATCGCCCGGCGGCCGAATTGTCCGGCGCGGCCTTGCTGCGGCAAGGCGCCGATATTACCTTGGCAGCCTTCTCGCATATGAGCATCGAAGCGTTAAAAGCAGCGACGGTGTTGGACAAACACGGCGTTAGTGTTGAAGTAGTGGATATGCGCCATTTGAATGAGTTGGACGTCGATAGGGTAGCCAGTTCACTGGCAAAAACCGGCGGCAAATTGTTGATAGCCGATTGCGCGCCGGAAATGGCATCGATCGGTCATCAACTGCTGTCCAAACTGGTATTGGCTCATCGTAATAGTTTGCAACAAGCGCCGCGCTTGATTGCTTATCCCAACCATCCGGTGCCGACCTCGCATTTTGTCGCCAACGATTACTATCCGGGAGCCGAGCAAATTGCATCTGCCGTATTGGAAATATTGGATAAATCCGAATTGACGGAGTCGGTGATCAGGGATTTGCAGTCCGATTTGCCTAAAGATCAGCCCGACCGCAGTTTTGTCGGCCCGTTTTAATGAATAAAAAAGAGCATCAGACCATGTCTAAAATTGAGCAAACCAATCGTTTCGGCAACAGCGCCATTACCGATATACCTGACAATGTGCCGATGTTCAGTCAGCCCGGACATAAATTACGCACCTCCAATAATATTGTCGATCGTAGCGCCTTGTCGAATGACTACCAAGTTATCGATACCAGTCAGTTGACCAAATTACCCGGACAGAAACTGCAGAGTATTTCGCACGACGATCAGGAAGGCATCATCCGCTTGGAAGCAGGCAATGAGCATGAACAACATGTTCCCAACCAGTTTACCGGCCCCAGTTTTCGCACCCAGAAAGAACGCTTCCGTTTCGACGGTCACAAAATGATGCATCACCTGGATAGGGTGCAGGCCTGGCAAAACGGCCAACGCTTTGCGCCGGTGCATATCGATATGGGGCTGACCAAGTTTTGCAACACCGCCTGCTTGTATTGCTATGCCGTGGTACAGAACATGACCAAGGGCACCATGATCGGCCGGGAGGCTTTGCTGAACTTTGTCCGTGACTGTGGCAAGTTGGGGGTGCGTTCGTTGGGCTTCATCGGCGATGGCGAACCGACGCTAAACCCGACGCTGTACGACGCCACTGTGTTGGCTGGCGAATTGGGTATCGATACCGCGATGGCCACCAATGGCTTGTTGCTGGATATGGATCGCGCTCATGATTTGCTGAAAAACATGAGTTACATCCGTTTTAATTTGTCCGCTGGCACGCCGGAAGGGTTTCGCCGGGTGCATCAATCCAAGGAAGCCAATTTTCATTTGTTGATCGACAAGATTCGCGAGCTGGTGAAAATCAAAAAAGAGAACAACTACAAATGTACCTTGGGCTTGCAGATGGTGCTGATCCCGGAATGTTTCGATGAGGTATTGGCCGAGGCGAAATTAGGCGCCGAATTGGGCGTGGATTATTTCGTGGTCAAACATTGCTCCGATTCTGAATACAAGGAAATCGGCATCGATTACGACGCTTACCTAAAAATTGGCGATGTGTTGAAGCAGGCCGAACAGTTCAGCAACGACCATTACGTGGTGCAGGTGAAATGGAACAAGATCAACGCCGCCGGCGAAACCAATCTTTATAAAGACGGCTTCAGAAAATACGACCAGTGTTTCGGTACGCCGTTTCTGTTGCAAATCTCCGGTAACGGCAAAATCTATCCTTGCGGACCGTTCTTTAACAAAGAGCGCTTTTACATAGGCGATTTGCATACCGATTCGTTCTACGACTTGGTCGCAACCAGCGAACGTTATTGGCAAGTACATAAAGACGTCGCCGAGTCGGTGGACGTTCACAAGGACTGCGCGATCGGTTGCCGTCAGGATTACGTCAACAAATTCCTTTGGGATTTAAAAAATCCGCCAGAGCATATCAACTTTATTTGACAGGATACGGCGTGAATCCGACATCCAATGGCACTGAAAGCCTAGTTTCGGTTCCAGATTTCATCGAAGATGATTGCTACTTTCTTAGCTTTGACGATGCTTATCGTCAGGCGTTGCGGCAGGTAATGGTCGATGGCGGTCAGAGTGGCAGGCGTTTGCAATACTGCTACTATGATGGACCGTTAACGGATATTACACTGCCTAATCTGATTCAAATTCCGGGCGATGGCTTTGTTGAGCAAATGGCTCTGACACAATTGCCGATTCCGACCAAAATCGTAGTTCCACAAGGTGATGCGTTCAGTGTCGAAGCACTACCGCAAGAGGTGATTGACGAAATTTTGCAGCAGCGTAACGAGCGGCGCGCAATTATCACCGGGATTCAAAAAAAGCGGCTGAATATCAATCTGGGCGACTTGCTGGATCGCGACTGTTATTTCATCGACCCGTTACGGGCGCTGAATGAAGCCAAGAAAAAAAATCGGGTCTATTGCGGTCATCCCACTATCGATGGCTTGCAGGTTTGCTTTCACCGCGGACAGTTACCGGCGCATGAATTGCCGAATTTGGTAAGAGTGGAACTTGAGCAATTAGTCGAATTCGGTATCCAAACCAAACTACGTCTTCCGGAAAAAGTCGAAATTCCGGCAGGTGTGAGCGATGCGGACGCTGAGTTGATGCGCGGCCAAATAGAACAGGCCATCGCGCTGGCCAAGCGGCAGCGCTACGAAGTGGCGCTGGAACTGGCTCAACAGGCGAAGGCGTTACGGCCCCGAGTTGTTCCCGGCCAACCGTTAAGGGTCTATTTGCCCACCAGCCGATTGACCACCGTGATGCAGTATAACTCGCGCGACGTGGCGAGAGCTTTTGCGCGCCGCGGATTTGAGGTATTGCTGGACATCGAGGCCGATGAAACTCAGGGCGCCAATCCGGTCGCGCGACTCAAATGCTATCTGGAGTTTAATCCGCACATCACATTTTATGTCAACCAATTGACCAATCATTATCAGAACGCGGAGGTGGTTAATATCTGCTGGTGGCAGGACTTAATGCCGCAAATCAAAAACCACAAGCCCTTGCCGTGGCGAGATAATGATTATGTTTTTTCGTATTCCGCTGCATTCGATCGGCATTTGCAGCTTTGCGGGGCACCCAACATCGTCCGGCAATCGTTCGCGATTGATGAAGAGATTTTTAACAACGATGGCTTCGATACGCGGCAGGACAAGGTCGTGTTTGCCGGCAGTGCCTACTTGCCGATGGTCGATTTACAAGATCCAGCCATCCAGGCGGCGGTTAGCGAACTATTGCTTGCAATCGATGCCGGCCAAGTGATCGATCAGGCCTACACAACGAATTTGGCCGAGCGCTTGGCTCTAGGTGCCGATCAGGTATTCTGGAAAATTCTGCATTATGTAGTTCGCGACCATTCGGTTAAATGGTTATGCCGGCATGGAGGAGAGTCGGTAGAGATTTATGGACGCTACTGGGAGCAAGATTCCGACGTCGCGCCGTTTTACCGAGGGGAAATCAGCCATGGTCCAGCCCTGGCCGAGATTTACCGCTCCGCCCGTTATGCCTTGGTTTCCCACCCTTTTGAAATTAACTCGCAGAGATTAGCCGAGGTGGCTGCCTGTGGTTGTATCCCTATCGTTTACGATTGCCGGGCGATTGCCGAAGCGCCGCACTGGGACCGGCATTGTCTGTTTTTTAAAACCGAAGCCGATCTGCGCCGAATAGTGACTAACCGTGAGCAGCCGGAATGCGATCCGTGTGAGATTGCTAGACAGTTTACCTATGCGATCGCAGTGGATAATTTCATTACGCATTCCGGTATTCAGCAATTGCTCGAGTGCCAAACCCAAGGTTTAGCATCAGTAAACACCGCCCGCCAAGCGGATTGTCAGCCAATTGACGGCTGGATCGAGCCACCGGCAGACGATCTCTACTTTACAGATTTTGCCCTGGCTTTGCGGCAAGCCGAAAAATGCCGCGCGGTCGAGGGCGGTCGTTTCCAGTATTGTTATTACGACGGTGCACTGACAACATCCGCTCTGCCGCAGCTGATCCGGGTCGAACGGAGCGAGTTTGCCGAATTTTTTGTCGGTAACGATTTACCGTTACCGCGTTGGGTGGTTGACGAGAATGCCCAGATTCTCGAATTGCAGCCGCAACTTTTGGACGAAATTGCCGCGATGCGGCTGACAAGAGAGGCCGATCATCCCGATACCGATTTTTTTGATGCCTTGGAGGCTTTGAATGTTGCCAAGCAAGGCAATATTCACCGTGGAAAGCAAGGCCAGGCTTGGCGGCAGATCTGCTATTACCATGGCGATCCTTTGCATACCGAACTCGATAATTTGATTCACGTCGATCTTGAACAAATGGTCGACTTTTTCGTCGTTACTCGCACCCGATTTCCCAGCCAGTTGCGCGCGGATCCGGCACTTTTGGATGATTATCAAAATATTTTTGCCGAGGTTGAGCTGCGCAAACAACGCATTGTCGACGACCTGAAACAGCAGGCACGGCAGTTGGCTCCGAATTACCGCCAATCCGGCGCCATGCGGGTAATGCTACTCGTAGACGACGCCAATTCCCGATTGATGGATTTTGCGCATGATTTGGATAAGCGCGGCTATGACGTGTGGGTCTACTTGGAAAACGATGCCTTGCATGAAATAAATGCCATCGATTTGATCGGGCACTACCTCGATTTTCAGCCGCATCTGTTAATCCAGGATAACCATTG
This sequence comes from Methylomonas methanica, assembly GCA_001644045.1. Taxonomy (GTDB): domain Bacteria; phylum Pseudomonadota; class Gammaproteobacteria; order Methylococcales; family Methylomonadaceae; genus Methylomonas; species Methylomonas methanica. The sequence continues at coordinate 73,712 of LUUF01000012.1, read as the reverse complement.
TTACAGCGATTTTTTGCATGCCGACATGGTCAATTTGGTTTGCTGGTCCGAGGCCGCGATGCAAAAATCCGCCGGAGTACCGGTTAATCGGGATAACGATTTTCATTGGGTCGACGGACCTCGCACTGCGTTGATGTTGAAACGTTCGGGTGCGCGTAACGTAGTTCGACGAGACGCCCTGGACGGCGAGACGTTATTTGAAGTACTGACCGGCGTTGTCGGGGCTGACGGCCCATTGCATGAACGTCGCCATATGCGTTATGCCATTTTGTTACGTGGCAATGATACAGAGGTTTTAAACCGTGCCTTGATTCGGTTCGACGATAATCTCAAGGCGCTGGAGGAGCGGGGCGACGGCCTATGGCGCGCTATTGAAAGCTTTTTGAATCAAAACACCTTCGACATAACGGCCGAAGACGAAATTGACGGCGAGCCGCAAACCTTGGCTCTCACCGTGGGAGGCGGACAGCGTTATGTTCCGGACTGGTCCAACATTGACGCGAACCGGCGGAAGATTGCCGGTATAGCCGAACAATGTCAGGGTAAGGATTACTATGGCTACTGCCTGAACGGGGCGGGTTTCGGTCAAGAGTTGGCAACCCTGTTCGATGTTAGCCGGTTGCCGGTCAAGGAATTGCCGAATGTCGAAATTCCTATTTATGTCTTGGAACGACAGCCGGCGCTATTGCTTGCTTGCCTTGTAGCACAGCCCTGCAGAGCGATTTTCACCGCCAAGCGGGTACGTATCTTTCTGGGTGAAAATGCTTTGGCCGACTTTAAACACGAGCTAACCGATTTTCTGTCTGTCGTGCCGGGCTATTTTATCAACGCCGCGTCGGGCAACGACTGGATCGCAGCTGCCAATGCCGCGATCGGCGCAGCGGTGCAAGACCGGCGCGAACGACATAGCGATAATCTGGAAGCTATAGCTGAGTACTACCGCGTATTCGATATTGATCGTTGCCGGCAAAAATTCGCGGCAGATGCTGCGGGATTGCGAGTGATGGGACTAACCACACGATTTACCAGCTTCTTGCAATATTGTGTTCGAGACTTGATTGACGGCTTTAGTCGGCTTGGGGCGCAAACCCTGATTTGCATTGAAGACAAAAATCATCAACGGGTCGGTATGGAGAAAATTATCGCCGACATCCGCTATTTTCAGCCCGATTTAGTAGCGGTGATAGACCATTTTCGCCATGAATACCCGGGAATACCAACCGAACTGCCATTCGTCAACTGGATTCAGGACATGTTGCCGAATATTACCCAGAATAGCATTGCGCCTGGTCAACGCGACTTTAATTTCTCTTTTGCCAAGCGTTGGTTGTCGTTCAATCAGTTGGACATTTACCGTGAGTACCCCCTCGAGTTTCTTCCGCTCGGCTACAATGACAGTCAATATCATCCGCTTGCCGAACAAGGCTTTGATTGCGATATTTTGTTGGTTAGTCATTTGGAATCGCCCGAGAAAACACTCGAGTGTTTTCGAAATAGCGCGTTTGGGTTTGTGATGAATCCCGCAGAACAAGCATTGATCGATCGCGGGGAGCTTACTCAACAGACGCTTCACCGCTTATATCAGGTGTTGGAACAGCATTGCGCATCGATGACGATGGCGCAATTTGAGGAGTTCTGCACGTTCCATCTGGGCAAAACCACCAGTGATTTTCGCGATCTTTATGCCGGTCATGGCCTAGCAGTGAGCGACCAAGTTATCGATGTATTGCTGTGTACAAAAGGCAACCGGCTACACTTCGATTATCTAAATCGGATGAAAACTTGGCCGATTCAGCTACTGGCAAGGTCATTCCCGGAGCTGGAAATCCACGTATACGGCAAGAATTGGCAGCACTATCCAGCTTATCGCCGATTTGCTAAGGGTGTGGCCGACAACGGTAAGGCGCTCAATAAGATCATGAGCAAAGCCAAGATCTGCCTCAACAGTAACCCGGGTGTGACCTTGCATATGCGGGCATTGGAAATCATGGCCAGCGGCTCGTTCATGTTGTCGCGGCGCATGGTTTACGACGGTTCGCCGCTCGCCGATTTTTTTAGCGCAGACGAGGTGGTGCTTTACGACGACGAGGCTGACTTCCTCGTCAAAGTCGTGTATTTCTTGGACAACCCTGCCGCGCGGGCGAAATTTGCCGCCAATGGCTTGCTGGCGCTACAAGCCAAATTGTCTTATCAAGCTATTGCCGGCAGCATATTAAAGTCGGTCATTAGTCGATTGGATAAAAAGGTTATTACGTGAAAGTGAGACATCTTTCAATTTTCTTGCCACAAAATACGCCGTTCTATCGCCGGATTTTTGGCTTTCTGCATGATGCTTTCAGTCAATTAGGCATAGAAGTCAGCGGACAATGTCAATTGTTGAATGAGTCCCAAATGGACGAGTGGTTGCGCGAACGACGGCCGGACGCCGTATTCGAAATGAACCGGGTGAAAGATGATATACCGGTACTACATGAATACAAAATCCCACACATAGCCTGGATCGTGGATTTTCAGGGCCGGACCGAGGCACAGATAAAGGGTAGCGAGATTACCTATTTTTTTGATCCAGGTTGGGATTGTAATTATGCGACAGGCGGCTTGCAGGATTGGTTACCACCAGGAACCTGCACCGATACGTTTAAGCCTTTCAGTCGGTTTGCTAATATCGAAGTGGAGTTCAATTTTGTCGGACATATTCCGTTGCCCTGGAGTCAACAAGAGTTGAACCGGACAGTCGCTGAAAATACCAATCTGGTATTCGGTGATTTGTTGAATCGGTATATGTCATTTTTGGAGAAAACGAAACATCAGCCTAAAACGCATGCAGATTTAAGGAATATTGTCGACGATATTGTCCAGGAAGTCGTTGCAAAAAAAGTAGAGTTGTCCGATAGCATTTACTATGATTTATTGGAAAGAACCAAGCGTCTAAGAAATCGTACCGAATTATTGAGCTTTGCATTAAAAAAAACCGATTCTATTGCTATTTATGGCTCCCAAAACTGGAGGTTTTGGGATGCTTACGGAAAGTTTTATCGGCATTTTGTTGAATGTCCGAATGAAATAAATACTCTTCATCAGACGTCGTCGATTAACCTACATGATGGCCTTAGTTTTCATTTTAGATCTATAGATTGCCTAGCGTCAGGTGGGTTGCTATTGTGGTATGACAATTTTGATTTGGATATGAAATCAAAAAAGAAAGGTCGGGGATTGCAAGATCACTTTGAAAACGGAAGGCATTATTATACATTTCGCGATGACTCATTCGATGAGGTTTATTCTCGCATTATAAATAACGATTCTTCAAGAAAAGACGTGATTTCCGATGTGGGTAAAATAATACATGCTGAGCATACGTGGTTAAATCGCGCTAATAAAATTATAAACGATCTTGCAATGGTCTGACAGGTTGTTGAAAATCAGTTATGTGGGCATTAGCTAAGCAATAGATTAGTTATATATTACGATGCCAATCGGGACTTTTCACCAAATATAGATCACCTGAGCGCTAGACATAGAAATCAACAGTCTACTAAAAATATAGAACAAATGAAAATCCTGTTAATATCGCCAAGCTATTATCCACAAGCAAACTCTGCCTATTTTCCACTCGGGCTTGCCTGTATTTCTGCATATATTAAAGTCCAGGGTCATTCCGTTGTCGGTTTAAATTTAAATCATATGCATTCCGAAGAAAGAGCCTGTGCAATAAAAAATGTGCTAGATAATCAGAATATAGATTTAATAGGCATTAGCGGGCTGACAGTAGCTTTTAATGAAATCGACAGGTTAATGCAGGAAATACGGCGAATTAATCCGCGAATTCCAATTGTTTTAGGGGGTGGTATAACATCCGTGGAAGGCGAATTAATGATGAATACTCTACGTCCTGATTTTGCGGTCGTAGGGGAAGGTGAGTTTATATTTTCCAGATTGCTAAATACTCTAGAAAGTGGAGGCGATGCGAGCAAAATAGCGGGTATTTGGTGTTGGGAGGATACTCGACCAAAGTATACAGGTGAAGGGGAGTCTCCAAAAGATTTGGACGAATTGCCGTTGCCTGATTTGGATTCTTTTGGCATTAGGGATCATATCCAACTCCAGGGAGAAGGTGGACAATATTCTTATCATTTAACTCGCCTTGATTTTGGGCGGTCCTTTCCCATCTCGGCTAGTCGATCCTGCCCGTTCAAATGTACCTTTTGTCATCACGCCGGCATGGGGACTTATAAGAAGCGAGATATTGTTAAAGTCGTCGACCAGATTGAAGACTATATCAAAACCTATGGTATTAATGGTTTTTCTATTTATGATGAGTTGTTTTCTGCTAATAAAGCTCGAGTTGTTGAGTTTTGCAGTTTATTAAAAGAACGAAATATCAATATTAAATGGTTTTGTCAGTTGAGAATGGATCAACTCGATTTTTCAATGCTGCAAATGATGAGAGATAGTGGATGTAATTATATTTCATTCGGTATAGAAAGTGGTAGTGATGTTGTGCTGGGTAGCATGAAAAAGAAAATTACCAAGCAGATAATTTCCGATGCAGTGAAGATAGTTAGGGAAGCGAAAATTGGTATTCAGGCGAATTTTTTATTTGGTGATCCCATTGAGACCGAAGAAACCATAAGAGAAAGTTTGCAGTTTCAAGAGGATAATCAATTATATTTTTGCGATTGGTCTGCTGTGGTTCCGTACGCTGGGACGCCAATATATAATTTTGCGGTAGAAAAAGGTTTAATTCAGGATAGGGAAATATTTATGCGAAGCTTATGTAATATTTCCGGCTATCTCTATAATAGTCAGATTAATATGACGCAGATGTCGGACGATCAATATAAGGATTGGTATATCTATTTGCGTGAATTAAATGACCAAAATCATCGAAAAAGATGTGCGACGATAGTGTCCGGCAATATAGTGTCTCGATGGATGTCGGAAATTACTGTGGCTTGTCCTTGTTGTGGCCACCAGCAAACTATGGTATTCCAATTTCCATTCGAACAGGATGAAAATGGGCCTATTCTAAGAGGGCCTGTGGGAGTGCCGGGTATGAATATACTATGTCCTGATTGTGCTAGAAAAATGCATTTAAAAGCGAAAGATATACCTCATATGAGTGCTATTTATAAGCGATTCCAGAATGAAATAGACCTGATAAAAGGCAGTAATGATAAGGTTACATTTATGCCTTCTCTTGATCGATTTGCATCAACATTCTTGGAAGATATTAGCATAGATGACAGTCTGGTCGAAGATGTCTATGATACTAGAGAGTTTAGAAGGGATAAGAGATTTCTGGGGAAGTCAACAAAAATAGTTGACCTTGAAAATATCAAAAATTTAAATGATAAGATATTGGTAATATTGCCTTGGATTGAGTATGAAAAGGTGATTAATATGTTGAATGACAGCGCGGTTAAGCCAAGTAAAATAGTGTGTTGGAATAATTTATTTTTATAATAGAGATCTTTTAAATTATTAGCAGGAGTGTTCATTGGATAAGCATAATTCTTTTTTGGTTCCATATGTGGGATTAAAACAAGAGTTCGATAAACGTAAGGAGGAATTACTGGCAGCGTTTGTTAATGTTGGTGAGAATGCTAGTTATATTTTACGGGAAGAGGTTAGGTTGTTTGAGGATTCAATAGCAAAATTGCTAGGGGTACACCATGTAATTGGTGTAAATAGCGGTACCGATGCATTGTTTTTAGCATTGAAGGCTTTGAATATAGGTCACGGTGATGAAGTTATAACAGTGGCACATACTTTCGTCGCGACTATTTCGGCGATAATGCACTCTGGGGCTACGCCCATTCTTGTCGATATTGCCGACGATTTTAATATGTCGATCGAGTTATTAAAGCAAGCAATAAGTCCGGCTACCAGGGCCATAATACCAGTACATATGAACGGTCATTGTTGCGATATGCGTTCCATTTTGACTATTGCGGAAGAGCATGGCTTGTTGGTTATAGAGGATGCGGCCCAATCGATGGGAGCGCAAATTGATGAGATATATGCCGGCAATTTTGGTGTTATCAATGCGTTTAGCTTACATCCAATGAAGAATTTACATTGTTACGGAGACGGTGGATTTATTACTACCAACGATTCAAATTTGGCAAATAGCCTGTTGAGGCTGAGGAATCACGGACAGAGTGAGAGTCGAGAGTTGCTTGAGTTTGGCTTTAATTCGCGACTGGATAATCTACAAGCGGCATTATTAAATATTAACTTTAAATATTTTCAGCAGGACACGACAAGGCGCCGTGAAATTGCTTTGCGCTACCACTTGGGGTTATCCAATTGCGCGGCCTTGAAGTTGCCACGACCTCCGCAAAATGACGGTTACTTTGATGTATACAGTTCTTATCCGATTCGCTGCGTGAGCCGAGATGATTTGCGCGCCCATTTACTCAAAAAAGGTATTGAATGTTTTGTACATTGGGAAAAGCCTTTACATACTAATACCATGATTTGCCCAGAGGGTCAGGCTTTGCCAATGACAGAAAGTGTCTCCAGAGAAGTTCTTTCGTTACCGATACATCCATTTCTTAGTAATGAGCAATGCGATTATGTAATTGCTGCCGTCAGAGAGTTTTTTTAATGGCTGTAAAATATTTTATAACCGGTATATCTGGGTTCGTTGGCAGCGAATTGGCAATTGCTTTAGCAACATTAGGTTATCGGGTTTCTGGGGTGGATAGGGCTATTCCTGACGACGATACCATTAAAGACTTTTTGAGCTTGGGCATCGATTATACCAATTTGGATTTATTGGAAAGGCGTGCTCTGGCTCCATTATTGACGGATATCGACATAGTAATCCATGCCGCTGGTGTTTCAAGGGTTAGTGACGCTAGGGCAAAGCCTGTAGACTGCGTAAGTTCGACAGTGTTGGCTACCACTAACTTGATTGAACTAGTCGCTGCTCAAGCCGAGTCACGAGACACAAATAAGCCGCTATTTATTTATCTGAGTACCCGGGAGGTATCATTTTACGACAGACTGGATGAAGTCCAAGTTAATGTCGATCATATCTACGCCATTTCCAAACGTGCGGCGGAACAATTGATTCTGGCTTTTTCAAACAGCTTCAATATTCCCTCGGCAATTTGCCGCTTATCAGATGTTTATGGCGGGAAAAGGGATCATGTTAATAAGTTGTTACCGACTTTTGTTAAAAGAGCTAAGCAAAATAAATTAGTCAGAGTGTTTGACAACGAAACCCGTTTCCACTTTACGCATATTAGGGACGTTATTGACTCGATTTTGGAAATCGCTGAAATATTACAAAAGCCGGGTAATGCGCAAAAATGCTTTGAAATATGGTCAGAGGAATCTTATACCGCTGAAGAGTTGGCGGCTTTAGTGGTGTCGGCTTTTAAGTCTGATTCTAAAATAGATTTTGCCGTACCGGCAGTCGGCGAAAGCGCTAAAACCATAGGCTTTTCATACAGCGAATGGCAATTTACCCCCAGAATTCGGCTCAGAGAAGAGCTGTGCCGGTTATCCGATAGTTAGCCGCCACCAATAAACGGCCAAACAGTGTGAATTGCTTGACCGATTTATACGTCTGAAATTTAGTAGGCTGGTAAGTAATCTTGACGTTGTTTGATGCGGTATATCATGCCATCAATGCCGCTGACGGCGATGTTTTTTGTATTGCTGTAATCTTGCAGTTCGGTAAATTTATTAATTAATATTTCCGGGGTATAAACCGGGTAACGGAAAATATTTTCTTCCGGAAACTCACCTTGCAGTGCCGCGAAATTTAAATCGATATTGAGCTTGGCGGCTAAATCGATGGCTTCGCGCATTTCGTCCAGAGTACTATTCATCACCACGTAATTCCAGCATACCAAGACTCGATTGTTTGCCGATTTGGCTTGGATTTCCGCTAAATTAAACAGGCATTCCATGACCCGTTCATACGTTAAGCCAACCCGAATTTTTTCGTAGGTCTGTTTTGTTACACCGTCTATCGAAACTAAAAAATACACCGGATTTTCAACACTAGTCAGGGCAACTAGGCGTTCCTTGGTCAGTAAGCTACCGTTGGTAATCACATACTTAGTCAAATTCGGGTTGCAGCTTGAGTCGAAGTTGTCTAGATAATTAAAAAAGCGTTTGCTGCTGAAAACCTCGCCACCCTGCCATCTGAATACTTTAGCGGTGCTTTTTAAGGTTTCGATCTTTTCAAGCACCGGATCGGAGTGCTCCATACTGCTGAGGTGCTCCTGGTTGCACATAAAGCAGTCGGAATTGCAGCGAAGTATCGGCTGAGTATCTACATAAAGCGGCAGGCCGGAAACCTGCAAGCGTTTGTGCTTATAGTCGTCAACGACGGTTGCTATGTTTTTCGCCAGGGCAGTACCCGGTTCCGGTATTTCGAAATCCAAGTTAATCTGCTCTTTAGGCGGTGGCGGCAACCGGCCTTCGGTTTTTGCGCCGCGCAGGAAGGGGCATTCCGGAGCGCAACCGGCCGCCATGTATTTATTTTCGCCAATAAGTTTTCGCACCGATTGCGCCGCGTCGGAATTCCACATTTCTTCGATACTATGTTGGCGTACATTACCGAAGCGAGTTCGGTTTTGAGTGCAGCAAGTTACATCGCCGGCTGTATTGATCCAGACGTCGGCCCAAGGGTGTACGCAATGGCTATCAAGCAAGTCGGAGAAATTTTGCGGCTGAGTCATGAGTATGCCTTTGGCGAGCTAGTTAAAAATAAATTGGGCGGCGTGAAAACCAGATCTACTGCATCATGTTCCAGTGCACGGATAACGTCGTCGACGCTGTTGACGATGGGTTCTTCATGAATATTGAACGAGGTATTCAGTAAGCATAGACCGCCAGTCTGGCGTTGCCAAGCGACGAGCAGCTCGTAAAAGAAGGGGTTGGTGTCAGGCGTGACGATTTGCGGCCTAACGGTATTGTCGACATGGATTGCAGCCGGTGAATTCGCCGCAAATTCCGCCTTTACCGGAAAACTTAGGGTCATAAAATTAGCTGAAAGACAGGAGGCTTGATAGTTTTCCAGGCAACGCTCGGCAAAATCGATGGCGATACTCGGCGCAAACGGCATGAAATCGTCGCGCTGTAATTTTTGATTGATGCGTTCTGTAATGCCTCTATCGAATGCCGAGGCGATAATGCTTCTATGTCCCAGCGCCCGCGGACCAAATTCGCCGCGCCCCTCTATCAGGCCCACCACGGATTGTTGCTCCAGCAGGTTGATCAAACGGTCTATAGCATTGATTTCCACTAAAGCGCTGATGCCACGCTGTTGAATTTCGGCGCGGGAATTCGCTAAATCGCAATTAGGTCCCAGAAATACTTGCTGAATTTCCGGAATAGCCTGTTTATTCACCAGTAGGTAGTGATAGACGCTGCCGGCACAGATGCCGCCGTCGCTCATCGCCGGATAGACAAAGACCTCATCAATGCAGTCGAGCTGGCGGATTTTCTGATTCAATTTAACGTTAGCGAATACACCGCCGGCCAAACAGACTTGCCGTAGGCCGGTGGCCTGAGCATATTTCTCAACTAAACGGCAAACGATGTTTTCCAGCTGTTGTTGCCCGGCGGCGGCTAGATCGTCGCGCTTAAAGTGTGCGGCTTGTTCGGTCAACGCCGCCGAATAATTGCTGAAAAACGGCGTGTAGAGTTCGCCGAACGCCGGACAAATTACCTCATGCTCCAAACGAATAATTTGCCCGATCAAGTCTTGCGCAACGTGTGGATCGCCTAAAGCGGCCAGGCCAGTGACTTTGCCTTCGTGGCGGTTGGCGGTAAAGCCGCACAAATGGGTGATACGGCCATAAAAATAACCCAGGCTGCGCCAACTGGGGCTGGCATAGAGTTCCTCGATACCGTTGCTGCGATCGGCACGGCTAATGGTCAGCGATTTGAAGTCGCCACGGCCGTCGGCGGTAACCACCAGTGCCCGGGCAAATGGCGACGGCGCAAAAGCCGCTGCCTGATGGGATTGGTGATGGCTGCAATTGTAAATCGGCGTATCCGGAAACAGGTCGCGGATGGCTGCGAAAAATGCCTGACGCTTGCTGTTGTCGATCTGCCGCTCGGTGTCGATGCGCTGCCTGATGATGGCAAGGCTGGTTTCATCGGTGACGGTTTCCGTAGCCAGTAAGCGGTCGATATAGGCTTGCTCGGCATCGCTATCAGCAAATTCTTGGCTGAAACCATAACAGATCAAGTCAATATCGCTGCAGACCAAACCGCTTTCCTGCAGTATCCAGGCTATGGAGCGCGCGGGAAAAGCGTCGTCAAATTTTTTGCGAGTTAAGCGTTCTTCACTGACGGCCAGCGCTATTTGACCGTGTTGGAACAGGCAGGCGCCGCTTTCGCTGCCGGAGGTAATGCCCAGTATATTCATCGGCTCAGCCAGTCGCGGAAATAGGTTAACGAAGCTTGTAACTGTGCGATACGCCAATCCGCCAGTTCGGGATTGGCTGAAGCATCGGCGATTTGGCCACGATAAGCGTCGACGCCATGGTGTTTTCTGACCAGAAAATACAATGCCACCAATATTGTCGCCGCATCGCGGTTGGGGTAATTGCTAAGGCTTGCCAAAAGTTCTGTCAATTTGTCGGCCAGGTCGGTGATTTGCGGTGCGGTCCCAGTGTTCTCGACATGAGCTTGGCCGGTTGCCATTGGCTGGGTGGCAAGATTGATTGCGCCAGGGTCGTCTATATGCCATTTCACCCGAAAGTTTTCGTCCCGGTCCGAGAAATCGAAGTCAAATGCCGGCGCCGGACACTGCTGGCACTGTAGTTGCAGTCGTTCGGCATCGACGATGAATTGCTGTGGCCGAAATGCTTGCCATTGTGGAGTCAGCAGATCGTCGATCAGGTCGCCGACAAACTGGTTGTCCAGTCCGTAAGGGTGTAACAGCCGGTAAGCGCCGAGCAACTGTGCCGGTGTTAGTCTGCCGATGCTGGCGGTTCTTAACATCCCGACCAGCCAGCGGCTCCAGGTGCCGGCGCGGTAAACTCTGAATAAGATGTCGCTGTCTTTGGCCATGTTGGGCAATAGTTGAGCGAGAAAACCTTCGCGGTCGGCCAGATGGTGATAAACCCCGGCGACGAAGGCGAGGTCGATGTCGTGTGCGGAGCCCAGTGAACGGCTGATGTCGGCTTGCTCGCTAGTAATGTTTCTGATGCCGTGTTCGGCAAGGTAAGCATTTAAAAAATCGACATGTTTGGGATTGATGTCCAGGTGGTAAATCTGCCGGCAACCCAGTTCCTGGAAGACGATGGCCTGCCAGCCGGAACCAATGTCGAGTATGGTTTTATCGCGGAGTTGTTCTACAGCGATACCGAATTTGGTCAACTCCGAAGTAATCCTCCGCCGATACTTTTGCAGGGTCTGTTCCGGGTCGGCGTGGATATGGTTATGCACGTGTTCGGCGTAAAACTCGGTCATTGCCAGCGGTGCCGGTGGGTTAGGATCAGAGCACACGGTAATAGTCCCTGATGATCTTGGCAGCACGATGGGTCCAGGTGTGTTTGGCGCGGATTTCCTCTGCGGCGTTAGCGACTATTTTTTGTCTGGCGCACTCGTCGTGCAGGTATTTATCGGCATGTTCGGTAAAGTCGTGTTCCAGAAATGGCACGTAATGTACGAAGGGCTCGAAAATCTCCAGGATACCGCCTTCGGCGCTGTCGTCCGGCGTGCGTTTGACAAACATCAGGCCACCGGCCGACATGCCGTCGAACACCCGGAAATGCGGTCCAACGCCTTCGTGTAAATTTAGTTTGGTGGACTGATAAATCTGCTTTAGCTCATGGCTGTGATCGACAAAATGGTGATAGTGGGGACGGTATTGCGGCCAGTCCGTCCAATTTTCCGAGCCGTAAATCCTCACTGATGCCGAGTTTTCCAGGACTAGCGACATCAACTGATGGCGATTTCGTAGTCTGATCATCCTGCAGCCCAGATCGTAACGCAGTTTTTGGTCCACAATCTCGACTTTATGACCGTATCGTTCCTCGATCAGTTGGTAAGCTGAACTAAGATAGGTAATATTTTCGAAATTTTCGAAACTGATGGTCCGCCAATAATCGATTAGTTCGTCATGGAGTCTGCCGAAGTTGATGGGGCCTTGTTGATGTCGGCAAATTTCCCTCGACAGCTCTTCCTCGGTCCAGGGTTTGGGAATATGGCCGACAAACGAGAAATCAGAGAGTGGCCGTTGAGGCTGAAAGTTATAGCTGATTTCGCAGGTGCCGGGCGGTAGCCAGTCAACCAAGCCACCGTTAGCAGTAAAGGCGCGTTTCCAATTACCGCCGAAAAAATAGGTTACGTCGCTGCCATGGTAGTAATCTACGGTGTGGCCCAGGGTGTCGACAATCCAGGCGATATGCTTGATGTGGGCCGGTAGATTGGGTAACGCACTGCGAGCACGGTTCATTTCAAAGATCAAATCGGGTTTGAACTGATGGCAAAATTCCAGCAGACAGGGTTCGTCATAAGGGCTAACGGAGGCAAATACCTCGACGTTGTGTTGCTCCAAGCCTCTTTTTAAACCGAATAGCAAAGATAAGTAGAATGTGTTGGTGCGGGGCATGAATATTGCCGCGCGTAATGGTCGCGAAGTCATAGTTGTAGCGTATCAAGTCCAATTTTGATGGTGCCGCATGCGGCTCCGAAAGCTAAAGCAGATCAGTCTATTCTTAAAAATAGGATTCCAATTTTTTCGGGACAAATTAAAACACGGGAATGCAAATTAACACACTCATCGTCGTTCCGGCCCGTAGCGGCTCCAAGGGTTTGCCGGACAAAAACATCAAGCTGCTCGGCGGTAAACCCTTATTATCCTGGACAGCCCAAGCCATCGTCGAAGCCGGTTTGTTGGATTGTCTGAGTATTTTATCGACCGACTCGGCGATTTATATAGAGGTGGCCAAGCAAATTGGTTTGGAGGCGCCGTTTTTGCGTCCCGCGGATTTTGCCACGGATACCGCTTCGGCTATACAAGTGGCGGAGCATGCCCTGGACTGGTTTCAACGCCGCTATGGTTATATGCCCGAGTCGCTGATGTGGTTGCAACCGACTTCTCCATTTCGTTCTCCGGCTATACTTCATCAAGCTTGGGCGATACTGGCGGCAGGAAAAGCCGATGCGGTGATTGGCTGTAAGGAAATCCACCGAGACTTGACCACCTTGTTTCGTTGCGATGGCGGATTTTTATCGCCATTGGACAAAACCAAATCTACCCAGACTACTCGCCAGCAGCTTCAGCCCTTGTTGACGCCCAATGGCGCAATGTATTGCTGTAAGACAGCGTATCTGTTGGAGCACAAATCGTTTTATCCCGAAAGAACCATGCCGCTGATTATGAATGCGATCCAAAGTTTGGATATCGATACCGAAGAAGACTGGGCCATCGCTGAAGCGTTTATTAAACAAGGACTGGTATGAACAAGGTTTTAGTCACCGGTGCCGACGGTTTTATCGGTTCGCATCTGACGGAAATGCTCGCGGCGCGCGGCTTGCAAGTGCGGGCGCTGGCACAGTACAACTCCTTCAATAACTGGGGTTGGCTGGAGGATTCGTCTTGTAAAAATGAGATCGAAGTGATCTGCGGCGATGTGCGCGACCCGCAGTTTTGCAGGCTTGCCAGTCGCGATATCGATACCGTGTTTCATCTAGCGGCATTAATTGCGATTCCGTATTCGTATCAGGCGCCGGACAGTTATGTCGATACCAATATTCGCGGCACGCTGAATATCTGCCAGGCGGCTCGGGATAATGGTGTCAAACGCCTGATTCATACCTCCACCAGCGAAGTGTACGGCACCGCGCAATATGTACCGATCGACGAGAAACATCCGTTGCAGCCTCAGTCCCCTTACAGCGCGTCGAAAATCGCCGCCGATGCGATGGCGATGAGTTTTTTCAATGCCTTCAATCTGCCCGTCACCATCGCTCGGCCGTTCAATACTTATGGCCCCAGGCAATCGGCGCGAGCAGTGATTCCGACCATCATTACCCAGATTGCCAACGGTAAAAAACAGATCCAACTCGGCGATGTGTCACCGACGCGCGATTTTAATTATGTGGAAGATACCTGCCGGGGTTTTATCGCCCTGGCCGAGTCGGAGCAAACCATCGGCGAAACGGTGAATATTGGCTCCAATTTCGAAATCTCGGTTGGCGATACGCTAAATCTGATTAAAAGGATCATGGCCAGCGATGTCGAGTTTTTAGTTGACGAGCAAAGGCTTAGACCGGAAAAATCGGAAGTGAACCGCTTGTGGTGCGACAACAGCAAGATCAGGCAACTGACCGGTTTTGCGCCGCAAGTGACGTTGGAGGAAGGTCTGCGCCGCACCGTGGCTTGGTTCGGCAGTGCAGAGAATCTGCAAAAATACAAAGCGGATATTTACAATGTTTGACGGTTTTATCCGCCTGGTCCGGGAGATTTATCAAACCGAGCAATTTATCCCCTTGCATGAACCGCGCTTCGCCGGTAACGAAAAACAATATTTACTGGACGTGATCGATAGCACATTCGTTTCCAGCGTCGGTCCCTACGTCGGCGAATTCGAAACCAAAATTGCCGAATACACCGGTGCCAAACACGCGATAGCCACCGTCAACGGCACCGCCGCGCTGCACGTTGCCCTGTTGCTGGCCGGCGTTGAGCCGGGCGAGGAAGTGATTACTCAAGCGGTGACCTTTGTTGCCACCTGCAATGCGATTCATTACTGCGGTGCCGAGCCGGTGTTTGTGGATGTCGATGCCGCTACGCTAGGTTTGTCGCCCGCCGCGTTGACCAATTTTCTGGACTGCCATGGCGAACGTCGTGACGGCGGTATCTACAACAAAACTAGCGGCAAGCGCATCGCCGCCTGTCTGCCTATGCACTCATTCGGCCACCCCTGTGACATGCTCGGCTTGCTGCAAGTCTGCGAGGGGTATGGGATTCCCGTCGTCGAAGATGCCGCCGAAGCGTTGGGCAGCCGTATTGTAGGGTCGAATTCGTTTGCCCCATCAGCTGTGAGTGCGAATGAATTGGCATCTACCCCGGCGACAAAATATGCGAAACATTGCGGCGCCTTGGGCAAATTGGGTGTGTTGAGTTTCAACGGTAATAAAATTATTACCACTGGTGGTGGCGGGATGATACTTACCGATGATGACGAGCTGGCTCGTCATGCCAAACATCTAACTACCACCGCGAAATTGCCGCACGCCTGGAGATTTGCGCACGATCAGATCGGCTACAACTATCGGATGCCGAACCTGAACGCCGCTTTGGGATTGGCCCAGCTTGAACAGTTGCCAGCGTTTGTCGAACGCAAGCGTGCGTTGGCGCAGCGCTATCTGGATTGGGCGCAAACTAACGGCGCGCAAATCGTCGTGGAACCGACTGGCGCCCGCTCGAATTACTGGCTCAATGCTTTATTGCTGGACGATGTGCGGCAGCGCAATGCCTTTCTGGAATACAGCAACGCCCAGGGGGTGATGACTCGACCGTTATGGGAACTGATGGCGGATTTGCCTATGTATAAACATTGCCAACGCGATAGTTTGACGCAATCGCGCCGGCTGGCCGAACGGTTGGTCAACGTGCCCAGCAGCGTGGTCTTATAATGGCTACAGCGCCGCGCAAAATTTGCGTCGTCACCGGCTCCAGAGCCGAGTACGGTTTGTTGTACTGGCTGTTGCGGGAAATCGAGGCCGACGCCGAACTGGAGTTGCAGTTGATTGTAACCGGCATGCATTTGTCCTCGGAGTTCGGGTTGACCTGGCGGCAAATTGCCGCCGATGGTTTTACGATCAACCGCAAGGTGGAAATGTTGTTGTCCTCCGATACCCCGGTTGGCATTAGCAAGGCCATGGGCTTGGCTTTAATCGGTTTCGCCGATGCCTTGCATGATTTGCAACCGGATATCCTCGTGGTGCTGGGCGATCGATTCGAGATTTTCGCAGCAGTTCAAGCGGCGATGAATCAACGGCTACCTATTGCGCATATCCACGGCGGCGAACTCACCGAAGGTGCGGTCGACGATGCGATTCGCCATGCCATCACCAAAATGGCCCACCTACATTTCACCTCAACCGAGATCTATCGGCAACGGGTGATTCAGCTTGGCGAACAGCCTGAGCGGGTATTCAACGTCGGTGCGCCGGGCCTGGATAATGTTTACCGCCTGCCGTTGCTGGATAAAGAACGGTTGGAACAGGCGCTCGATTTTAAGTTCGGCAAACGCAATTTGCTGGTCACCTTCCATCCGGCTACCTTGGAAAATGCCACGGCTACTCAACAATTCGAGCAGCTATTACAAGCTTTGGATACGTTTGACGATGTACACATCATATTTACCCACGCCAATGCCGATGCCGACGGCAGGGCCATAGCCGGGATGATAGAAGATTATCGGCAACGTCATGTGGATAGAGTGACGAGCTTTGTTTCCATGGGCTCTCTGCGCTATCTGTCCACATTGAAGTTGGTCGATGCCGTGGTTGGGAATTCTTCCAGCGGCATTTTAGAAGCGCCGGCTTTTAAGATCGCTACTGTCAATATCGGCGATCGCCAGCGCGGACGAATCTGTGCCGATAGCGTATTGCACTGTTCGCCGCATGCCGATGCGATCCGCGAAGCCTTGCTGAAAGTGTTTTCCGGGGCGTTTGCCAATATCTTGGCGGCTGTTGAAAATCCCCATGGGCGGGGAGGGGCATCGTTGAAGATTAAAGATTTACTCAAACAGACGCCTTTGGATGGGCTGCTGAAAAAGCATTTTTACGATTTAAAGGTGGGTGCATGAGCGTTTTCATCATTGCCGAGGCGGGCGTCAATCATAACGGCAGCTTGCAAACCGCGATGCAACTGGTCGATGCCGCAGTAGCTGCTGGCGCCGATGCAGTGAAGTTTCAGACCTTTAAAGCCGAGAAATTGGTCACCCAGTCCGCCGCCAAGGCCGATTATCAAAAACACACCACGGGCGCCGCCGAGAGCCAGTTGGATATGTTGCGTAAGTTGGAGCTGAAGTACGAATTTCATTTTCAGTTGCGCGATTATTGCCAAAGCCAGGGCATCGAGTTTTTGTCGACGGCGTTCGATTTGGATAGTCTGCGGTTTTTGGTGGACGAACTCGGAATATCCCGACTGAAAATTCCGTCCGGCGAGATTACCAATGGGCCGTTTTTGCTGGCCCATGCGCAAGCTGGCAAGGGTGTTATTGTTTCCACCGGCATGGCCACCCTGGGTGAAGTGGAAGCGGCGCTGGGGGTTTTAGCGTTTGGTTTTCTGGGTTGGGAGCAACCGTCTCTGGCGGCATTTCAACAAGCCTACAGCACGGAGGCCGGGCAAGCCGTTTTAAAAGAAAAAGTCACTCTACTGCATTGCACCAGCGAATATCCAACGCCTATGGCTGATGTGAATTTGCGGGCAATGGACGTATTGCAGCATGCGTTTGGTTTACCGGTTGGTTACTCGGATCATACCGAGGGCCTTGTGGTGCCAATTGCCGCTGTGGCGCGGGGTGCAGTAGTGATCGAAAAGCATTTCACGTTGGATCGGAGTCAAAAAGGTCCGGATCATCAGGTATCGCTGGAGCCCGCCGAGCTAAAACAAATGGTGTGGGAGATTCGCACGGTCGAGCAAGCGCTGGGACGACCCGGCAAGATGCCGCAAGCTGTCGAGTTACAAAATCGCGCCGTCGTCCGTAAAAGTCTGGTGGCTGCCACACCCATAATCGCCGGCGAGAAATTAAGCGCCAAAAATTTGACCTGCAAACGGCCGGGAACAGGATTGAGTCCGATGGACTATTGGCGATTATTAGGTCAAATCAGCGGCCGCGACTATGAAACGGACGATTTGATCGAATGAAGCCGATCATTTTACTGGGTAGCGGCGGTCATGCCCGAGTTTTATTGGATATGCTGCGGCGGATGTGCGTCGACGTGTTGGGTATCGTAGACCCTCATCGTCCGGCCGGCAGCGATTATTTAGGCGTTAAGATCCTAGGCGACGATTCGGCGATATTGGCTTATCCAACGGACCGAATCGAGTTGGTCAACGGTTTAGGGTCCTTGCCGCGCGACTCCGGGTTGCGCGCGACCTTGTTTGAGCAGTGCCGGGGGCAGGGCTATCGTTTTAGAACACTGATCGATCCGCATGCCTTTACGGCGACCGATGCGGCATTGGCCGAGGGTGTGCAGGTGATGGCGGGTGTCATTATTCAGGCAGGCACACAAATTGCTAAAAATTGCATTATTAATAGCGGGGCGGTTGTCGAGCACGATTGCCGGATCGGCCGTCATGTACACATCGCACCTGGCGCGGTGCTGAGTGGCGGCGTTGAACTGGGTGATAAAGTGCATATCGGTACCGGCGCGACCATTATTCAAGGCATACGTATTGGCGCCGGCAGTGTGGTAGGCGCGGGCAGCGTGGTGACTCGAGATATCGGATGCAAACAGATCGTCTACCCGAGCCGTTCGCACGTACAGGATTTGCAACAGGATTAACTAATGAGACAGCATTGGCAACAGGTTTTGATTCGGCCCGAAGCGACATTGCGAGCCACAATCGAGGTGATAGACCGCGCCGCATTACAGATCGCGTTGGTGGTGGATGAGCAAGAAAAATTGCTGGGAGTAGTCACCGATGGCGATATTCGCCGAGCCTTGATCCGCGGTTTATCTTTGGAGCATCCGGTTGGCGAAGTGATGAATAAACGGCCGAAGGTCGCCGCCTTGCAGGATAGTAAAACTCAGTTGATTGCGATGATGGAAGGCCATCATCTCTATCAATTGCCCGTGGTGGATGATCAAGGGCGGGTGGTGCGACTGGAGTCGCTGCAAGCGCTGTATAAGCAGCCGGCATTCCCAAATCCGGTGTTTTTGATGGCGGGAGGGTTCGGTACTCGTTTACGGCCTTACACCGACGATTGCCCCAAGCCGCTTTTGGAAATTGGCGGTAAACCGATTTTGGAAACCATTATCGAGAATTTCGTCAAGTCGGGTTTTCGGCAGTTTTATATCGCCGTACATTATCGTGCGCAGCAGATAAAGGATTATTTCGGCGATGGTGGGCGTTGGGGAGTCAAAATCGACTACATCGACGAGATGGAGCCCATGGGCACGGCCGGAGCGATCGGGCTATTGCCGGAGAATTTGCCCGATGTGCCTCTGATCGTGATGAACGGCGATATTCTGACCCAGATCGATTTTTCCAGACTTCTGGCCTATCACAACGAACAGCAAGCTATTGCGACCTTATGCGTGCGCCAGTACGAGTACCAAATTCCCTACGGCGTGGTTACTCTGGAGCAGCAACGTGTCATCGGTATCGAGGAAAAACCGCTGCAAAGCTGCTTGGCCAACGCGGGAATTTATGTACTGGATCACAGTTTGATCAACAGTATCGCGGCCCAGAAAAAGCTGGATATGCCGACTTTATTGAACCAGCAAGTGGTGCGAGGCGAGACGGTATCTATGTTTCCGGTTAATGACTACTGGCTGGACATTGGCCGCGAAGCCGATTTTTTGAGAGCACAAGGCGAATTCGCCCAATATTTCTGAATTAGAGGGTTAAAGTTCTCCAAACCCGGGCCGATACATCATTCGAGTTTGAAACAAATCTTTTTTAATTCAACACAACACAAAATTTTCGAAGCGCTGAACGTTCTCGAAATTTGGAGGGTAACATCATGGCAATGGTAATCAACACAAACGTCGGATCGTTGAATAGTCAACGTTTTCTGAATAAAACTAATGACTCGCTGGCTACCTCAATGGAGCGTTTGTCATCCGGTTTGAGAATTAACTCAGCGCGGGACGATGCGGCAGGTTTGGCGATCAGCGATAAAATGACGTCACAAATTCGCGGCATGACCGTGGCGGTAAGAAACGCCAACGACGGTATTTCGATGGCGCAAACGGCAGAGTCCGGTATGGGCGCGATTACCGATACTCTGCAACGTATGCGTGATCTTGCTGTCCAAGCTGCCAACAGGGCCGCAGTGAGTGGATCAGACAGGGATAAGCTGCAAACCGAATTTAAACAGCTGGGTCTTGAGATAAAAAGGATTATTCAGAATACCGAATTTAACGGTAAAAAAATTCTGAATGGTTCATTGCAGGGTGCTAACTTTCAAGTGGGAGCGAATACCACGACTGATAACCAAGTTTCTGTTACTGTTTCTAACTTGGAAAAAGTTAACAGCCTTAGTGCCTTGTTCGGGGCCGCTGGTTATTCGATCGGATCGGGTGCGGCTTCCGCCAAAGTTAGATCGGCTATATCGGCTATTGATAGTGCCATTAAAAAGATCGATACTTTCAGATCTACTTTGGGTGCGATTCAAAACCGGTTTACCACCACTGTTGCTAACTTGCAGTCTTCCATAGAGAATCAAAGTGCTGCGAGATCCCGAATTCTGGATACCGATTTTGCAACTGAGACATCCAATTTGAGTAAAACGCAAATTTTGCAACAAGCGGGTACAGCGATGCTGGCGCAGGCTAATCAGTCCGGTCAATCCGTGTTGAGTTTGCTAAGGTAGTTTTGATTGGGAGGTTGCGGACCGCAACCTCCCGTTTAATACGAAAAGCATAAGGTGAATGTCATGAACAGTGAGATTTCAAATGTATTAAAGCTATCTCCCGTGACTGTTGCTAAAGCCGATAAGCAAACGGATGAAAAATCATTTGCGGGTGCCAAGGCCGACGCTGAAAAGCGTAGCCTTGGCATTTCCACTTTGCAAAATGATTCGACTGTGTCCTCTTCAATTTCTAACCAAGAGCAGGACAAACAGAATGAAGCCAAACCTTCCTTCGATTCGGTGAAAAAAGCTGCGGATAAAGGAAATTCGTTACTTCAATCAGTTAACCGCAATCTCCAATTCAAGGTAGACGATTCAACCAAGGAATTAGTGGTGAAAGTTGTCGACAGTGAGACTGGTGATGTCGTGCGGCAAATTCCTTCGGAAGAAATGCTGGCGTTTATCAGAAGAATGCAGGAGTTGGATGGCCAACAAGGCTCTATGATTCAGGATCGTGCTTAGTAAGTTAGTCGGATGAGGAGAGTGTCATGAGCATAGTTTCGTCGACGGGTATTGGTAGCGGTATCGATATTGGCACCCTCGTAACGCAATTGGTGGCAGCTGAAGGTCAGCCGGCACTGAATGCGATTCAGCGGCAACAGGACACAACAAACGCGCGCTTGAGTGGGCTGGGTACCTTGAAAAGCGCGTTGTCTGATTTTCAGACGGTCGTAAGCAAACTTAAAGATGGGAATCTGTTTAAAACGCATAAAGCCGCATCTGCCGACGAATCTATCTTAAAAGTTGCGGCGGGCGCCGGATCCGTGGCCGGTTCTTATGCCCTGGAAGTTACCCAGTTGGCAAAGGCGCAAAAATCTATTTCGGCGGAGTTTGCCAGCTCGGCTGCCACCGTCGGGACTGGATCTTTGACTATCGCGACCACGGCAGGAGCTTCGTTCAACGTGACGGTCGCTTCAGGCAATAACACGCTAATGGGCATAAGGGACGCTATCAACAACGCTTCCGGCAATACCTCCGTTACAGCAAGTATCGTTAACGTCGATAACTCGACTGGCACCGGTACAATTTCCAAGCTTGTCCTGACAGCCAAAAACTCCGGACTCGCAAACGCATTTACCGTGACGGGTAGTGATGATGATGGAAACAACACCGATACGTCCGGATTGTCACAAATTTTTTCTTCTAATTTGAGTGCTCAGACAACGGCTACCGACGCTATTATCAAAGTCGATGGTCAAACCGCGACGCGAAGCACCAATTCCATAACTGACGTAATTCAAGGTCTGACCTTAGATTTGAAATCTGCTCAAGTTGGTACCAAAGTGAACGTTGATGTTAGTTTGGATAACGAGGCTGTCAATAAAACTCTGACAAGTTTCGTAACTGCATACAACAAGTTACATACTACCGCCAAAGATTTGGGCAAATACGGTGGCGGTACTGGCGGTAGCAGTTCCGGAAATGGCGCATTAATCGGCGATGCTACTCTGCGTTACGTGACGTCTCAAGTCAGGCAGGATTCGGCGAATCCTGTTTCGTCAGCAACCGGAAACTATAATTCGTTAGCCATGATAGGCGTGAAAATAGATAAAGATGGTGTGATGTCATTGGATAGTACACGGCTTAACACCGCATTGAGTGCCAGTTTACAGTCTGTAAGCGATGTGTTTTCGTCATCTGATGGTGTAGCGACTCGCCTTTACTCAAAATTGGATAATGTATTGCAATCGGGTGGGCCATTGGATAGCCAGCAAACATCGCTGAAAAAACAATTGTCAACCTTGGATGGCCGTAAAGCCGACGTGCAGGTTAGATTAGACAATTTGCAAAAGACTTTGCAAAAGCAATTCACAGCCATGGACGTCAATGTAGGTAAATTTAAATCAACCGGTGCTTTTTTAAGTAACTGGATCAGCAAATTGTAATAAAGAGGTTTTCCATGTACGTTGATGCTCATAGAAAAGGTGCTAGACAATATGCTGAGGTTCATACCTCCAGCAATTTTGGCGAGGAATCTCCCCATCGATTGATACAAATGTTAATGGAAGGATTTTTGGCGCGAATCAATTCTGCTAAAGGTGCAATTACTCATGGCGATATGGAAGCGAAAAGTATCTATATATCCAAGGCAATCGGCATAGTAGGTGGTCTGAACGAGGTGTTGGACTTAGAACAGGGTGGCGAAATTGCCGTCAATCTTCGTCAACTTTACGATTACATCAACTTTCGGCTGTTACAGGCAAGCAGTGAAAACAGCGAAGACATATTGAATGAAGTAACTGTGTTGATGAAAGACGTTAAAGAAGCTTGGGATGCGATTGCCTAATGTCTGTTGATGTCCCTGACTCGGATCCGGATCTGAAAAAATGGCAGCAGCAGTTACAGTGGTATGCTGACAATATTCAAGATTGTGTAATGCGGGCCGAATGGGAGCGGTTGGCTGATACTTTGGATGCCAGGCATGTTTATTTAGAGCAGTTTTTTGTGGGAGCTACGTCCTTTTCCGAGCATAAAAAACTTCTTATCAAGCAATTCGCTCTGTCGATACTTGAACAAGACGCTGTTTTTATTTCCTATATTGAAGAGCAGAAAATGCGTTCCGCTAGTCAGCAATCTGTCTTGGATCGTGGCCGCAAGGCAATGCAGGCTTATAACAGTTATTAAGTGTAAGTTAGCTAGTTCAAGTTTTTCCCCGTATTTTTCAAGTTCTTCCGTCACTATACGCGCTTCAGCGTAATTGAAATACCTCCTAATTTCACCGATTGATTGCCCTAGCGGCAACGAAATGCCGCTCTCGTCATTATGGCAAGCAATCATTTGTCGCAGTTTTAGCGCGTGGTTTTTCTCGGCGTTTTCGTAACCTTTTCATGTACTAAAATAACGATTTTTAAATCGCATGAATATTATCCATGCTGTTGATTTAAATATGTTTTTTGTTTTTGTTGTGTATTGGTTGACTTGAGGTTTTTCTAAGCACTGGTTTTCAGACGTGGGAGTCAAAAAAATGTCGTTCCAATTATTTCAAGTCCAATTAAACGGGGAAGCTGGCCTAAACCAGGTGTCATTAAGTCGCAAGTGATGATCTTGATAGAGGTAAATATTTACTAATTATTTAATTTAAAAGGAATTTTTGGTTTTGGTATGAAAAGTGATTGATGTTTGGTGGCGGCAATAATGCCTATTCCATTTAGTATCAATCGGGAGAACGATCATGCCATCATCAATGGTCATCAATACAAATATCGCGTCATTGAATAGTCAGAAATTTCTGACGCGGACTAATGATAGTCTGCAAATGTCTATGGAGCGTTTATCATCAGGTCTGAGAGTCAATAGTGCTAAAGACGATGCCGCTGGCTTGGCGATTGCCGACCGGATGACATCGCAAATTCGCGGCATGACCGTTGCCATGCGTAATGCCAATGACGGTATCTCAATGGCGCAAACTGCTGAAGCGGGTATGGGGACTATTACCGAGACCTTGCAGCGGATGCGTGACTTAGCCGTGCAAGCCGCTAACAGGGCCGCTGTAAGTGGTAGCGACAGAGATAAGCTACAGACTGAATTCAGACAATTGGGATCTGAAGTAAAAAGGATTATTCAAAATACCGAATTCAACGGCAAAAAAATCTTAAACGGCTCATTAATAGGTGCGAATTTTCAAGTCGGTGCGAATACTGCGGCAGATAACCAAGTTTCTGTTACTGTTTCAGACTTGATAAAGGTTACAAGTCTAAGTGCACTTTTTGGTACGGCCGGGTACTCTATTGGATCGGGAGCGGCTTCTACTAAAGTCCGGTCAGCGATATCTGCTATCGATACCGCTATAAAACGAATAGATACGTTCCGCTCGAATTTAGGTGCGATACAAAATCGGTTTATGACCACTATCTCTAACTTGCAGTCGTCAATCGAAAACCAAAGCTCAGCTCGTTCGCGGATTATGGATGCTGATTTCGCTTCCGAAACAGCAAATTTAAGTCGTAGTCAGATTCTGCAACAAGCAGGTACAGCGATGTTAGCTCAGGCGAATCAAGTAACTCAAGGTGTACTGTCGTTATTAAAATAAAAGTAACGTCAGTAATTAGGCTGAATTGACGGTGCGCTTGAGTAAAGGAATGCTAAGCTGATATGCAATAGCGTGTTCCGTAAATTTTTAATCAAGAAGTAGCAAATGGTTGATGAACTCGATCGGGTGGGACAGTACGATTTAGGGCCAATAAGCCTAAATAACTTTGGCGAAAAATATTTTTTCAACCTAAATAGAAATAGCTTCGATAAAGTTAGTGCGGAGGCTCTGTTTGATTCGAAATACGGTAAGGATCTGTTTGGTGAAGATACCCTTAACGTGATTATTGGTACGGATTCCGGGTTGCTCCCGCAATACTTGCAACGTAAATCTTTACCAAAGGGTGCGCGCTACATCTTCATTGAGCCGGAAGGTGTGTTGCAGGCTTTAAAGCAAAACCAATTGCTTGATGGCTTGGATGAGAAGATTCTTTGTATCGGTTTAGAACAATGGCCGGAGGCTATTAAAAGTTTCAAAATAAGTGATTATCTATATATCAATGCGGTACGGTCCTACAATGCGATTTGTGCACAAGACGATCATATAGGCGAGTATGCGGAGTTAAGTTGGCATATCACGGAGGTGCTATCGCAACTACATTGGCAAATTAGCGTTGAGCTGGGTAGCGAAGCATTCATTGCCAGGCAGATTGTCAATTTGGCCGATAATGGACGGCCGGCAAAATTGCTGGAAAAGGCCTTTATCGATAAGACAGTATTACTGTTGGCGGGCGGCCCATCGCTGGACGAGGTGTTGCCATGGCTTGGCTTACATCGTGACGAAGTCGTGGTTTTTGCGGTTTCCAGGATTTCACGACAATTATTACAGGCCAACATCGAGCCGGATTTTGTGTTTTCGGTGGATCCGACCGAGCTGAGCTTTGATATTAGCAAAGAAATGCTGGAGTTCAGCAATAAACCCATTTTCGTTTATTCCTATCACACTGTCCCGACTTTAGTTAATCAATGGCACGGTCTTGGACTTTATCTTGGCCCGCGACTACCGTGGCCGTCTCCACTGAACGTAGCGAATATTGGAAGTGCCGGGCCGACCGTAACCAATACGGCGTTGAGTGTGGCTCATCATTTTGGATTCAAAAGAATAGTGCTGGCTGGCGTGGACTTGTGCTTCACCAGGGAAGGCTTTACCCATGCCTCCGGTAGCGACGAACAGTTGGCCGGGCCGCGCTTTAATTTGACATCGCTGCAAGTAGAGACAAATGCCGGTTTTATGGCGCCTACCAGTTGTGATTTCGCGCAAGCTATTCTCTCGCTGAGTTTTCAGGCAAAACAGTTATCAGATATGGGGTGCCGGATTATCAATATTTCCGGTAGTGCCGCCAAAGTCGACCATATTGAGTATTTGCCTATATCCGAAATAGAGTTTGGTGATGGCAATGTTAATGTGGCGGAAATTGTGGCTGAACGGGTTAATGAATCTGCTGAATATGATAAATATCATAAAAAAATTCTTGACGAGTTAGGGCGCGCCCAATTTCAGATCAAAGGAATTGCCCGCCTGGCGGAAAACGCCCGCCGTATAAACGATGAGATGTATAGCGCTGATGGAATCATTGAAAACTATAAGGATAAGAAAAGACTCGATCAGATCGAAAAGAAGTTTAAACGCGAACATAGGCATTACAGCAAATTGGTAAAGAGCTTCGGTATCAGAAGTTTTATCAAGTTGACCAAACCATTTAACGACGAAGAATGGAGTGCTGAAGAAGCCAAGCAACTTGGCAACGTTTTTTACGACGCCTATCAGGAAGGTGCATCAAAGTTGATGCGTTTATTGGACGAATCGGTCGAGAGAGTTCAGGCACGGCAACAGGAATATGCAGCCGTGCCGAATTTTGATTTGGTGACGGCGCAATATCGAAAGGATAGGAGTTTCGGGCGCGTAAGGGTGTGGAAGGCTAGTGCTGCCAAGGTGCCGGGCCATGTCCAGACTGAATTTACCGAGTTTGAAAAACGCTTCGTAGAGATTGTTCATGATAAAAATACGCGGCATTTTGCCAAGGCTAAAAGTCATGGAAGTCTCTCAAGTCTCAGGCAACGCGCGGGCTTGTTGTTCAAGCATAAAAAAGTCGAAGAATTGAACGATTTGTTGGCGAGTTTGGACAAGCACCAGGATCAGCAGGCGGTCGAGCCATATCGGCAATTGATTGCCGGTTACTCGGCCGAGTTGCAACACAAACCCGCTCAGGCTTTGGATGCATACCGACATATTGTTGACGGTGGCGAGGCGTTGGTCGAGCAGGCTCTGATAAGAATTGCAGATATCGGTATCGACAATGATGATATTCATACTGCTAATCTGGCGTTACAGTGCTTGTCGCAATTGAATCCCTTTTATTTGCCTTTGTATGCGGAAATGCAGCGGCTACATGGTGATGTGCTGGTCGCAATCGATGCGTACAATAATTACATAGGTCAATTCCCTCAAGATACTTTGGTGCAAATCAAGTTGGCTAACTTGTACACGGAGCAAGGGATCTACGATGCGGCTGGGATGATGCTGGATTATATTTTGGCGCAAAAGCCTGGTCTTGAAGTTGCCGTGGCTATGAAAACTGCCTTGGCTTCAGCGGGGTTTTAGTCGCGGATAGCGTGTTTGAGGTTGGACTATTTTATCGGTCAAACTTTTTTCAATATCAGTTCCAAGACCATTTTGCTGCCGAAATAGGCCAGCAGTAATGAAGTAAAGCCGATCAGGGTCCACTGAATTGCGCTTTGGCCGCGCCATCCGTAACGTATTCTGCCAAATAACAAGGCGGAAAAAATTATCCAAGCCAGAATTGACAACACAGTTTTATGAACCAAGTGTTGCGCAAATAAGTCCTCGACGAAAAAGAAGCCTGTGACCAAGGATGCGGTCAGAAATAGTAATCCTGTTGCAATCATTTGAAACAATAGCGATTCCATAGCCTGCAACGGAGGTAAAGCCAGCATAAAGCGTTTTGGATGGTGATGGCGTAATTGCTGATCTTGGACTGCCAATAAAATGGCTTGTAAAGCGGCGATATTTAGCAGGCTGAATGCCAATATCGATGTCAATATATGAGTGCTCATCTGCCAATTGTGATTAATCAGCAGGTGGGGTGTGGCCGGGTAAATCATATCTAAAGCCAGCATTGCTGCGGCGACTGGGAAAATCAATACGCCAAGTTTTGCCACTGGCTTATCCAGTGAGGCAAACAACAGTAAAAGGCAAATAACCAGGCCTGCCAGCGATGCGGTGCTGAAAAAGCTGAAGTTGAATCCTTCATGGTTTTGTACGTTCAAGACGGTGTAGGCGCTATGCAGAGCAGCTCCCAGCCAGCCGAGTTGCGAAGATATGCGATGCTGTTTGGCGCCAAAAATTTCTTTAACGATCAATGTTGCGGCGATCGCATAGCTCAATATCGAAAATAGACCGACGGGTGTGGTGTACATGGCGATGGCAGGGGAATAATCAAAAGGTGTTGCGATACGGTTATGTTAAACTAAGCAGACCAATTGTTGTAATCCGTTTGTGTTGGCAGACATCCGCCGGAACCTTAGAAAAATAAAGACGCAGATATGTTTGATAATTTATCCGATCGCCTCAGTGGCACGCTAAAAAAAATTAAAGGCCAGGGTCGTCTGACCGAGAGCAATATCCAGGACACCATGCGCGAAGTGCGAATGGCTTTGCTGGAGGCCGATGTTGCTTTGCCGGTGGTGACCGATTTTATCGATCAGGTTACTCAGCGCGCCTTAGGCCAGGAAGTGCAAACCAGTTTGACGCCCGGACAGGCACTGATCAAGGTGGTGCAGTCGGAATTGGTGAAAGTGATGGGCTCGGCTAACGAAGAGCTTAATCTACGTACCAATCCACCGGCAATCGTATTGATGGCGGGTCTGCAAGGTGCCGGCAAAACCACCACGGTGGCAAAATTAGGCCGCCATCTGAAGGAAAAGAAAAAGAAAAAGGTTGGGGTTGTTAGCGTTGACGTTTATCGTCCTGCTGCGATCAAGCAGTTAGAGACGCTGGCAGCCGATGTTGGCTTGAAGTTTTTCGAAAGCGATGTCAGCGAAAATCCGGTCGACATTGTTAATCGAGCTATAGATGCGGCAAAGCGTCAATTTTTAGACGTGGTTATCGTCGATACCGCCGGTCGTTTACATGTCGATGACGAGATGATGGCTGAGATCAAGGCTTTGCATGCGGCAATCAAACCGATCGAGACCTTGTTCGTGGTTGACAGCATGACGGGTCAAGATGCCGCGAATACCGCCAAGGCTTTTCATGATGCGCTGCCGTTGACCGGCGTGATTCTGACCAAGGCCGACGGGGATGCGCGTGGCGGTGCGGCGCTGTCCATCAGGCATATTACCGGCAAGCCGATCAAATTTATCGGGGTCGGCGAAAAAACCGATGCCTTGGAGCCTTTCTATCCTGATCGTCTTGCCTCCCGTATTCTGGGTATGGGCGATATGTTGTCGCTGATCGAGAATATCGAACAAAATGTCGACAAGAAAAAGGCTGAGCAATTAGCCAAAAAATTGCAAAAAGGCAAAAGCTTCGATTTGAACGACCTGAAGGAACAGCTCGAACAAATGCAGAATATGGGCGGGCTTGGTGCGATGATGGACAAGCTGCCGGGTATGGGGGGCGTTCCCAAGGACATCAAAGACAAGGTCAATGATAAGGATTTGGCGCATCAGATAGCGGTGATTAACTCGATGACCAAGCAAGAGCGGCGTTTCCCCGATTTGATCAAAGGTGGTCGCAAACAGCGGATCGCCGATGGTTGCGGCTTGGATTTGCAGGCAGTGAATCGTGTCCTGAAGCAGCATCAAATGATGGAAAAGATGATGAAAAAATTCAGCAAGGGCAATATTGCCAACATGATGCGCGGCTTGAAGAGCAATATGCGCGGCATGAGAATGTGATTGTAGTAATTTGTCCTTCACTTATTGTGAAAATCGCGTAGAATAGTTTGATTAAGTTTTTTGATTCAATGTTTTTTAAGGTATCCAAATGGTAAGCATTCGTTTGTCCAGAGGCGGCGCTAAGAATCGTCCTTTCTATCATGTTGTTGTTACCGACAGCAGAAGCAGTCGCGATGGTCGTTATATCGAGCGCGTAGGTTTCTTTAATCCGTTGGCTCGCGGTGGTGAGCAAAGATTGGTTTTGGATAGCGAACGCGTCCAATATTGGAAAGCCAACGGCGCCCAACCAACTGACCGTGTCGCTAGATTGATTAAAGACGCCGATAAAGCGGCCGCTTAATTTTAGCTTTGCCAGCAGGGGATTTTTTGAACGTCGGCCAAGTGTCCGGCGTTTTTGGTGTAAAAGGATGGGTAAAAGTCTACTCTTTCACCGATCCCCGCGAAAACATATTGCAGTATTCTCCATGGATTCTGCGGAAAAATAGCCAGATCCAGGAAGTTAAATTGCTTGGAGGCCGGCGGCAAGGTAGTTTGGTCGTTGCAGAGTTGCAAGGTATTACTGACAGAGATCTCGCAGCTGAGTTGATGGGCGCGGATATTTTGATACGTAAGCAACAACTACCCAAAGCGAGCGATGGCGAATATTATTGGGCAGATCTGATTGGGCTGGAAGTACACAATCGAGAAGGTTGCAAATTAGGCAAGGTTGATCATTTGTTGGAAACCGGTGCTAACGATGTTCTGGTCGTAGTTGATGGCGAACTAGAGCGTCTGATTCCGTTTTTGCAGCAGAGCACTATTTTAAAAATCAATCTTGACGATGGCCTGATTATCGTTGATTGGGATCCGGACTTTTAATCCAAGGCATGCGTTTCGATGTTATCAGCCTCTTCCCTGATATGGTATCCGATGCCGCTAGTTACGGGGTAACTGGTAGAGCAATTGAGCGCGGCTTGGTAGATTTGTCCGTTTGGAATCCTCGTGATTACACGCACGATAAACACCGGACCGTCGATGATAGACCTTATGGCGGCGGACCGGGAATGGTGATGAAATGCCAGCCTTTGCGCGATGCGGTAAACGCAGCCAAACAGCATAATGTCTTGGCTAACCGCAAAGTGATTTGCCTGAGTCCTCAGGGGCGATTGCTTAATCAGGAGCTGTTGCTGGATGCGAGTTGCTACGATCAATTGATCCTCGTGACCGGTCGCTATGAAGGCATAGACGAGCGTTTTATCCAGCAATGTTGCGATGAAGAATGGTCGCTGGGAGATTACGTAATCAGCGGTGGTGAGCTTGCGGCTTTGATAGTAATCGATGCGGTTACTAGGTTAATTCCTGGCGTGCTTGGCGACGAAGAGTCTGCTAAACAAGATTCGCATTTTGATGGGCTACTGGATTGCCCGCATTACACTAGGCCCGAGCATAGCGATATTGGCGACGTCCCGGATGTGTTGCTCGGCGGAAATCATGCCGACATCAAGCGATGGCGTATGAAACAAGCGTTGGGACGGACTTGGTTGAGGCGGCCTGATATGCTTGAAAAAGTAACATTAAGTGCAGAGCAGGATGCTTTGTTGAAAGAATTTAGAACTGAAGTTGTTTAATAGGGTGTGGTTATGAGTAAAATTATTGAAGAATTGGAAGCTGAACAGCTGAAAAAAGATGTACCGGAATTCGGACCTGGCGACACTGTCGTAGTGCAAGTTAGAGTAACTGAAGGCACACGGGAAAGATTACAGGCTTTTGAAGGCATCGTGATTGCTAAACGTAATCGCGGTTTGAATTCAGCATTTACCGTCAGAAAAATTTCGCATGGTGTTGGTGTTGAACGTGTTTTCCAAACTCACAGCCCATCGGTTGGTAGCATCGAAGTAAAGCGTCGCGGTGACGTTCGTCGCGCTAAACTTTATTATCTGCGCGATTTGGCTGGTAAAGCCGCACGTATTAAAGAAAAACTTTCTTAATACGCTGCAATCTGGTTCGTTTATATCGAATCAGTTAATTAGAAAAGGCGGCCTGCTTAGCTGCCTTTTTTTTTGCCGACAGCAAGAGAATAGTCATGCCTTTACATATCGTTTGGCAAGCTGTTGCGGATGGGGATGAGTCGCTGCTCTCCGTGCCAATACTCGATGCGGAATTGAGATTAACCATGGTCGGTGAAATCATTACGGATGCCTCTTGGCATGTTGGAGGCGAGTTAACCAAGGCTTTGTCACCGCAGGCTGTCAGAGTGCAAAGTTATCTGTTAAATCCCCAGCAAACCGAGCTGCATCTTACCTTGCTAAGCCAGGGTAGCGCCCACGGCAACGCCGTTTGGAACGCGTTATTGGCGATTCCCGTCGGGCAAGTAGAAACATATTCAGGATTGGCTGAGAAGTTGAGTTCGGGGCCTAGGGCAATAGCCGGAGCTTGCCGCAACAACCCTTATGCGGGGATTATCCCCTGTCATCGCGTGGTGGCAAAAAATGGCATCGGCGGTTTTATGGGGCATGTTGATGGCGAGTTTGTCGCGCTTAAGCACCGTTTACTTGAATACGAACGTGGTCTGAGATTGGGCAGGGAATGAATTCGGCTCAGACCATAGAGTCTTTCTTAAACGTGTTGTGGCTGGAATTCGGCTTAAGCAACAATACGCTATCGGCTTACGGCAGCGACCTCAAATTGTTTGCGAAGTGGTTGAAAGATAAGGATATAACGGCTGTTGACGAAACCACGATCAAGAGCTTTTTGGCCGCCCGGCAGCAACAAGGCATTACAAGCCGTTCGTCGGCCAGAATAGTGTCTTGCTTACGGCGCTTTTACGGTTAT
Source organism: Methylomonas methanica (assembly GCA_001644045.1). Lineage (GTDB taxonomy): Bacteria > Pseudomonadota > Gammaproteobacteria > Methylococcales > Methylomonadaceae > Methylomonas > Methylomonas methanica. The sequence continues at coordinate 41,367 of LUUF01000012.1, read as the reverse complement.
CTGCTGCGCGAGGGTAAAATCAGCATCGATCCTACCCAATTGATAGATGCGCCACAGCTTGGTCGCACGTTGCCGGATTCATTATCGGAAACCGACGTCGAGTTATTGTTAAATGCGCCGGAAATTACCGATAAGTTAGGCTTTAGGGATAGGACGATGCTCGAAATGCTTTATGCTACCGGGCTGCGGGTATCGGAGTTAGTCGAACTTAAATTCGGTCAAATCAATTTTCGGCAAGGTTGTGTACGTATCGTCGGCAAAGGCGATAAGGAACGTTTGGTGCCGGTTGGCGAAGAAGCCATGGACTGGGCTGAGCGTTATCTGAATACTGCCAGACAAGCAATCCTGGGAAATAGACAAAGCGATTATCTGTTTGTTACCAGCCGGGGTACGTGTATGACCAGGCAGGCTTTTTGGCATGTTATTAAACGTTACGCCGCGCTGGCAGGTATCGACAAACACTTATCGCCGCATACGCTGCGCCATGCGTTCGCCACGCATTTGTTGAATCATGGCGCTGACCTTCGAGTCGTACAATTATTGCTTGGTCATTCCGATTTATCCACTACCCAAATCTATACGCATATTGCCCAACAGCGCTTGAAATTATTACATACCCAACATCATCCAAGAGGTTAACCATGACTGCACTGATTCATCCAACCGCTTTTATCGAAACCGACGCTAAGCTCGGAGAGAATGTCAGCGTTGGGCCGTTTGCGGTGATAGAGGCGGGGGCTGTGATTGGCGCGAATAGTCAAATAGGCGCCCATGCCGTAGTGCATGCGCATGTCAAAATGGGCGACGGTAATGTCTTACATCCGCACGCGGTACTGGGCGGTTTACCGCAGGATTTGGGATTTGACGCGCAAACCGAGTCGTGGCTGGAGATCGGCGACAACAACGTGTTTCGCGAAGGTTTTACCGCGCATAGGGCTACCGCAACGGGCGGTTCTACCAGGATCGGTTCCGGTTGTTATTTCATGAATAATAGCCATGTTGCCCATGATTGCTCGGTGGGCGACAAAACTATTTTTGCCAATAATGTGGCAATTGGCGGCCATGTAGAGGTTGGTAATAATGTGTTTATGGGCGGAGCGGTAGTCGTTCATCAATTTTGCCGGATCGGCGCTTACGCCATTGTCCAAGGTACAACGGGGATTAACATGGATGTGATTCCGTTTATGCTGATAGGCGGCCGGCCCGCGAAACATTATCGGCTTAACATCGTGGGTTTAAGGCGAGCCGGTATAGTGGGTGAAAATTACAAAGTGCTCTCAGCCGCGTTCAGATTGTTAAAAAATAAAAAAAGCCTTGAAGAATTGCAATCTACCGAAGAGCTGCAATACTTAAGAAGTTGGTTGGCAGTCGATTCTAAACGTGGACTACATGGTTTTATCGATGTTACCAACTGAATTTAACAGTAAGGGGCAATGTCGTTTAGGAATCTAGTAAAACAGTTCCGGCGGTTAAAGTTGCAAGCCAGTCAGTTAACAGACAGCAAGATTTATCATGAAAATTCAAATAATCGATAACATTGGTCAAATCCAGCCACTGGTGCTGATGGCTGAAGCCGATGTTGCTTTTTATTCGGATGAGATCCAGGCGCTAAATGCTGCCGAACAGCTTCAGCCCAATATGATTTTGCTGAATTTTGCGTTACGCGGAAGTGAGACTGCCGAGTATACCAATTTGTTATTAGCGGCCAGTCCGACGAGTAATATCGTTATCATCGGCGATGACTTACATGAAGAGCAAATTCTGCACTGTGTGTTGGCGGGCGCCAAAGGCTATCAAAATAGCCTGTCGCTGGAGGCATATATCAATAGAATGATTCACGCAGTCGCTGCCGGAGAAGCCTGGTTGAGCCGCAAGATAGTTGCTTACGTTTTGGATGCTGTCCACCAGAATTATACGGTTCAACTTATCAACTAAAAGTGTAAACCGGCTTCGAAATAAAAAGATTGTCCGGCGATGGGCAGATTATACGGATAGCTGGACGTAGCGGGTTCCTTACCATGGCTATCGAACAGGTTCCGAGCGGATGCAGTCAAATCCAGATAACCCATCAGTTTTTTGGCATTTAAAGTCAAATCGACCGTTTCATAGTCTTTTAAAACTCGCGTATCTTCCGGGCTGCTAAGGCGGTGACCTATCCAATTGATTTGGGTTTGAATCTGCCATTTCGGCATGAAATTCCAGGCGAGAGCGGTATAAATATGATGTTCAGGGACGTTGCTAACCCTGGTGTGAGTGGCTTCGTTTCGGGCAAATTGCCACGCATAGTTACCGCGCAGATTCCAATCGGTGTGAAATTTCCAATCCCATTCAAATTCGCTGCCGTAGCCGTCCTGACCTGACGTGTTCCGTTCCGTCAGCGTGCCGGCGCCCGAAATCGGGCCGCTAATCAAATCTTTGATCTCATAATGATATAAATTCAGGGCGGTTCTCAGATTTTTCGTGGGACGATAGTCGAATGCCAGTTCGGTGGTCGAGATCGTTTCCGGGCGCAAGGTAGGATTGCCGAGAAACAGCGGGCTATTTTGCTGATATTGCTCCAGAAAGCTTGGGGCTCTGTACGCTTGGCCATACAGCAGTTTTCCGGTTAGCTGCGGGTTAATGTCCCAAACCAGAGCCGCGCGCGGGTTCCAGGTACTGCCGAAGTCGGAGTAGTGGTCGAAACGCAGGCCGGTGGTTAAGTGCCAGTCTTGGGCAAACTGCCATTCGTCTTGGATTGCCATCGACCATATGTCTCTGTGGTGGTCGTCTATCAGTGTTAATGGCGTGCCGGTAAGATTCTGCAGACCACCCGCTACGTTTATGCTGGGAATAGCCGAGAGGGTGGCGCTGTCAATCACACCTGCACCGTAATTACGTGCTTCCCGAGTATTTAATTCTTCGTATCGGAATCCCGTGATCACGCGAATTAGATGATCGGAAAAGCCTTTATAAATGCTGGTGAACTCAAAGCTGGGGACCGTGTTTTTAAACCCGGCTATGAACCGTAAGCCCTCTGGAAACATGACCAAGCCTCTGGTCGACGCCAGCTGATCGGTAACGTTGCCGTCCGCGCCGATAGGTAAAATTGCGCCACCCGGGAAGCCGTATATATTGGCCGAGATGTCGGTATGCAAAAAGCTGGCGTGGGCTTGAAGTTCCCAGTTCTCCAGATCATCCTCGGTCGAATAACGCACATCCGCCAGATAGCTGGCGCCATTGCCCCGGCCTTTGTTGTCGAGGGCACCAAAGGTTCCGGAGCGAAAGCCGTAATCGGCTTCGTTAAAGGCCCAAAAGCCTAAATCCCAATGTTTGCGCTGCAAATTGAGGTGGCCGTTCCAGCGTTCGTTTTGATTTTGCATCGGGCCAGGGGCGAGCGATATATTCGTGCCTAGCGCTTGGTCGACTTTGGTTTGCGCGTCGGCGGTGATGATTCGATCCGGATCGACACCGTTATGGCTATATTGCAGGCTACTAGCCACATCCCAACCTTGCCATTTGCCGCCATACTGGCCCCAAGCGCTTTTGGTATCGGCATTGCCGCCGCGCGCGCCAACCGTGGCGCCATCAATATCCGCCGCCTTTTTGGTGACGATATTGATTACACCCGCAAAGGCATCGGCGCCGTACAGCGCCGAGCCCGGTCCACGGATCACCTCGACACGTTGAATGTTTTCGACGGGAATGATCATTCCCGCCATATGCGTGCCCTGATAAGGCACCGAAAAACGCGTGCCGTTGAGCATCAGTAACACTTCTGCATTGGTTTCGTTACGAATGCCGCGCATCGTGTAACTATAATCGTTGGTGACAGGTTGGATGGTCACGTGCATGCCAGGCACGGTTTCCAGCACTTCATGCAGATCGGTGGCGCCCATCGCGGCAATTTGATCGGCGGTGATAACACTGGTCACTGCAGCCGATTGCGACACCGGCTTGGCGGTGCCGGAGGCAATACTGACCGAAATATTGGCTAATTCCGCTGGCGATAAATCCAACAAATCGTTTACGGTCTGTTCTGCATGGACCTGCTGGCCGAGTAGGCTGAGGACTAGAGAGTGTTTGAAAAGCCGTTTTTTTACTGTTTTCAACATAGTAATTCTCATAACTCCCGCAGGGGCACCGGTTTGGCAATACCGTAGCCTTGCGCGTAATTCACACCCAAGGTTTGTAGTAGATCGAAAATATTTTGGTTCTCCACAAATTCGGCGATGGTTTTTTTGCCCATCACGTGGGCGACCTCGTTAATCGCTTTAACCATAGTCAAATCCACACGATCGTCCAGTATGTCCTTTACGAACAGCCCGTCTATTTTTAAATAATCGACCGGTAGGTTCTTCAAATATGCAAATGACGACAAGCCGCTGCCGAAATCGTCCAGGGAAAATGAGCAGCCTTTTTGACGTAGCGAATCGATAAATTGCCGGGCATAGGAAAGATTGCTGATAGCGGCTGTTTCGGTAATTTCGAAACAAATTTTATGCGTCGGTATCTGCCATTTCCGGAATTGCTCGTCGATAAAGCCCAGCATGGCTTGGTCCGATAAGGATAAACCGGACAGATTCACCGAGCACATTTCCAAGCGATCGAGGAAGCCGGGCGTCGTCGCCAAATATTCAAACAAACGGGAGATTACCCAGCGATCTAAAGGCGATGCCATGTTGTAGCGCTCCGCGGCCGGTAGAAAGGCGCCGGGCGGAATTACTTTATCTTGGTCGTCTCGATAGCGGATTAGGGTTTCGAAATGTAGGCCGCCGCGATTATCGGCAATAGGCACGATCAATTGACCGAATAACTGGAAACGGTCTTGTTCGATTCCCATGCGGATTTTTTCGACCCATTGCATTTCGCCTTGACGCATCGTTAATTCTTCGTCGTCAGGGCTAAAAATATGCACCCGGTTGCGGCCTTTTTCCTTGGCGGCGTAACAGGCGGCATCGGCTTCCTTCAATACATCCACGGCATTGCCGCAGGCGCGATTGATCGGGGCGATACCTATGCTGACCCCGATATTGAAACTACGGTTCTCCCAGGCAAATTGAAAGTCGCATACCGCATTGCGCAGCTTTTCGCCGGTAATGATGGCTTGTTCCAGAGAACAATACGACATCAGGATGCCAAACTCGTCGCCCCCCAGTCTAGCCAATATGTCCATTCTCCGCACTTGTTGGCGCAATACTTCGCCGAGTTGTCTTAGCAGCTCGTCCCCGGCCAGATGCCCGCAAGTATCGTTGACGATTTTGAATTGATCCAGATCCAAATAGCACAGCACGTGGTAGCTATCGTTGGCTTGCGCTTCCAGCACCAGATTTTGAATATGAATATCGAATTGGCGGCGGTTAACCAGACCGGTCAATTCGTCGTGGCTGGCCTGGTAAGCGATTTTTTCCGACAGCCGCCGTGTTTCGGTAATGTCTTCGCAGACCAGCAACAGGTGAGGGCGATTGTTTTCGTCCTTGACTAGGCGCGCGGTTTCCCGGGCCCAGATGATGTTGCCGTTGCGGCAGATAATGCGGCTTTCCAGCTTATGTACTTGCTCGGGGTGATTACGACAGATTTGGAAGAACTGGTTGCAGTTGCCAATATCTTCGGGATGCGCAAAATTGAAAATAGAACAGCCTTGCAGTTCCTCAACGCTTAAACCTAACTGGCGGGCGCCAAAGCGATTCACCGAGATAATTTGCCCTTGCATATCCAGGTTAAACACCATGGTTGGATTGTTGTCGTACAGCGCCTGGAAATTATTTTTGACGCTAATCAAGGCTTTGTTTTGAATCTCGACGGTATCCAGCATATCGTTGAATGCATCGACCAGAATGCCCATTTCATCGTTGCTGTGCTTAGCTGCGCGCAGGGAATAATCGTGTTCCTGACTGACTTTTTGCGCGGTTTTAGCCAATTGGGCGATTGGCTTGGCCACCCGGTTTAACAAGGGCGCGGTTAGCAAAAAGGTAATAAACAAAGCGACGAACAACACAATCAGGACGACGCCGACAAATTGCAATTCCCGCCAGAACGCGGCACTGAGGTCGGAGGACAGATAAATGGCGCCGACAATCTCATCGTCCAGGCGCATCGGTTGATAGACATAGAGACTGAGTTTATCAAAATGGTTGCGCAAGCCATGCGAGACGGCTGGACAGGTGACGGTTTGCTTGTTCAGCGAGGTAAAGAGCTGGCCTTTTTTGGTGTAGATGCATGCGCTACGCAAATCGGGCAGGTTATTCAACGAGACCAGGTTTTCCTTGGCCAAATTGGCATCGTCGAACATTACCGCGGCGACGCTTCGATTGGCGATCAAACCGGCCACGGCCATTAGATCGCTTTGGGCCTTGCGCTTCACATCGGTGACATTGACCGTTACCAAAATCACCAAGGCCAGCAGCATGGAAAACAGGCTGGACGTAATAGCGATGGTAAACAATTTGCCTTTGATGGATAGCCGGGAGAAGAATCTACTCATGCTCGGTCCCCTCCACCAGGGTGGCCACTTCGATGAGTTTGGCGCTGACGTTAAAACCACTTTGCTTCAAAGCCTTGAGGTTGAGATGTAGTTTTACTTTGCCATCGTCCAGCGCAAAACCGATCATTCCGCCGGACTCGGCGAAAAACGGCTCGCTGCTGACGGTCAATGATTTTTTCAACGAACCGACCAATAATACGCCCGGTAAGGCAAGATCCGCGCGCTGCTCGGGGTTGTCAAAATAGGCGATATCGCAATCTTTAGCCTGTTTGGGGGTGTCGAACTTGAACAAACGAATCGGTTTGTCCTGAACGGTCTTGCCCTCCAGCGGGCTCAGTAAACTACCGAAGGGGTCGTGGCCGAGGATGCAGATATTAAAGGTAGGGCTAGTTTTCTCCGGCCACGTGATGAATTTGGTGAAGTTATATAGATAAGCGGCCTTGACTTTGTATTCCAGGTTCAGCTCATCTGCCTGCGAGGACTGGCTGACACAGCAGCATAGGATTACCCACTTTACGAGCTCAATTGCACGCCGCAACAATAATGCGTCATCAGTGGAAAAGACGGAAACCAAGGTTATTCCCTACCGGATAAAATCATCAGGCAAGGATAGTTGAAAAATTATCGGTTGCTGAAAAATCCCCGCAACGCCCGAATCATATAGGTATGATCGAGTACGCCGGCACTTTCTCGAATGCTGTGCATGGCCCACATCGGTGAGCCGACATCGACACTGCGGATACCCAATTTCGCCGATGCTATCGGGCCTATCGTGCTGCCGCAGGGCAGATCGCCGTGATGCGCGTATTTTTGATAAGGCACCTCGGCTAGTTGGCAAATGCGGATGAAAGTGGCCTCTGAAATGCATTCCGAGGCATAACGGTGGTTAACATTTACCTTGATGACCGGCCCGTGGTTGACGATGATTTTGTGGCCGGGTTCGTAGGCTCCGGGAAAATTGGGTTGATAGGCATGCGCCATATCGGCGCTGATCATAAAACTATTGGCTAGCGAGCGCCGGTAGTCGTCCGGGTTATTGCCGACCGAATTGGCGATGCGCTCAAGTACATCGGGCAGGAAACTGCCGGCGGCCCCTTTACAGCTCTCACTGCCGATTTCCTCGTGATCGAAAAACGCGCAGACCAGCGTGCTGTCGGTATCCAGTGTCGGGGCATCCAGTAATGCCGTCAGTCCGGCATGGCAGGACGCCAGATTGTCCAGTTGGCTATCGGCGTAAAACAGTTGTCCGTCGCCCCAAAGGACGCCCTTCTGGGTGTCGTAAGCATTCAGTTCCCAGCTTAAAATTCGGTCGGCAGCAATATTGCTGGCTTGCTCCAGCACTTGGCGAAACCGGTCGCTGGGTAATTGTTGCTCGACACTGGCCGAGAAAATCAGCGGTAACTCGGTTTGTTTTTTCAATTTCAGACCGTCTTCGTTGACGCCCCGGTTCATATGAATGGCCAAATTTGGCAGCCGCAGTAGCGGTTCGTCGAAGCGCACCAGCCGGCTGGCGATGTTGCCGTCGCTATCCAGGTAGGCAATGCGGCCGGCCAGACTCAGATCGCGATCGGCAAACGTGGCGAGAATCGGGCCGCCGTATACTTCCACGGCCAGCCGCAGCAATTTGTCCGAGTCGAGCAGGGGTTGCGGTTTGACGCGCAGCCCCGGCGAATCGGTATGGGCGCCGAGTATCTTGAAGCCAGTTTTCGCCAAGGCTTGTTTGCCGATTACAAATGCGGCGATCGAAGAGTCGTCGCGGATCACGTAATAGCGCCCGCCGGGAGCCAATGACCAGGACTCGTTTTCCTGGATACGTTGGAACTGGTAGTCCAGCAAGCGTTGCTCTATCGTGGCGACCGCATGCCAAGGGCTGGGGCTGGCGTCGATGAAATCGAGTAAGTCTTGCGCTTGTCGCTGAGCGGTCATGATTGTTTTTCCAGCGTCAGCGCCACGGAATTAATGCAGTAACGCAGTCCGGTCGGCTGCGGTCCGTCTTCGAACACATGCCCAAGATGAGCGCCGCAGGATTGGCAAGTCACTTCAATACGGCGCATGCCATGGCTGTTATCGGGATGCTGATCCAGACTTTCCGAATTCAGCGGGTTCCAAAAGCTGGGCCAGCCGCACCCGGAATGGAATTTTTGCTCGGAGGTAAACAATGGGTGACCGCAGCAGACGCAACGGTAGATGCCGGCTTCGTCGCAATCGGTATATTTGCCGGTAAATGGCGGCTCGGTGCCTTTTTCCCGGCAGACATGAAATTGCTCGGGAGTCAGCTTCTCGCGCCAGGCTTGTTCAGTATCGTGTTGATCGGTCATCGTGGTATTCCGCAGTAGCTAGGTATAGATGGCATTGTACTCAGTCTGCTGCGGCATCAAAAGCAATCAAAAACCAGGAATATTTCGGTTGATAATATCAGGAAATTCTAATATTCTTGAGTCACACGGTTTCGAAGCTTATAACAACGCTATAAAAATAATAAATACTTCGACAGTGTTCATCTAAACAGCAGCGAGGAGAATGTCATGGCTAGAATTGTAGTGTTAGGCGCGGGTATCGGCGGCGTGCCGATGGCGTATGAAATGAAGGAAATTGTCGGCAAGGCGCATGAAGTGGTGGTGATTTCGGATTCGCCAACCTTCCACTTTGTGCCGTCCAACCCCTGGGTGCCGCCGAAATGGCGTAAACCGGAAGATTTAAAAATTGAGTTGGCGCCGGTGATGGCGAAAAAAGGCATCAACTTTATCCAAAAGGCTGCCACCAAGGTCGATCCCGTTAACAATAAAATCGATCTGGCCGATGGCAGTTCCGTCGAATACGACTATTTAATTATCGCTACCGGCCCGCGCCTGGCTTTCGACGAAGTGCCGGGCATGGGGCCGCACGGCGGTCACACATCATCAGTCTGTCATGTCGATCATGCGGCAATTGCCGCGCAGGATTGGGACAAGTTCATGGCAGACCCCGGCCCGATTGTGGTCGGCGCGGTGCAAGGCGCGTCCTGCTTCGGCCCGGCTTACGAATACCTGATGATTCTGGAAACCGAACTACGTAAGCGTAAAATCCGCGACAAGGTGCCGATGACCTTCGTCACTTCCGAGCCTTATATCGGTCACTTGGGCCTAGGCGGCGTCGGCGATACCAAAGGTTTACTGGAAAGCGCGCTTCGCGACAAAACCATCAAATGGATTACCAACGCCAAGGTGGATCGTATCGAAGCCGGCATGATGTATGTTACCGAAGTCGATGACGACGGCAACGAAAAGAAAAAACACGAAGTACCGTTTAAACACTCGATGATGCTGCCGGCTTTTACCGGCGTGGATGCGGTCCGGCACTCCGGCGCGGAAGGTTTGACCAATCCGCGCGGTTTCGTGATCGTCGATAAACATCAGCGCAATCCGACGTACAAAAACATATATTCGGTGGGTGTCTGCGTGGCATTGCCGCCGGTGGAAAAAACGCCGGTGCCGACCGGCACGCCGAAAACCGGTTATATGATCGAATCCATGGTGACCGCTACGGCACATAACATCCGCGACGAACTGGCCGGCAAACAGCCGTCCGATATACCCAGTTTAAGTGCGTTGTGTCTGGCCGATTTGGGCGATACCGGCGTGGCGTTTTTGGCCGTGCCGCAAATTCCGCCCAGAAATACCACTTGGTCCAACCATGGCAAATGGGTGCATCTGGCCAAAATCGGTTTCGAGAAATATTTTATGCGCAAAGTCAGAAAAGGTATCAGCGAACCGTTCTACGAGCGGATGATGCTAAAACTGATGGGCGTGGTGCGTTTGAAATAGGAGGTTGCTATGTCTATCGATCGCATGGTTATGGCGTTTGCCGGCTCGTTCATCCTGATTAGTCTGGCGCTGGCGCACTGGCATTCGCCGAATTGGCTGTGGTTTACCGCGTTCGTCGGCGCCAATCTGTTGCAGGCGTCGTTCAGCGGTTTTTGCCCGTTGGCGATTATTTTGAAAAAGCTCGGCGTCAAATCGGGTTGCGCATTCTGACGCGCTAAATCTTAGGAGCTGGATCGTTGCCATGCGACGATCCGGCTTTTGCCTACGTGGAGTTTTCAAAATCTCGGTGTTTAATGGCTTCGAAATTTTTGGGGCCTGCACCTTTCTCGAACCGAACGGACAAGGGTTTACTTTAGATAGGCCGCCACCGTTCGCGACTCCCAAACCCCGCCCGGCAATTCGCCCGGGGGATTTACAAGCCAATTCCAACTCGCCAACTGATTGGCCTGTTGCAGATAGTCAGCCAAAATTGGTCGGTAGTCGGTTCGATCCAACTGCTCGTTGCTGCCCTGACGCTGATCTTCAATTTCCGTGATCAGGCAAACCGGCGTTTGCCAGCTATCCAGCCAATTTAGATGGGCCAGAATCAAGGCTCGGCCGAAAGCTTCCAATTGTGAAGATTCCGTGCCCGCATTTGCCAACCAGTCCAGCGGTAGCAATGGCAACTGCGTCAGGCAATTAACCGAAGCGACCCAACGTGGATTGACCAGTAACTCTGGAACCGGTGGCTTCATCATTAATTCTTGCAGCGGTATCCGTGGATGCTGCGCCAGCCAGCCCACGACACCGGTGACATCATGCGGAAGGCATAACACTCGGCCCGGCCAGCGTTTGGCCAGGCGCCGGGTCGGGTAGCTAAAGGCAATATCCAGTAGCACGATCTGTTCGAAATACTGCAATAACTCGGTAATCGGCAGGTCGTGCGCGCTGCCGCCACCGATAATCAGGGCTGCGCCACCGCTATTGTCCAGCCCTCGTGCGGCATTCAGCAAGGCGTGTTTGGTTGCCTGGATATGTGCGCTCCAAGCCTGGCGACAGCGGCGCTGCCGGGCTTGCAAGGCAGCCATTTCCCTGGCGTAACCCAGTAAGAACGCTTCGCGGCTGGCGGTGCGCACGCCCAGATAATGCCAAAACTCTTCCAGCATCAGCCGACGCTCTAGCTTTGCGATTTCGCGGTAAGCTCAGCCATTACGCGTCCAAGCGATGGCCGCAATACTTGCAATGCGCCGCGTCGAAATCGTGGCTGGCGGCGCCGCAATCCGGACAGGCGCGATTGTCCAGATTCTGGTTTTTGCGGGTATTCAGCAATTCGGCGCTATAAATGCCAGTCGGCACCGCGATAATGCCGTAGCCCATAATCATGATGGTCGACGCGATCATTTGCCCTATCGGCGTTTTCGGGGCGATATCGCCGTAACCGACGGTAGTGATGGTGACAATGGCCCAGTACACTGCCTTGGGTATGCTGGTAAAGCCGGCGGCCGGACCTTCCACCACATACATCAAGGTGCCGAACACCACGACCAGGGTTAGCACCGCGTATAAAAACACGGTGATTTTTCGCACGCTGTTGACCAGGGCTACCACCAGTATGTCGGCTTCTTCCAGATACTCGGAAAGCTTCAGCACCCGAAAAATTCGCAGCAAGCGCAAAATCCGCAAAGTCAGCATGTATTCCGCGCCGGGCAATAGCAAGCCCAGGTAGGCGGGCAGAATCGACAACAAGTCAACGATGCCGAAAAAGCTGCGTGCATACAGCCAAGGCCGGCGCACACAAATCAAACGCAACACGTACTCCAGCGTAAACAAACCGGTAAACAACCATTCCGCCCAGAACAACGTAGTCGCGTAGCGTTGTTGAAAATCGGCAACGCTGTCGAGCATCACCACCAGGATGCTCAGCAAAATCGCCACGATTACGGTGATATCGAAACGCCGGCCGGCAGCGGTTTCCGAACCAAACACGATTTGATTCAGCGCCTCGCGCCATGCGGAAAGTGTCGTGCCTTGGTTGTAGCGGAGCTGGCGTTTGGGCTTTGCGGTCATGGCTCTCGATTGCAAACGGTGGGGGAGTGCTGCCTGTTCGGCAAAGTATAAATCCAGCCCGGCTTGTCGGACGAATTCAGACAATATTTTGTTTGGCGCGAGAGGCTGATTGTCGGGTTTGCTACAAACAGGCTTGGCTCAAACCATAGAAAATTCAGTCATTTATGAGTTGGCACAACCGTTGCTCAAGCTTTAATAAAAACGTGAGGTTGTGTTATGAAATCGACCAAAGACATTGCGGAACTGCTGGACGAACCGGCTTGCGAGCATAACAAGAAGGAAAAGTCCGGCTGCGCCAAACCCAAACCCGGCTCGGCGGCGGGCGGATGCGCCTTCGATGGTGCGCAGATTGCACTATTACCGATCGCCGACGTCGCGCATATCGTCCACGGCCCGATTGCCTGTGCCGGCAGTTCTTGGGACAACCGCGGTACCCGTTCTTCCGGTTCGGAACTTTACCGGATTGGCATGACTACCGATTTGACCGAACAAGACGTGGTGATGGGGCGCAGCGAAAAGCGCCTGTTCCACGCTATCAAACAAGCTATTGAAACCTACAATCCGCCGGCGGTGTTTATTTACAACACCTGCGTACCGGCCCTGGTGGGCGACGACATCAACGCCACCTGCAAATCCGCCGCCGAACGTTGGGGCGTGCCGGTGGTGCCTATCGATTGCGCCGGTTTTTACGGCACCAAAAACCTGGGTAACCGCATCGCCGGCGACGCGATGGTCAATCATGTGATCGGCACCCGGGATCCCGACCCGTTGCCGCTCGGCACCGAACGCCCCGGCATCAAGGTTCACGACGTCAACCTGGTCGGCGAATACAACATCGCCGGCGAGTTCTGGCATGTGCTGCCGCTGCTCGACGAAATGGGTCTGCGCGTGCTGTGCACCCTGTCCGGCGACGCTCGCTTCCGCGAAGTGCAAACCATGCACAAAGCCGAGGTCAACATGATGGTCTGTTCTAAGGCCATGGTCAACGTGGCTCGCAAGCTGCAACAAAGCTACGGCACGCCGTGGTTCGAAGGCAGTTTTTACGGCATTACCGATACCAGTCAAGCCTTGCGCGACTTCGCCAGAGTGATTAATGACCCCGATTTGATAGCACGCACCGAAGCCATCATTGCCCGCGAGGAAAACCGTATCCGCGAAGCCTTGGCGCCCTGGAGAGAACGGCTAAAAGGCAAACGGGTATTGCTGTTTACCGGCGGCGTGAAAAGCTGGTCGGTGATCTCGGCGCTGCAGGATTTAGGCATGGTGGTGGTTGCCACCGGTACCAAAAAATCCACCGAGGAAGACAAGGCGCGGATTCGCGAACTGATGGGCGAAGAGACTTTGATGATCGAAGACGGTAGCCCGAAAGCCTTGTTAAAAGTGGTGGCCGATTACAAAGCCGACATCCTGATTGCCGGCGGCCGGAATATGTATACCGCTTTGAAAGCGCGCATCCCATTCCTGGACATCAACCAAGAGCGCGAGTTCGGTTACGAAGGCTATCAAGGCATGCTGGAACTGGTGCGGCAATTGGCTTTGACCTTGGAAAGCCCGGTTTGGGAAGCTGTGCGGGCCACGCCGCCTTGGCGCACCGGCGGCCTGAAAAAGTCTACGGCTACAGAGATTCAAGCGGAGCCTTTAGCGGCTCAGGCGGCATAACATGGCCGAAATCGTTAAACGCAACAAGGCCCTGTCGGTCAATCCCTTAAAGGCCAGTCAGCCCACCGGCGGTTCCTTGGCTTGCCTAGGCTTTGATCGGGCGATCCCCATGTTACATGGTTCGCAAGGTTGCACCGCGTTTGCCAAGGTGTTTTTTGTGCGGCATTTTCGCGAGCCGATTCCCTTGCAAACCACCGCGATGGACCAAGCCAGCTCGGTATTGGGTGCCGACGAAAACGTCATCGAGGGTATCAAGGCTATCGCCGAAAAATCCAATCCGGCCTTGATTGCGGTGTTGACCACCGGTCTAGCGGAAACCCAAGGCTGCGACGTGCATCGCAACGTCCGTGAATTTCGCGAAAGATACCCGGAATATGCACATGTGGCCGTGGTTGCAGTCAATACGCCGGATTTTACCGGCTGCGTCGAAACCGGTTACGCGGCGACTATTTATGAAATCGTCAAGGCCTTGGTGCCGGATGCGGAAACTGCCGGCACCAAGCCCGGTAATCGCCAACGGCAGGTCAATTGTTTGGTCAGCCCGATGCTGACGCCGGGCGACCTTGAAGCCTTGCGTGATTTGATCGAACAATTCAATTTACGGCCCGTATTGGTGCCTGATTTGTCCGATTCTCTTGACGGTAGTCTGACTGACGATGACTTTTCGCCGGTGACTATCGGCGGTACGCCAGTCTCGGAACTGGCGACACTGGGTGAAGCCAGAGCCAGCTTGATTATCGGTGCGTCCCTGCGTAAATCCGGCGAGCTGTTGCAGGAAAAGACCGGTGTGCCTAGCCACTATTTCGATCATCTGTACGGTTTACAAGCCAACGATGCATTGATTACGGCTCTGGCCGACATCAGCGAAATGCCGGTGCCGCAAAAGATCGAACGGCAGCGCGCGCAATTGCAGGATGCGATGCTGGATACCCATTTCATGCTCGGTCAGCTGCGGGTGGCTATTGCCGCCGATCCGGACCAGTTAAACGCCTTGATTCATTTAGTGCAAGGCATGGGTGCGGAAGTGGTGACCGCAATCTGCGCCGGCAACACCCCGGTGCTGGCGACGGCGCCGGTGGACAGCATCAAGATCGGCGATCTGGAAGATTTGGAAGTAATGGCCAAGGAGCGCAAGGCGCAATTGTTGATCGGCAACTCGCACGCCGTCGCCAGTGCGGAACGGTTGGGCATACCCATTCTGCGCATCGGCTTTCCGCTCTACGACATCATCGGCGGCTATCAAAAAACCTGGATCGGTTATCGCGGCACCCGGCAAACCTTGTTCGATCTGGCCAATCTGGTGATCAATTTTGCCCATGAAGAGATCGAGCCGTATTACTCGCCGTATGCGCAAAAACCCGAATCCGAACGTCAAGCCTGCTCGCCGTCATGTCATTAACGCGCCGTATACAAGTTTTGCATACAAACGAACAGAGGATTTCCATGGAAACCGCCATTAAAGTCGCTTTTGCCACCACCGACATGGTGTATGTGAATCAGCATTTCGGTTCCGCCAAATCGTTTGCCGTTTACGCGGTCGATCCGGAACAGTCGGAGTTAATGGAAGCCGCCCAGTTCGGCGAACTGGCGCAGGATGGCAACGAAGACAAATTGTCCGTGAAGATTCAATTGCTGGAAGGCTGCGCGGCGGTTTACTGCCTGGCTATCGGCGCATCGGCGGTTAAACAAATCGTCGCGCAAGGCATTCAGCCGATCAAAGTCCAAGAAGGCGCCACGATAAAAGATTTGATCTCGGATTTACAGGCTGAAATGAAAGCCGGTCCATCGAGCTGGCTGGCGAAAGCCATCAACCAACACAAAGGGCCGAGTCCTGAGCGGTTTAATGCGATGGAAGAGGAAGGTTGGGATGAATGATTTTGTTGCGGCTACTTAACGGCCAGATTTTTGTGTCGCTGACGCGACGACTGATTTTAATGTCGGTTCGCGGACCGACAACCGCGATACTTTCGCTACGAAAACCATCCGTGGTTTTCGCCCTAACGGGCCAGCCTTTGGCTGTTCAAATTCGTTCCAAACGAATTTGTGCTTGTCCAAAGAAAAGTATCCAAAAGAAACGACACCCGAAACGCCGCTTTGACCCTGCGCGCCGTAGCGTTTATCGAGGGTCGGCAGAAGGGACTTCCCAGCCCCTCCGCCGACGTGCGGCATCCTTGCCGCACCCCTTCGGGCAATTCTCGATAAACGCTACGGTGCTCGGCGCGGCATACGGGGTTTAACCCTGCGCGATTAAAAGTATTCAAATTAATCAAACACTAAATTAGGAGAACCACCATGGCCCAACCAGCATTAGTCGTCGAAGCCGGCGACCCCTTCATGACTTCGGATATCGTCGTCGAAATGGTCAAACAACTGCGCGCACTCGATACCTACGATACCTACGAAGGATGGTCGGAAGAAAAGATCATCGATCCCTTGGTGATGACCAAGGAACGTAAACGGGAAATTCCGATTATCGGCGATCCCGATGAAATTACCTTGGCGCGCGTTAAAGCGTATTACAACTCCATCGCCTCTTTGATCGAAAAGAGAGGCGGCTTGATGGCCGTGCCGGTAATCAACATCACCCACGAAGGTTTCGGCCGGGCCTTGGTATTGGTCGGCAAATTGATCGTGGTGGATAAAGTCTTGCGCGATGTGCATCGCTTCGGATTCCCTAGCCTGGAAGATCTGGCGTCTAAAACCGATGCGACGATCGAAAAAGCGCTGGGCTTGATCGAAACCTATAGAGAAGTAGCCGAAGCGTGAGGTGAGTGATGAGCGACGAAGAACTCAAAGCACTGGAAAAAGAAGTAAAGAAGGCCAAGCGTATCGCTAATGAAGCGGCGTCGGTACTCCACGATCTGATCGAGGACAAACTGCCGGATGCCTATGGCGAACTGATGGGCATCGCGCAGGCCACTTACGATGCGTGCAAAGCCTGGGACGAAGCCAACAAGAAATTCTTGGCTGCCAGCAGCGAAACGGCATAGGAGGCGAGTATGAGCGAATTTGTAACCGGCGTTACCTATGGCGGCACGGTCTGGACGCCTTCGTACGTTACCGACATCAATCAGCGTACCTGTATCGGTTGTGGCCGTTGTTTCAAGGTTTGTCCGCGCGACGTGTTTGATTTGGTCGAAAAAGACGAAGCGTTGTCGGCCGAGGATTTCGGCGACGACTACGGTGACTTTGAAGACGATGACGATAACAGCATGGTGATGAGCTTGAAAAACGCTGCTGATTGTATTGGTTGCGAGGCGTGTTCCAAGGTTTGTCCTAAGGATTGTTTTACGCATGAGCATAAGGCTGCGGCTTGATTTTTAGCTTTTGAAATTCGGCTGATTGTAGGGTGGGCACGGGTTTTGTGCCCACGCAGTGAGGGGTAATGTGTCGCTGGCGCGACGACTTTTTAGAAGTCGGGTCTCGGCCCGACAGCCGAAATACTTTCGGTACGAAAACCATCCGTGGTTTTCGCCCTAACGGGCCAGCCTTTGGCTGTTCAAATTCGTTCCAAACGAATTTGTGCTTGGCCAAAAGAAAGTACCCAAATAAAAGGCCACCCCGATGCCGCTTAGATCCTGCGCGCCGTAGCGTTTATCGAGGGTCGACAGAAGGGGCTTCCCAGCCCCTCCGCCGACATGCGACATCCCTGCCGCACCCCTTCGGGCTATTCTCGATAAACGCTGCGGTGCTCGGCGCGGCATAGGGGGAACAACGATGCTGTGTTGCTGGGTTGGATCGTTATTTTTCTAAATTAAAAACCGTTCTAGTTGGGGATGGTTGCGGTCCCGTATTTCGACCCCGAGCATCGCAGTTTTTTGTGGGATTAGCCCGGAGGGGAGCGGCAGGGATGCCGCTCGTTGGCGAAGGGGCAGGAAGCCCCTTTTGCCAACCCCTGCAAAAAACGAGAAGCGCAGGGTTAGGGCGAAATCCGGGTGTCTTTTCTTTTGGATACTTTTCTTTGGACAAGCAAAGAAAAGTATCTCGGCTGTCGGTCCGAGAACCGACATTCAAATACCCGTCGCGATAGCGACACCAATTTTTCATTTCAAAAAAGGAAAGCTATCATGCCTCGTCCCGATAAACACGTATTCGTCTGTACTCAAGCTCGTCCGCAAGGCCACCCACGCGGCTCCTGTACCGCCAGCGGCTGTGCCGAAGTGATGAACGAGTTCATGAACCAAATTCAAACACGCAACCTGTTCGAGAAAATCGGTCTAACCAATACCGGTTGCATGGGGCCTTGCATGCTCGGCCCCAGCGTGCTGGTCTATCCGGAAGGAATCATGTACGGCAAGGTTACCAAGGACGACGTCAAGACCATCATTGATCAGCATCTGTTGGGTGGGACGCCGGTCGCGGCCTTGGTAGCGCCTGCCGAGGTTTGGTAACAAATGAGTCAAATTGGCTTTTTTGAAGAACGGGTTTTATTCAGTCCGGATGTGCCGGAAGAGGTGAATAAACTGTTGCAGATGGCCGTGGCTGCCAGTCATGCCGACAAACCCTTGGCGGAAAAATATTTCAGACAGGCACAAGCCTTGGATGGTGCTTGTCTGCAGACCTATTTTGCCTTGTATAAATTCTATTTTTATCAAGGCCGCCTGCTGGAAGCCGAGTGCGAAGTGATGGCCGCGCTGACCGAGGCAGCTCGTCAGGGCGGCTTTCCGGCCGACTATCGGCAATTGGCCCGGGAACTGGGGCAGTGGGATATGTATGCCAGCGACATCGCCTTGTTTTACCTGTATAGCTTAAAAGCCCTGGCCTTTATCAAGCTGCGCCGGCAATTGGACGCGGAAGCACAATCAATTTTGGTGGTGATGCGGGCGCTCGATCCGGAAGACCGTTCCGGGGCATCGGTGATCATGGATTTGGCCGACGCGGTGATGGAGGATGCCGCATGAGTAACGAACTACTGGCCGAGCATGTGGCGGCAAGACGGGCTTTTGGTGAGATAGTCTGCCAACGCATGACTGAGAATATCGTCAAGCTGGGTTTTCCGGTGCAAACCGAACTCAGTTTGCCGAAATTCGATAGTGCCGAATTCAGTCTGGTGACCGACCCGTTTACCCAAACTCAGGATCTGGTGGGTTACTGGTACAGCGCCGGTAAGCAGCGTATCGGCCAGATCAAATTTCATGGCGACGGCAGTTTTTATGCCGAATACGACGTTGTGCAGCCGCACCCGACTAAAAAGCAATGGTTCGTCGAAGCAATCAATGCCTGGGGGCAGCAAGACAACATTAAAACCGATGCAAAATTGCTAGACATCCCGCAATAAGGGGGGGCAATGGCTAACCCAAAACGTTTGTACGAATTGCTGTTGGATTACTGCAGCAGCGATGCCGTGGTGGACAACCTGATGATAGGTTTGGTTTGGACCCTGTGCCAATGCAAGGGCAAGGCTACCGCCGGTTTGGCGATGAGTCCGGGGCAGAGCACGCGCACCTTGCCGTGGTCTGGTACCCTGGGCGGCAAACCGGTCACCGATCTAGCGGCCTGGATCACCGAATGGGAGCCTTACAAGGCGACGGTGGCGATGGCGGCGATCAATAGCTGCATCAACGCCCGGCCCTTGCCGGAATCGGTAGTGCTGGACAGTCATGACGAACATGCCAATCTGGCGGTATTCGATTACTTTCTGCCGCAATTGCAAGGCAAAAACGTGGTAGTGATCGGCCGTTATCCGGGTATCGAGCGCTATCAAGACAAAATGCATTTAACCATTCTGGAACGGCAGCCGTCCGCCGCCGATTTGCCGGACTCGGCGTGCGAGTTTTTACTGCCGCAAGCCGACTGGGTGTTTCTGACTGCCAGCAGCATTCCGAATAAAACTTTTCCGCGCTTGGTGGAGCTGTCTAGCCACGCCAAAACTGTGTTGATGGGGCCGACCGTACCCTGGCTGCCGCAGTTGCACGAATTCGGCATCGATTATTTGGCTGGCGTGGAAATCGTCGATCAGGAGGCTTTGTATCACACTGCAGCCCAAGGCGGCGGCGTGCGAATCTTTAACAACGGCTTACGCTATCGCGTCGCGGAATTGGTGCCGCAAAGCAGTATCAGCTGGCTGAAACAGCAAATCACCGATTGCTTTGCCGAACGGACCCAACTAACCGAAGCGATGGAGCAATGGTATCGCGACGGCAATAAGGCGCGCTTTCCGCATTACCCCTTGCTGGATCAAATCAACAGCCGGCTGTCGCGTCTGGATAGTAGTTTTAAATCGCTATGGGATAACTATGCCGCTGGGTAGTGAATGAATATTGCCGTACCGGAAGTGTTTGCAAGCCATAGATTGTTGTTGATGTACAAAGGCGATATCAGCGCCCTGACCATGTTTGCACAACAGGCTGGCGGTAGCGTGTGTTTTCCGCAATCCTTGCCGCCGCTGTCCGTCGCCTTCGATGAAGACGCAGCGGTAGCTGAAGGGAAAATCACCGTTCACCCGGCAACGCTGGTCAGTGCCATTAATCAAATTCTGGGATTTGATAACGATTTGCTGTATGCCGAAGCCGGTTATCAGGAATACGTCGATACCCCGAAAGGCATCGTCACCGTCTACATGGCGCGCTTCAAACTGCTGGACCCGCCGCATCGCTTGATGCAGACCTTGGGCTGCCAGATGCGCACGCTGCCGGAATTACGCGGTCGTCCGCCAGCCGAGATGGAGTTGCTGCGCCGGGCTTACACAAAAATGATGGAGGGCTAACATGTTCGATATTATGGATTTTGGCATTGGCGAATTTACCGGCGATAGCGGCTCGGATTCGTCTGCGCCCAGCGGTCCGTATATCCCGGAAGCCAGCGAATGCATGCGCTGCGGCATGTGCGTCAGCAGTTGCCCGACCTTCCGTTTGTTCGAAACCGATATGGAAACCCCACGGCAACGGATCCGCACCATCAGTAAAGTATTGGTAGAGGATGTGCCCATCAGCGCGGAAGAGCGCGGCCATTTGGATAACTGCCTGCAATGCCGGGCCTGCGAAACCGCCTGTCCCAGCCGGATGAGCTACGGTTCTTTATTCGACCAGGCCAGAATGAAACTGCAGCAAACTGTTGCGCGGCCCAGGTTAGCCAAACTGGCTATGTATTTAATCGAACATAAACGTCGGCGACGCATGTTACTGCCCTTGCTGTCTTTGTATTTACGTTCCGGCTTGCGAAAACCGCTAAGAGCCAGCGGTTTGCTGCGCAAATTAAAATTGGCTAACGCCGAAAGTTTGCTTAACGAGCCGGCCTTGGGCAGTTTGGCCGGGATTTATCCGGTCGGCAGACGCCAGCGGCAGCGCGGACGGGTGGCCTTGTTTACCGGTTGCTTGGCCGAGCATTTCGACCGCGCCACTCAACGCGCGGCGATCAAATTACTCAATACCATAGGCTACGAAGTGGTAGTGCCGGAAGGCCAGGGCTGTTGCGGGGCGATACATCAGCATAACGGCTGTTCCGCGCAAGCCTTGAAAGATAAAAATATCGAAGCGTTTTATGAGCTGGAAGTGGAAGCGGTGATCTATGTCGCCAGCGGTTGCGGCGCCATGCTCAGCGAGTATCAAGGCGACGATAGCGAAACCGCCGGCTGGTTTGGCCGCAGCTTGCAAGACATCAACGATTTTTTATTGGCGCACTGGCCGGACACGCTGGAGCCGGCGGCCTCCAATTTAAACGTCGCAGTCCACGAGCCTTGCAGCCAGCGCAACGTGTTGAAAAACGGCCGCGCCGTTCACGAGCTGCTGCGGAAAATCCCCGGTTTGAATATCGAAGCTTTGCCGGACAATCAATTGTGCTGCGGTGCCGGCGGCAGCTATATGCTGAGTCATCCCGACAATGCCCAACAACTGCGCAACGCCAAGCGCCAAGCCATCGAAGGATCCGGTGCCGATGTGGTGGTCAGCAGCAATTTCAGCTGCGCGTTTTACCTCAATGCCGACCGCGCCGAGACCGCGCTTAAGTTGGTGCATCCGATACGGTTGTTGGCGGATAGGGTGTAATGCATCTTTTACTCTATGGTTATTACCTATAGTGGCCTGACTTTATGTTATGTATTGAGAAGAATCAGCAACTGGTCAATGGTTTTTTCCAAGTGGCGCTTACTTTTAAGCGCATCAGGATTGAAATACTCGGCATAATTTACTGAATTCGTCGCAGCATTATTTACATACGGCTCAAACTGCCTTTTCAGTTTTTTGCTATCGCGCTCGGGTGTAACGCCATAAAGCCTGAGCAGCATGGCTTCAAAACAAGGGTCGGATTCCAAAACAATAATCTTCTTGGACTTAGCTTGTTTTTTTACTGCAGGAGTCCAATCTTGGTCGGTATCCAATAACACAGCAACTCTATCGTAATCGGCATTCTTGGCTTGGCGGATCGTCCATTCAACTACATGTTTTGCACCTTTACCCTTGGCGTTTTTGATCTTAACTTCCAGGCCGACTTCTCTACCGACGAGTTGAGATTTGAGATATTTTAAAAATGCTTCTTCGTCATGGCCCTCGCCAACCAAAAGCAACGTCTGTTTCTGTGGTCTGGATTTGCTCATAAATTGGGCACTGCTCCGTAAGCGCCAGCCATATATTTAGCGTAAAAATTATCATCATTACGGATGCCATCTAACGTGTCCAGACGATAAGCCGTGCTGACACAATCTTCGTTTTTCTCAACCAGCATAACTTGCGATTTTTCAACTAAGTTGAGCACTTCTATGGCATGGGTTGAGAATATTAGTTGAGCATCATGGGGATTTGCTATCGGAGTAGCAAACAAATCTAAGATGGGTTCTAACATGTGTGGATGTAAGTCATTCTCAAATTCATCAATGACAGCCAAGCCGCCACCTTCCAGAATAGGCAAGAGTCGCGACAACAATACAAAAGCACCTTGAGTACCATTGGATTCCATATTAAAAGGCAATCGAAAAGTTGTGTTTCCGCTGACGTGCTCACCGAGAGCTATCCAGGATTTTTGCTCAGGAGCCTCCACTGGATTTAGCTGAATTTCCTGTAATTTCACACCAGACAAACCTAAATCCCAGGTCGATAAGAGGCTGTTCATTAATGAGTGCTGTTCTGGGTAAGCGGAAAAATGCTCGGCGGCAAGCATAATAGCTTGTTCACTAATCGGTAGGCGACCTACAACATTCAGATTAGTTATCACCCTGCTTGCGATGAACTGCTTAGCCAACGCAACGTCATATTGGGCGGCCCAAGCAATCAATGACACATTTTGACGAACCTTCTTAGCTGATTTCGCAGGTAATCCAAAATCTTGTTGTTTGACCGAGTAGCTATTACTGTCAGAATCCCATTCGCGAACAAACACATAATTGAATCGTTCCTTCTTCTGATACAACGCTTCGCGGAGAACCCGGGTCGGCGTGGCGTGAAGCACGTAGCGCCATAGATTGCCATCAAAATCGAAGACACATTCAAATTCAGTTGGTGAATTGATATGCGCCAAATGAGGAGAAAAGGGAATTGGTGAATTGGGTTGGCTGGCGAACGAGTGGCAAATAAACCAATGCAAAAATGCGATTGGCTTGAGTAACGCAGTTTTGCCGCTGGCGTTGTGACCCACAACGCTGATGAGCTTGGAAACTCGGTTGCCGCATACATCGTCAATCATCCAATCAGTCAATGTCGTGTTGCGTTTGATGGTTAGATCAACATCTACACGTTCAGCAAACGACTGAAAATTAGAAAATGCATAGCTATGCAGCATAAAATAGGCCTATAAAGTAAAAATTTAACGAAATATTGTTTATTTTATGATTTATATGGTAATAAATCTATGTTTGCTACAAGAGCTTTTAGATTTCATTGTTGGCAAACAGTAGCTTGATGATTTGTTTGATGTTAATGAAGATCTGTTGCTCGCGAAACAGCATCCAGGAGCCACGATATGTAGTTGCATCGTTCGGGATTGGTGTAGTGAACTCACAATACCCGACCGACCATTACCTTTTGGTCCCCGCTCCCAGACGCCCACACACCATCTCCAGCAAGCCCCTCATCCAAAGTTAAGCCGTTCCTAATACGATCTTAATTAAACCCTCAGGCTTTCTCTCATCTTGACTCTGTAATCTACAAGCCCAAGCGAATAGGGATTATCAACCCGTTCGCATCAGGTTGGGTTTCCAGGGACGGTTACCCATGTCATTGGAAAAAGACGATATAGGGGTTAAACAGACATGCCACTCGGTTTGGGAAATATTTTCAACGGGCTTTTTAAGCAGTATGGACACACGGTGATTCTGTTGCTGCGCGTCATCGACGTCGCCATGTTGTTTGCTGCCGCTTGGGTGACTCACTATTTCTGGTTGCGCGAATACGTCGTCGATCAGGATTACCGGATCGTCATCGCGCTGGGTATCTTGGGCGCCATTATCTTCTTCGAAATAGGCCAGGTGTATCGGCCTTGGCGTAACGATGCGATGCGCGGCGAGATTGCCCGTATCGTCAGAGCCTGGATCTCGGCTTTAGTGGCGGTGGTGTCCATAGTTGCGTTAATCAGGCTACATTTTTGGTTCGGTTCCAGTTACCGCTGGATTGCTTCCTGGGGCGTGTTGGGTTTGGTCTTCGTGTTGGCGGCGCGCGGCGTGTTGTCGCAAGTGCTGCGTTTCTTGCGGGCTCGGGGCTGGTCGCAGGGCCGCATTGTGATGGTCGGTTTGAATCAAATGGCAGTCGCGGTTGCACGGCAGTTGAATCATTCGTCCTGGGCCGGCCTGCAAGTTATCGGTTATGTCGATGATCGTTCGGAAGAGCGTCAGGCAATCAGCGATTACGTCTTGCCAAGATTGGGTACATTGGACGATTTGCCAAGCATTATTTCCAGTCAAGCCATCGATGAAGTGTGGGTGGCCTATCAAGGCGAGTCGTTGACCGAACGCGCTCAATATCAACTACGTCATTTGCCGGTCAGCATTCGTCTGGTGATCGATTGTTTTGCCTTCAAACAAAGCAAATTCCTCAGTTTGAACACCGTGGCTGGCATCCCGACCCTGGATTTCTCCGTGTCGCCACTGCACGGCATCAATCGTTACATCAAGGAAGTGGAAGACCGCTTGCTGGCTTTGATTTTATTACTGCTGATCAGCCCCTTGATGTTATTCCTGGCATTGGGCGTGAAGCTGAGCTCACGCGGCCCGGTGTTTTATCGGCAGGAGCGGGTGGGTTGGAATAATCGTTCGTTCACGATGCTGAAGTTCCGCTCCATGCCGGTCGATGCCGAAGCCAAAACCGGCGCGGTCTGGGCCAAGCCCGGCGAGAATCGCGCCACCCCGTTCGGAGCTTTCTTGCGCAAAACCAGCCTGGACGAACTGCCGCAGTTGATCAACGTATTGCGCGGCGATATGTCGCTGGTCGGTCCGCGTCCGGAGCGTCCTGACTTTGTCGAAGTGTTTAAGGACCAAGTGCCTAACTACATGAAAAAACACATGGTGAAAGCCGGCATTACCGGCTGGGCGCAAGTTAACGGCTGGCGCGGTGACACCGATTTGAACCGCCGCATCGAACACGATTTGTATTACATCCAGCATTGGTCGCTGTGGTTTGATCTGGAGATCGCGTTCCGCACTGTGCTGACCGGATTTATCAATAAAAACGCCTACTAAGGAAATGCTTACATGTTTAGATTGATTCCCATCATGCTGATTTTAACCTTGCCCGGTTGTTTCCTGGCGCCGGGCATGGATATGAATAACGATAACGGCATGACCGAAATCGAACTGCCAACCAATCGAGACGGGCAGTTGGTGAAAGAGAAGGTCCGCATCGTGCCGATTACCGCCGATTTGATCATAGAGCGGGAGAGCAATCGCCGGCAGGCCATCAACAGCTTGCCGCCGGTGGACCCCAACAAAACCAGCTACCGCATCGGTCCGCAAGATAGATTGCAGATTACGGTCTGGGAACATCCGGAACTGAACGATCCCGGCGGCGAGAAAATCATGCCGGAACTGGCCGGTAAAGTAGTCGACGAAAACGGCGACCTGTATTACCCCTATGTCGGCAGCATGCACGTGGCCGGTAAAACCGTCAGCGAAGCGCGCGCCGACTTGACCCGTGAACTGTCCAAGTACTTCAAAAAAGTCAAACTCGATATCCGCGTGCTGTCGTTCCAGGCGCATCGGGTGGCAGTGGTGGGTGAGGTTGTGCGTCCCGGCGTGCAAACCATGAACGAAACGCCGTTAACCGTGGCGGAAGCCATTACCCGCGCCGGCGGTTCCACCAAGGACTCGGATTTTGCCAATGTGGCGTTGGCCCGCGACGGCAAGCTCTACAAACTGGACGTGCAGTCCATGTACGAAAAAGGCCTGACCACCCAGAACCTGTTGTTGAAAGACGGCGACGTGTTGAATGTCGGCGATCAAAAAGACAGCAAGGTATTCGTGATGGGCGAGGCCAATCGCCAGCAAGCCATCCAGATCAACAAAGGCCGCATGAGTTTGTCGCAAGCCTTAGCCGAAGCCTCCGGGGTTGACTTCAATACCTCGCGGCCCGGCGATATATACGTGATTCGCGCCGGCGATATGCATCCCGAGATTTTCCAACTGGATGCCGAATCGCCCGATGCGATGATTTTGGCCGACCAATTTCCGCTGCAAGCCCACGACACGCTGTTCATCGGTACCGCCGGTGTCACGCAATGGTCGCGGGTGCTGAACCAGATTTTACCTGGCTCGTTTACCGCAATCATGTCGCAAGCCGCGATGATGGGGATGTAACAATGATTTATTCACAAAACGAAGCCACTCCGGTATTGCAAACGGTGAATCAGGCGCGGATGGCGGAGCCTAGCGTCAGTATTCGCGACTACGTCGATTTGCTGATCGAAGGCAGAAAAACCATTTTTATCGCACTGTGCTCGGTGTTGCTGGTCACCACAGTTTATCTGGTGCTGGCGCCGCGCACTTACAAGGCCGACGCCTTGTTGCGAATCGATAAAAATAAGGCATTGCTGTCTGCCACGTTGCGCAGTGAGAACAATCAAGCGCCGGCGGAAGCGGAAAGCCCGCGCGCGCAGCGGGAAGTGGAGATTTTGCGCTCGCGTTCGGTGTTGGGCAAAGTCGTGGATAACCTGAATTTGACCATAGAAACCGAGCCTTACTTTTTTCCGTTGATAGGCGAAACCCTGGCGCGCCGGCACGATGCGCATGACGGCATCGCGGATGCCTGGTGGGGCTTCAGCCGCTGGGCTTGGGGTGGTGAAAAGCTGAAAATCGCCGCGTTCAGCGTGCCTGATCGTTATCTGGAAAAACAATTTACCTTGATCGCGCTGGAAGACGGTCGTTTTCAGCTGCTCGACCCGCGCGGCGACGAATTGTTGGCTGGCCAGGTTGGCGAAGTGTTGAGCGCCGAGATCGGCGAGAAAACCCCGGTGACCATTAAAGTCGAGACCCTGGAAGCACATCCGGGTACGCATTTCGAATTAACCCGCCGCACCGCGCTGTCGGCTATCGAAACCCTGCAAAAAGCCTTTGCGGTCAAAGAAGTATCCAAGGACACCGACATTCTGAGCGTGGAACTGAAGGGCCGCGATCCGGAGCAACTGGCCAAATCGGTGAACGATATTGCCGCGATTTACGTGAACGCCACGGTGAACTGGGAGTCGGCGGAAGCTTCGCAAAAACTGGGTTTTCTGGAGAGCCAGTTGCCCATCGTCAAGGAGCGTCTGGAAAAAGCCGAACAAGGTTTGAGCGCTTATCGTCAGCAACACGGCGCGGTGGATATTTCCGCCGAGGCCGAAATTCTGTTGAAACAGGCCTCCGATATGGAAACCCTGGGCATTCAACTCAAACAAAAATACGACGAACAAAGCCAGCGTTTGGAATCCGAGCATCCGGATATGATCTCCACCAATGCCCAGATCAAGCGCGTGAATAACAAGCTGGCGGCTTTGGAAAAGCGCATCAAGGATTTGCCGAAAACTCAACAGAATATGGTGAGCCTGTCGCGCGACGTGCAGGTCAATACCGAGTTGTATACCTCTTTGTTGAACAGCGCACAGGAGCAGCGTATCGCCGCCGCCGGTTCCTTGGGCAACTCGCGCATCGTCGATTTCGCGGTCACGCCGGAAAAACCCTATTGGCCAAAACCCAGCTTGTTGTTGGCGATTGCCGGCCTGTTGGGGTTGAGCTTGGGCTCGGCGTTGATTTTCCTGAGACATTCGCTGCAACGCCACGATAACTATCCGGCCCTGCTGGAATATCAAGTGGGCTTGCCGCTGTTCGCCGCGATTCCGCACAGCAAAAAGCAGCATAAATTGGGACGCTTGCTGGGCAAGGACAAAGACAACGGCATATTAGTCAGCCAAGATCCGCTGGATATTTCCGTCGAGTCGCTGCGAGGTCTGCGCACTACGCTGGAAGCTACTTTGGCGCAACATGAAAGCAAGGTGATCATGGTCAGCAGTCCGGCGCCGGGCATGGGCAAGTCCTTTGTCAGCGCCAACTTGGCGGCCTTGCTGGCCAGTATCAAGAAACGGGTGTTGGTGATCGACGCCGACATGCGCAACGGCCGCTTGCACGATACCTTTTCGATAGGCAAACAACCGGGCTTGTCCGATTTGCTGGCCGGTCGAGCCACGCTGGGCGAGGTGATCGTCAGCTTACCGGATGTGGGTATCGATTTGATCCCGCGCGGCAATATGGTGTTAAACCCGGCGGAATTGCTGGTGCTGGGCGAGTTGTCCGAAACCCTGGAGCAACTGAAAAGCTTTTATAACCACATCGTCATCGATTCGCCGCCGATTCTGGGCGCGACCGATGCGGCGATTCTGGGCAAACACGCCGACGCCACGTTCCTGGTGGTAAAAGAAGGCCGCTACACCGCGCAGGAATTGGAAGTCAGCGCCCGTCGCTTCCAGCAAGTGGGCATCAAACCCAATGGCTTCATCATCAACGATATGAAGGAAGGCTCGTCTTACTATCCGTATTACGGTTATGCCTACCAACGCGCGGATCAGGAGCCAAAGGACGAGTCCAGCTGGAGCGATAAATACCAGGCAGTGGGTGATTGGTTGGGTAAGCAGTTGGATAGGGAGCTGTTGCCGGTTCCCGCCGAAAGCGACGAGCGGGTTTAACCAGCAACGATGAGAATCCGCCTGGAAAAAGACCTACCCGTACTGTTGATTGCACTGGTCGGCGCGTCAACGGTGGCCTCGCTGCCGCAAGTCGAATCGGCTTGGGCAGGTATCAAGGAAGTCTACGGCGAACAGGAAATGGGTTTGCGGATTCTGCGCGAGGCCTTGTTGGCTGTGTTGATCGTTTACGCCTGGCTGGAACCGCGTTTGCGCAATGGGATTTTTAGCAGTTCGGTGTTGGCGTTTCTGGGCGTGATTTGCAGCTATGTGTTATTTGAAGTGGGCTACGCCTTATATCTGGATTTGCCGCTAGTCGTGCCGATGACCGGTCTGCGGGTGTTCGAATATCTGCCGGTGGCTTTGATTGGTTTCGTGACCAGTCGCTTGGGTGCCGGCGATTATGTGCTGTACAAGTTCGCCAGCTACCTGCGCTATTACCTGGCGCTGCAGACCGTATTAGCCATCGCCCAGGCTTTGTGGGCGCCGCCCTTGTTCGGCGTATCGATGCTGGGCGGCGGCCGGCCGTTCGGCACCTTCGTTAGCCCTAATTTGTTCGGTGCGACGATGGCGACTTGTGCATTGGTGTTTGCCTTGGTACCGGGCATGCGCCGCTGGTTGGCCTTAAGCGTATTTTTAGCCTTGCTGAGCGGTTCGCGCACGGCGTTTATCAGTTCCTTGCTTGTAGTGTTTTTTCAGGTGTACGCCGCGTTGCGGCCGCGCGATCGCTGGGCATTGCTGATGCCGGCGCCGATCCTGGCGGTGGGGGCGTTGATTCTGGCGTCCAGCCCCTTGTTGAGCGGTCGCGACGATGCCGACCCCACTCAAGACGGCCGAATCGACTTGTGGCAGCGCGTGTTTGCCGATCATGTGCACGGACCGATGGATGTGTTGTTTGGCTGGGGCTTGGGTTTGAGTTCCAATACTGTCAATCTGCTGTTCGGTGCCGAGTATTTTCCGGGCCAGTTCGATTCCGACAGCCTGTATTTGTTCTTGTTGAACGGCTACGGCGTGATCGGCTTACTGGCTTATCTGACGTTTTTATGGATCACGACACGGATGTCTGTCCACCCCAATAAAGGTCTGGTGACGATGTTTATCTTCGCGGCCGGCCTGACTTTCAATATGTGGGAGTATTTTCCACAGAATGCCTTGTTGATGTTGCTGTGGGGCATGGTGCTAGGCTGCGCCGCGAAAACACATGCGGTTAATTCCGACATGGCACAAGCGCCGGTATCCGCGCAAACCGGTTACTCTCAGCCTTGGCGATAACCCTTGCATATGTTTAGTGCCTTAAAAAATTCCAAATTATGCGGCGATGCCTTTTGGGCCTTGTTCGGCCAGGCGGCATCGGCGCTGGCCTTGTTGCTGGGTACGCGCTTACTGACCGAGCTGGTTAGCCCGGCGGTTTACGGCCAAGTGGCCTTGTTGAACGGATTTGTCGCATTGGGCGTAGCGGTGTTTTCTTACCCGTTTATCTGCGCCGGTATGCGTATCGTTCCTGAATGCGAAACCGCAGGCGAACGCAACGCTTTGCATGCCGCAGTCGCCGGCTTGACGCTGCAAGCCACCGGTTTGGTGATAGCTTTGTTGGTGCTTGGCGGTTTTGCTTACGGTTATTTTACCGATGGCAGTTCCGTGCTGTTTTTGCTGGCCGGCGTGTTGTTGGCGATGACGGTACAGCGCGAGTTGGGCATACAGTTGGCGATAGGCGAGCGCAAACAGCGCCTGGCCAGTCTTTGGCAAACCAGCGACAGCGTGTTAAGACCTGCATTGGCGATAGCGCTGGTCTGGTGGCTGGGCGGCAATCCGGAATGGGTGTTGCTGGGTTATATCCTGGCCAGCTTGCTGTCCAATCTGGTTTGGATGGTTGTGAAGCGCCGCAGCGCCGTGCGGATGCCCGCGACCGCCAGCCGGTCTTTCCGCCGCGAAGTCTGGGTTTATGCCTTGCCCTTGATTCCGATGGAGTTGATTTTCTGGATCAACGGTTTGGGCGATCGGTATGTGATCGGCTATTTGCTGACCGCCGCCGACGTAGGCTTGTATGCCGCGACCTATATGATCGTCAACGAGGCCTTCAATCGCAGCGCGATGGTGTTGCTGCGTACGTTTCAACCAGCCTATTTTCAGGCTTTCTCCGCACAACAATTGCAAAAGGCTTTTTCGATTTTATGGCTCTGGATAACCAGCGTCGCGGCTTTGGGCGCGGTAGGTTTGTTGCTGTTACTGCTGACTAAGGATTGGGTGGCTTCTTTAGTGTTGGCAAAATCCTATCACGCCGCGGTCGATTTAATGCCGGCCATGGCGCTGGGCTGTGCCTTGCATGCCTTGGGTACGGCACTGGCGCAACCGCTGCTGGCGCATAAGCGTACCAAAACCTTGCTGAAAGGGCGGTTGTGCGGTGCGGTGACGGCGGCGATTACGATTCCTGTGTTGGTCAGCCAATACGGTTTGCCTGGCGCCGCCTGGGCCAATCCGGTCTATTTCGGAATCGAAGCCCTGGTGTTGGCGATATTGGCAAAACCCTGGCAAGCGAACCGCAGCCCCATGCCTGGAACTATTCAAAAATTGAGACAAGAGCCGTTCGCGGCCGATGCCTAAGCTTGACAACGGTGGAGAAGATGACATACGCGACAATGACAACAGAAACTTACGGCGAAGTGCTGCACGCATGCGTGGCTTGCGGCGCGGAGAAAATCGGTTTTTGGCGGCAAAAAGATTACCTGTATACGGATAGCGCCAGCAGCAAAGCGTTTCAGATCTATCGCTGCGCGTGCTGCGGCACCGGCTTTTTGAATCAGCCGCCGCATCGGCACTGGTTGCAGGCCATCTATCAATACTCGGGGCAGGCGCTGACGCAGGAGATTACGCTGGACGAAGTGCTGGATCGGGAAGCGGCATTTCCTAACTGCACCGTGGATGCCAAGCGCATGGCGCTGCATGCAGATCAGTTGAACAAGTCCGACAATCATCGAGCTCTGGATATTGGTTCCGGTTTTGGCTTTTATACCCGGGCTTTGCGCTTGTTAGGTTATAGCACCATCAGCATCAATCCTGGCCAGTATGAAAATCGGGTATTTCGGGATTTAAATGGCGACGAGCCTTTACCCATCATGTTTGAAGAGTATCAGGCGGAGCAAGCCTTTGGTGTCGTCGTGATGTCGCAAGTGTTGGAACATCTGCTGGAGCCGGACCGGGCGATAGCCAAGGTGGCCGATCTGCTGGAAAGCGGCGGCGTGCTGGCTTGTGCGGTACCGAACTACGCATCGTTTTTGGTCAAACTGCTGGGTACCAAGGAGAACGCCTGCCTATGGGTGCCGGAACACGTGAATTACTTTACCGAGCAAGGTCTGAAAAGCTTGCTGGAGCGTAACGGCTTGCAGGTGGTTAAAACCGAGCAACTCACCCGAATTCAGTACAACGCGCTATCCAGGCGCTTGGGCCTGACAGGCGGCTTGGCCAAGCTGGCCGACACATTGGTGAAGTACGCGCAGATTCCGTTTGCAGCGTTAATGGATGGCTTGGGCTTGGGTATTTACGTGAACGTCTATGCGGTGAAGAAATAAGCCATGTTGACCGTCGTTATTCTGACCCAAAACGAGGAAGCCAACCTGCCGCGCTGCTTAGCGGGCATACCCGAACGCTACCCCATCGCGATTGTCGATTCCGGCAGTACCGATAACACGCTGGCGATTGCCCAAGAACGAGGCTGCGCGATCCATCGCAATCCCTGGCCGGGTTTTGCCGAACAACGCAACTTCGCGATCCGGCAGTGCGGCATAGATTCACCGTGGATATTGTTCGTCGATGCCGACGAAATTTATCCGCAACACTTTTACGACTGGTTTGAAGCCAAGCTATCCGAGACGCATGGCATCGATGTGTTGATGGTGCCGTCGGTACTGTATCTGCGCGGCAAACGCTTGAATCATGCGCCCGGTTATCCGATCTATCACCCCAGGCTGGTGCGCCGCGAGACTACCCGTTTTGTGCGCAACCACACCGGGCATGGCGAAGCGGTGTTGGATAGCTGCCGGATAGGCTATTCCGAGATTCCCTACGAGCATTATTTTTACCACGGCGAAATCATCGAATGGATGCACAAGCATGTCGGCAAGGCCGCGCAAGAAGTGCAGTTGCAACCGACTGCCGGTGCGGTGATGACCACGCGCGGCCGCTTAAGCGTGCTGCTGGGGCGCTCCTGGCTGAGAGTGCTGGCGCGGTTTTCTTATCACTATTTATTACGGGGTGGCTTTTTGGACGGTGCGGCTGGCTTGGAGTTTGCGCTGATGTTTACCTGGTATGAAGCCACGATTTATCTGCAAGCAAAAGCCGGTAACTGGGCGAGGAGTGCGCAATGAAAATTTCGCTGGTATTGGCAACGCTGGGCAGGGACTGCGAAGTCTTGGATTTTATGAAATCCCTGCTGTTTCAAACCTATAAAAACTTCGAGCTGATCGTTATCGATCAAAATCGCGACGGCAAGATCGACGCCATTCTGGAGTCTTATCAAGCGTTGATGGACATCAAACACATCAAAGTAGATTTCACCGGCAACGCCCGGGCTAGGGACTATGGCATCGGCTTGGCGCAAGGCCGTATCGTCGCGTTTCCGGACGACGATTGTGCTTATGACAAGGATGTGTTGGAAAAAGTGGTCGCGGAATTTAAGCGCCGCGAAGACCTCGCCATTCTGGTGGCGGGTTCCTACGATTTTTCCGCCACCCGGTTCAGCATCGGCGTGAATAGCCGCAAAGCCGGTTATTTCAACCGCTTTCGGATGATGGGCGTGGAATTTACTCAGTTTTTCGATCTGCAACGGGTCGATAGGCGGCAGTTTCATCTGGATCACGATTTTGGCATCGGTTCCAAATATTCCGGCGCGGAAGGCTTTGAGCTGCTGTACCGCTTGCTGCGCGCCGGCGGCAACGCGTTTTACACCCCCGAGATCAAGATTTTTCATGCCAACAAGGATCATTACAAACTAGGCACTGCCAGGATGCTGATGTATTCCACCGGCATCGGTGCTTATATCCGCAAGTTTACCAATCAGCACGATGCGTTCATTTTGTATTACATCGTGCGCAAGATGTTTGTCGCGCCGGTATTGAAAATGGTCTTGGCGTTGGTCACCTTCAATCCGCAAAAACTGGCGTATTCGTTTTACAACCTGGTCGGTATCTGGCGCGGGTTTTTGACGTACGGCAAATCAGAAAAATGTATTTAAAGACTGTTTCAGGAGAAATGAAATGGATGTAGGTATTGTCACGACGCATGTGCCGCCGGCTAAAGGCTACGGCGGCGTATCGGTCACCTGTGGCGTGTTGACCAAAGCCTGGGCGGAACGCGGCCACAACATGGCGCTGGTCGCAGCCGACGAGTCGATAGACGGTCGCTTGTGCGCCGAGGATGTAAGGCTGGGCAAGCGAGTCGATGTCAGGCTTTACCGTTGTTACGGTTTTCGGCGTTGGGGTTTCGGGCTGGGCGCCATTCCAAAAATTTTCAGGCTCTGCTGGCAGGCGCCACGAATCTATATCCACGGTATTGCCACCTGGCCTTCGACCTTGGCGGCTGTATTTTGCGTATTGCTGCGCCGGCCATTTATGGTGGCGGTACACGGCGGGTTGATGCCGGAACATGTGGCGCTGATTCGTCGGCAGAAGCCGCACAAATGGTTGTTCTATAAATGGCTGACTTTCCCGACCTTGCGCCGGGCCATTGCAGTGCATTGCACCAGCGATACGGAAGCGGCGGGCGTAACCGACGTGTTGGGGAAGGACGCCAGGGTGTTACTGGTGCCGAACGGCATCGACAGTAGGGAGTTTCAAGTTGCCGACTGTCCGGAAGGCGAGGGCACGCAGTTGTGTTTTCTGGGCCACGTGCAGCAAGAAAAAGGCATTAATGCGTTTATCCGGGCCTGGTTACAAACGCGCCGGCCCACGGATCGCTTGGTTGTGGCCGGCCGCAGTGTCGATGGCGCATATTTTGAAGAGTTCCAGGATTTGCTGGCGCAGGCCCAAGGTGCCATCAGCTATAAAGGTTATCTGCCGGTCGCAGACGTGAAGCAATTGCTGGCCGACAGTCATTTTCTGGTGTTGCCGTCCGGTTTGGAGGAAACGGGCGGCATGCGCGAGAATTTTGGCAATGTGGTGGCGGAGGCGATGGCTGCCGGCCGGCCGGTGTTGGTTGCGAAAGGCTTGGCCTGGGATCACTTGGCAATGTATGGCGCCGGCTTGGTCTTCGAGCGCAACGAGACTTCGGTCTGCGCCGTGCTGCGGCAAACGCAAGTGGTGACTCAAGCGACTTGGCAAGAAATGTCGTTGCGAAGCCGGCAATATGTCGAACAGCAGTTGGATCCGGTTAAACTGGGCGATAAAGTCTGGAACGTGTTGACTAAGGCGAATCATGCCAGTCTGCCGCAACCCTTGATAGAGGGCTCTTCTTATGAGTAAGGTGGGTTTGATCGTACCGACCCTGAATGCCGGCGAACTTTGGGTATCCTGGTTGCAAGCCTTTGCCGCGCAAACGGTGAAGCCGGATTATTTGCTGCTGATAGATTCCTCATCCGACGACCATACGGTGGCTTTGGCGCTTGAAGCGGGTTTTGACGTGCAGGTGATACCCAAATCCGAGTTTAATCATGGCGGTACCCGGCAGTTCGGCGTGAATTGGCTGGCGGATGCGGATATTCTGGTGTTCCTGACTCAGGATGCTCTGCTGGCGGGACCCGATGCCATCGAAAAGTTACTGGCAGCGTTTACGGACGACAGCGTCGGCGCAGCTTACGGTCGGCAATTGCCGCACCGCAATGCCGGTCCGATCGGTGCCCATGCCCGTTTATTCAATTACCCGCCGCAAAACCAGTTGCGTAGCTTGCAGGATAAGGCGCAATTTGGCATCAAGACCGTGTTTGTTTCCAATTCTTTTGCCGCTTACCGGCGCAGTGCGCTGCTGGGAGTTGGCGGGTTTCCCCTAAACACCATCATGAACGAAGATACTTTTGTGGTCGGCAGGATGTTGGTAAACGGCTGGAAAGTGGCTTATTGCGGTGATGCCGCCGTTTTGCATTCGCACGACTACGGGTTTTTCGACGAATTTAAGCGCTATTTCGATATTGGCGTGTTTCACGCCCATACGCCCTGGTTACAGCAAACCTTTGGTGGTGCTGCGGGCGAAGGTAGGCGTTTTGTCCTGTCAGAGCTGAAGTATCTGCTGAAAAATGCGCCTTGGCTGTTGCCTTCGGCATGGTTGCGGACCGGTTTGAAATGGCTGGGCTATAAAATGGGCGGGGCAATGCACGCTAGAATGCCGCAGAGTTTGAATAGACGTTTTAGTTTGCATAAAGCCTACTGGTTAAGCGCTATTCCTGAAAATGCCAGCGACGGCAGATCGTAAGGCGGTAATTTCAGCTCAACAATCAGGCCAGTAATTCCGCCGGATAACGGCGGAACTCGTTCTAAAATTAATCCAATCTTCATCTTATCTTAATCTAAATTACAGTTTTTCTTCATCTTGACTCTGTAGATTCCTACCCAACATTGTGTTTTTCCAGCCCAAACCGGTTTTTACTGATAATTGCACATAGGCTTCCCGCCTGCATGCTTCAGCAAAGATTTAGCAAAAACACACCGTTGGATTTACTTACGGGCCAATGTAGCCTTGTAGCGATAGAGCGGGGATAACAGCGACATTTGTTATCAATTCTTTGAGTTTAAAGAGTAGTGCCCGGATGTTTAGGGAATTTGATTAATTACGTTATGGAGTTTCATCTTGATTTCTGAAAAGCATTCATTTGATAGTTGTTTTGAGGTTTTTTTAGCTGACACGCCTGAAAGCAAACGAATTCATTACAACCTCAGATACCAAGTCTATTGCGACGAAATGGGTTACGAGGACAAAGAAAATTTTCCGGATCAAATGGAATTCGACGAATGGGATCGTCATTCCGTGCATTTCATGGTCAGGCACAGATACACCGGGCAATGGCTGGGTGCATTACGATTGGTTTATCAGAATCAAGCCGTGTTCCCTTTCGAAGCCAAATGCGTTCCCGACCAACCGATAAGCGCTCAGCAATACCAGCAGTCCATAGAAATATCTCGCCTATGCGTATTGAGAGAAGCCAGACGTTTTGCGCCAAGGGCTTTCCCGCAACAGGATGCCGATGCGGAACAAACCGCCAAGGATAGCGGTAACATCAGATACCTGCATACCATCAAGAACCAGACTCGCAGTATCATGTGGGGCTTATACCGCGCTGCGGTCGTCTACTCGGCGCAGAACGATATTAAGCAGTGGTACATATTAGTGACGCCATCCTTGGCTTACGCGGTTAAGAAAGAGGGCTTCGAAATGCAGCAAGTGGGAGGCGCGTGCGATCATCGCGGTCAGCGTATTCCTTATGCCTTGGATGTCGAGCATATTCTTGCCAATCCCTTGTGGCAAAAAGACTATAGACTGGATTACCGCAAATATTCCGAGGTGTTCGAGCAGTCTGTCGCCAAGCGGCAAAGAGCCTAGGACATTGGCGCACGGTCATTTTTAGTTGTTAGTTAGCCCAGGGTAATTCTTAAATCTTTCAAAGCAACCCGGTTTTGGCGTAACCATATATAGTTAACTTATAGCGCAGTCGTCAGCCAGATTAAATTACCCGCTGCTGGCGGCACTGATGCTATCAACGTCAATGTATAAAAGTTGTCCGTCATGCGGCAACTTCTGGCCGGGCGTGCAGGCTGCGATTTACCCCCTTTCATAAATTTTCCCGCCGGTTTCCATTAGCGCACCGCGTAAGCTAAAGCTTTTAAACCTATTGCGTAGGTGGCGCGAGTCTAAAAGAACCTTCGTATTTTCCATAGTCGGAAGACTGAATTTTATGCCGAATCGAACCACGGTAAGCGGGACGGCCTTTTTCGATGATCACTTGCACGGCACCGCCTTGAGGACCGATCAGTCCGGCATGGATGGCGGCCAGGCAGATGTAGGAATTACTGGTGTAGGTGTCGGTACCGTTCAATATTTGATAAGCCGCATCGCACTCGGCCGGGCACGCTACTAAATGAGTCGAGCCCGGCTCGCCCTCGATCTGCGCGGCCGAAAAACTGCAACCGGCTTCGATTATTTCAGCGTTGGCCGGTATGTTTATCGTCGCTGGCGGTTGATTGGCAGGAGCGTAAACGGGCGGGTTGTTGGCTGCTTGCGGAATAGTGGCTTGCGATACCACGGTAACTTGCTCGGCCGGTTTAGTGGGAGCTGTTGCGTTGTTCAGCGTGGCGGCTGGTTGAGCGGGATATTGCGCGAAATGCATGGCTAAACCGACAATCACGAACGCCAATCCCAATATCCCGGAAAATAGTCGCCCTTTCGGGCCCGGCTCTATCTTGCCGCTAATATTACCCACCACCGCGACCAGTAAGAATATCAGGCCCGCGATCACAAACACCGTGGCTAAAGGGGCGCTAAACAGGGCTTTGACGATTTCGTCCATCGATGTCTCCCAAGCCGAAAAATTTAAGGTCACAGGTTAAGCCGTTCCGGCAGTCCGCACAAGATAATGGTCTGAAATAAACGAGTAATCTTGAGTTTGCCTAAGCCAGCGTCAATCGGGCGGGTGCCGAGTGGTATTTTTCAGTCCGGGAAAAGCGCGAGGCTTAGGCGTTTTTCTGTCCTATTCCAGCAGCTTACGGTAAAGTTGCATAGTCAAACTGATATACTGGCTTCCGCCTGTTTCAGGATCGCTATTTGCTGTTCCTGGTCGGAAGCCTACGTCATTATTATAAAAACTATATTAGCCAGGATTATTTATGGAAGCTTATTTGCCCATGATTCAAAGCATACTGTCGGATTGGTATCGATTTACGCTGGAAAACCGGGAATATGCCGGCGCATTGGCGCTTGCCGTGTGGTTGCTGACGGCAATGTTTTACAGCATCAGGATTTATTTTTTAAAGAAAACCAATGCCATCAATTTAAAAGCGCGCCTTGCTTTGCAAGCCGATTTCGATACGGTGCAACAGCAGCAGCAAGCCTTGCAAGAACAATTAACCGCCAACACCGAGCAGCTGGAGGCCGCCAAAACCGTTGCTGATAGTGAAGCGCAACGGGCAGCCAGTCTGGAAGAAAAACTGGTACAGGCTAATCGGCAAGTGATCGACAGCGTCAAAACCTTGGCCAGTGGTTTTGAATTGACCGAGCCGGCGTTACCGGCCGCGAACGATCTGCAATCGACCGATCTGTGGCCAAGATATTTTGCACTTACCGCGCAAATTTCCGAACGCTTTAAGGCTGAACAACAAGGTAAAACCGAGCTGCAATTGGCTCTGTGGGCGGAAACCTCCAAACTGGCGGAAAAAGATGCGCTTTTAGGGCCGTTGCAGTTGCGTTTGGAGTCGCAAACCGAACAGTTGAATAAACTGGAATTGGCGGTGGAAGAGCAAAAAATTCTGCGCGAGCGCGAACAAGCCAGCGCGGAAAAACTGCTGGCGGATACCATTGCAAAACATCAAGTCGAACTGGCGCGTTATGCCGACTCGGCCAAACATTCGTCTGCGCCTGCGGTTGCTTACTCGCAGCCGGTTTCTCAACCGGAGCCAAAAGTTGTTATCAACGAAGCTCCCGCCGTTATCCAGCCGTCTCCGGCTGTTGTTGCTGAGCCTGTTGTGGTTCAAGCACCTGTCGAGCCGCCAAAGCCGGTCGTGCGTGAAGTTGCTCAGGTTGTCGATAAGCCCAAACCAGTGGTGGCCGAGCCGGCACCGGCAAAGCAGTCATCCGTGGATAAGTTGGCCGAGAAAAGCGGCGGTTTCGGCAAGTTCAAGCAAATGTTGAACAACACCATGCAGCAAATGGCCAAGTTGGATCAGAAGCTGGGTACACAGACAGAAGTCGCTGCCGAGGCTATCCAGGAAGAGTTGGAAGAAATTGCCGCACCTATAATGGAAGCGGCTGTTGAGCTTAAAGAAAATGTGGTGGAAATCGCGGAAACTGCCGCCGAAGCGGTTAAAGAGCCGGCTGCTGGCGTTGGCGGTAAGCTGAAAAGTTTGTTCGGAAAAAAATCCGCAGAGCCTGTCGTTGAGCCTGAACCGGTAGCGGCGGAACCCGAGCCGATTGCCGAAACAGTCGCCGCCGCAGTCGAGCCAGCCAAGCCTGCCGGGCTAAAAGGGTTGCTCAAAAAGTGGAAATGATGTTTCCCGCCGTTTAAAAATCAGCCGGGCAAACCTTGTTTGTTCGGCTGTTTAATCCGCCACCGATTCCAATTGAAACTTGCCAGTGGCTCCAGCCGGCCATAAATCGACAACTGCATGTCGATTGTCATTGACTGCAACGCTGTGGGGAGATTGTAGCCTCGACGCAGCCTCAGCGGATTCGAGGGTGTCGGGGAGCTGGTCACCAAATCCGCATCGGCAATTGCAGGACATTGCCTTTCGAAACCTCGATTGCATAGAGGCTACTTACTTTAAACTTGTGCGCAACCCGTTTGAGCTCGTGCACGAGGTATTTTGCTATTATCGCAACCTTTTTTACCTTGCGCGCAAGCCTGCCAAGCCTGGCGATTAAACCTAAAAGCTTTGCGGGCAAGGTAAATTGATTCGCCCGTCCGTCAAAATGCCTAGCGCGCAACCCGATTGAGTTCGTGCACGAGGTATTTTGCTATCGTCACAAACTTTTTTACCTTGCACGCAAGCTTGCCAAGCCTGGCGATTAAACCTAAAAGCTTTGCGGGCAAGGCAAATTGATTCGCCGTTCCGGCAAAATGCCTTGCGCGCAACGGGTTTAAGCTCGCGCACAAGGTGATTTGCTAGCGTCGCAAAGCTTTCTGTATTGCCCGCCAGCTTACTAAACCATGCGGCAACGCATTTTAGCTTGAGTCCGAGCGAAAGGGGCTTTCGTGAATAGCTCAATGCGATTAGCGTGAGGCTTCAAGGCCCGAATTAAGGGGAAATCCATATTCCCCCGAAGAAAATCATGCCGAGCACTAACCAATCACCCTGGAATTGAATGCAAATCAGCAATGGATTTTTGGCAGGTTTGGGGAGTGTTTGCGCGGCTATCGGCCGAAAGCTGACCATCACGCTTTTTAAATCAATGGAAGGTGATGGTCTCAGAGCAGTCGCTCAACGATAAGGGTAACTTGTACAATGAAGCGTAGTGAAACCAATTACAATCCCGTCAGGTAGTTGAGGCATTCTCAGGTCTGAAGATAGGTGTGGTGCCAGGTTACCTTGCGCTATCAAACATGACCGTTCTTCCCTTGCTAGAATAATTCAATATTGTCATCCTCTATCACTACTTCTTCAGCAGGACCCGCAGTATGTCTGGCAATGAAAGTTTCAACGAGTA
>LUUF01000002.1 GCA_001644045.1 Methylomonas methanica | reverse complement strand
TCTATCGAGTTTCTCCAAACCGGTCATTCAGTGAAATACAGATTCTTCGAACTGCTGGACTATAAAGCAGACGTTGGTAGCCTCAACCTATCGGCCAATTTGCGACATTCAAGCAGAAAAAACCGGGATTATGAACGGCAGGTTTGTGCTAAGAAGCCGACTTAGCTGCTTGATTTTTTTCATTATAAGCATGAGAACTTGGAGCACGCATCTAAGCCATTCCAGTTGCTGATTTTGTGAATTCTAATAAAGTAACAAATCTTTGACTTGATCAGTTGTTCAATTTTTCGGTACCAGATCGTTCTGATCGCATCGAATCGATTACAAGAAACCTACCTTTGAAGAAAACGCCACTAAATCCGCATTAGTATCGAGTTTTAGCTTTTTCAGAATTCTTGAACGGTAAGTAGATACGCTTTTAACACTCAGTCCAAGCCGCTGAGCAATACTACCGTTTCGTTCGCCACGAATAAGTCCATTCAAAACTTCTATTTCTCGTACAGACAGCATTCGTAACAGTTCTTTGCCTGGCAAAGTGTCATTGAAACTACTTATTGCATCTGAGCTGGGTAGCGACGATCGGGGCACGCCAAGGTAATTATTGATATCACCAGCCAATGTCTGAAGTTGAATCAGCGCACCGGATAATGCCTGTTGCCTTGATCGAGATTCAATCTCAGCAACTATTCTATCGGTAATATCCTCATGCATGACCATGATCTCCCTGGGTTTTATGCCGCGAATGGACTTTGCCTTCATGGAAAACCAACGATTCTTGTCGGGACTATGGCATGGATACTCGTGGTAAAAGGATTTTGACTTACCATCAAGCACTGCTCGGAGCCCTTGGTAGACAATCAAGGCACCTTCTGAAGACGGACCCAGCGCGTTTTTGCATATATCCAAGTAATTGGTGCCTTCTCCAATGTTATGGGGTAATGGGGTATCGACAACGCAATTGTTGACAGCGAATTTCCGCCAGGTCTGGTTGGTGGCAATGATGATCCCGGTTTGATCGAGAACCGCGATATTGATGTCCAGTTCATCCAAAATTCTTGCTGCTCTTAATTCGCCTTCGGCAGCTTGATGGCTAATTTGTATCTTCTTTCCCATCGTTTTAAGTGCTGAGCTCGCTATAATACGTATTATAAAATGTAATCATTGTCTGTCGGACAATACAGTGAAATTGCATTGCTTCAAACTGATTCGGAATCAGGCCAAGAGCATTCATCATTCTTGGCGGTTGGCACCGGCCAACGCTAAAAGAATACAAGAGCAAACATTCAGGTGGTAAGTGTCCAGTGAAATCAGTCGATATATTTCCATGGAATGAAAATTTTAATACAGGCGTAGCCAAGATCGATGAACAACATCGAAAACTGGTGGATTTGTTAAACGCGCTGGCCAGCCATATTGCTTTTCAGGCCGACATTCCGGCATTGAATGTGATCTTCGATGAGTTGGCTGGTTACGCCGTCTACCATTTCGAAACCGAAGAATCAATTTGGCACGACTATTTTCCGGGCGACACTCTCGAATCCAAGCACCATGACACTCACTCCGGCTTTATAGATGCGGTCATCCGCTTGAGAGACGACTGTTCCGCTAAAACGGTAGAAACCGTCATTAATGACGTTTTGTCCTTTCTAACACGCTGGTTGGTATCCCATATCCTGGAAAACGACCGTTATCTCGCCATGGTCGTTATCGCCATGCAAACGGGCATGCCGTTAGAACAAGCCAAGGTTCGCGCCAGTGAGCAAATGAGTGGGTCGACAAAAGTCCTGATCGACATCATTTTGTCCATCTACGAAAGTCTGTCAGCTAACACCTTGCATTTAATGCGGGAGTTGGTAGAGCACAGGCGCGATGACGCCCATTTGAGAATGTTGTTACAAGCCGTGGAGCAAAGCGCCAGTGCCATTGTTATTACCGATCCTGACGGCAATATAGAATTTGTTAATGAGGCGTTCATCAGGGCAACGGGCTACAGCAGCTCCGAAGTGATTGGTCAAAATCCAAAACTCTTGCAATCCGGTAAAACGCCAGAGCAAACATACTCAAACCTCTGGGCGACGTTAACTTCAGGCGCCGTTTGGAAAGGGGAGTTTGTCAATAAACGTAAGGATGGCAGCGAGTTTGTCGAACTGGCGTTAATTTCTCCGATCCACCAAGCAGATGGACAAATCACGAATTACTTGGCTGTGAAGGAAGACATCACCGAACGCAAACAGCTAGAGCAAAAACTATCGGACCAGTTGTCGTTTACGCAATCGATTATCGATGCCGAGGTCAATGGTATCGCTGTTTGCCATACGGTAGATGAAGCGCCCTATGTTAGATTTACGGTATGGAACAAAAGTATGGAATTACTCACCGGATACGACATTGAGGAGATCAACCGCGTGGGGTGGTGCCAAACGCTCTTCACTGATCCGGATGTACAAGATCGCGCCAAGGCACGCGTGCTTAGGATGCGCCGCGGTGAACATCTTCGCGGCGAGGAATGGACTATCACCCGTAAGGATGGCAAACAGCGTATTGTTCAAATCAACACGACACAGTGTGCGCCCGGTGCTAATGATGTCCAGGTATTGGCGGTGATGAATGACATAACCGAGCGTAAGTACGTCGAAACAGCCTTAAAAGAGTCGAACGATGAATTGCGTACACTGCTTAACTCGATGGCTGAAGGCGCATATGGCGTGGACCTCAACGGAAATTGCACGTTTGTCAATCAGTCGTTCTTGCGCATTTTGGGTTATG
This sequence comes from Methylomonas methanica, assembly GCA_001644045.1. Taxonomy (GTDB): domain Bacteria; phylum Pseudomonadota; class Gammaproteobacteria; order Methylococcales; family Methylomonadaceae; genus Methylomonas; species Methylomonas methanica. The sequence goes on along the minus strand of LUUF01000002.1, from coordinate 8,689 downwards.
AAGATGCCAACGAAGTAACCGGTAAACATATCCATGAACTGATTCATCATTCACGTCCCGACGGTAGTCCTTACCCGGCTACAGAATGCTATATGTATGCCGCTTACCTCCTCAATGAGGATATTCATGTTGTAGATGAGGTGTTTTGGCGCAAAGATGGCAGTGCGGTTCCTGTCGAATATTGGTCTCAACCCATCGTCACCGACGGCGTAGTCACGGGAGCCATTGCCACCTTCGTCGATATCGCCGAACGCAAGAAAGCGGCGGATGCCACGCTTGTAGCGTCCCAATACGCTCGGAGTCTGATTGAGGCCAGTTTGGACCCGTTGGTCACTATTAGTGCGGAAGGCAAAATCACCGACGTGAATACCGCTACCGAACTCGTAACAGGTATCGAGCGAGCTAGTTTGATCGGCAGCGACTTCGCCGATTATTTCACCAATCCTGAAAAGGCCCGGGCGGGTTACCAACTGGTGTTTTTATACGGTTTCGTTACCAATTATCCGCTGGCTATCCGCCATGCCTCTGGCAAAATCACCGATGTACTGTATAACGCCAGCGTTTACCGTGACAGCAGCGGTAACGTACTGGGGGTATTTGCAACGGCACGCGATATCACCGAACGCAGAAAGGCGGAGGAACTCGCCCATTTAGCATCGCAATATGCCCGCAGTCTGATCGAAGCCAGTTTGGACCCGTTGGTCACCATTAGTGCGGAAGGGAAAATCACCGACGTGAATACCGCTACCGAACTCGTAACAGGTATCGAGCGGGCCAGTCTGATCGACAGCGACTTCGCCGATTATTTTACTACTCCTGAAAAAGCCCGGGCGGGTTACCAACTGGCGTTTTCAAACGGTTTCGTTACCGATTATCCGTTGGCTATCCACCACGCCTCAGGCAAAATCGTCGATGTGCTGTACAACGCCAGCGTTTACCGTGACAGCAAGGGCAAAGTGCTGGGCGTGTTTGCTGCGGCTCGGGACATTACCGAACGAAAACAGATTGAAGCTAAGCTAAAAAATAGTGAAGCTCGTTTGCGGGCCATCATCGAGAACGAACCGGAATGCATCAAGATCGTTGATGCCGATGGCGGTCTGGTTCAGATGAATCCCGCTGGCTTAAAGATGATTGAGGCGGAAAGTGCGGAACAGGTTATCGGAAAATCTGTGCTCAGCGTCATCGCTCCGGAACATCGAAAAGCCTTTGCAGACATGCACGAACGCATCATTGCCGGGGAAAGTCAGCAAATGGAATATGAAATCATCGGCATCAAAGGCAGCCGGCGCTGGGTGGATACCCACGCCGTACCGATGAAAGAAGCCGATGGGCGAATGGTACACCTGGCCGTCACGCGCGATATCCACGAACGTAAGCAAGCCGAGCATCAGCTGCGGGTCGCTGCCACCGTGTTTGAGTCCCAAGAAGGTATGCTGGTTACCGATGCCAACCAGACTATCTTGAGGGTGAACAAGGCCTTTACGCAAATCACCGGTTACAGCGCGGAGGAAGTCGTAGGCAAAAGCCCGCGCATTCTCCAGTCCGGCCGACAAAGCCATGGATTCTACGAAGCGATGTGGGGAACGGTGCATAAAACCGGCGCATGGGAGGGCGAAGTCTGGAGTCGCCGCAAAAACGGGGAAATTTACCCGGAATATCTCGCGATCACTGCGGTGAAAAATCAAGACGGCGGTGTCAGCCACTTCGTTGGTACGCTGACCGACATCACACTCAGAAAGGCGAGTGAGGAAGAAATTGAACGCCTGGCGTTCTACGATCCGCTTACCAGCCTGCCTAATCGAAGGTTGCTTCAGGACCGCTTAAAACCTGCTTTAGCGTCAAGCCATCGCAATGGTCGGAAGGGGGCGCTATTGTTTATTGATCTGGACCATTTCAAAACACTTAACGACACCCTGGGTCACGATATGGGCGATCTGTTGCTGCAACAGGTTGCCGGCCGCCTGAATGCTTGCGTTCGGGAAAATGATACCGTCGCGCGCCTAGGTGGCGATGAGTTTGTTGTTATGCTGGAAGGCCTGAGCGAGCAGTCTGTTACCGCAGTTAAACAGGCTGAGGCCATAGGCACCAAGATCCTCGCGGCGATCAATCAGCCGTTCCAGCTTGGCACCCATGAGTATATAAGTACGCCCAGCATAGGGGTGACCTTGTTCGAAGGTCACGATCACACTGACGAACTACTAAAGCGTGCAGATATTGCCATGTATCAGGCCAAAACGTCGGGACGTAATGCGCTGTGTTTCTTTGATCCGCACATGCAGCATATCATTTCTGCCCGTGTTTCTTTGGAGGACGAATTGCGCAAAGCACTGGTCGGCCAGCAGTTTCAACTCTACTACCAAATCCAAGTAGAAGAGTCAGGGCGGCCAGTTGGCGTGGAAGCATTGATTCGCTGGTTTCACCCTGAACGGGGGCTGGTCTCGCCTTCGGAATTTATTCCTCTGGCGGAGGAAACCGGATTAATCCTGTCCATTGGCCAATGGGTATTAGAGAAAGCGTGCGCCCAGCTGAGCGCATGGCAACACCTATCAATGACCAATAATCTTGCGTTATCAGTGAATGTCAGCGCCAAGCAATTCTTCCAAGTCGATTTTGCTGAACACGTGCAAGCCTGTATTCTGCGCCACGCCATCAATCCTAAGTTATTAAAACTGGAGCTCACCGAGAGTATTTTGCTCAAGAATATCGAAGACACCATCGAGATTATGAACGCTTTGGGAGAAATCGGTGTTCAGTTTTCATTGGACGACTTTGGTACGGGCTATTCGTCTTTGCAATATCTTAAGAAGTTACCGTTGACTCAGCTTAAGATCGACCGGTCATTTGTCAATGACATTACCATTGACAAAGGGGATCAAGCGATTGTGCGTACCATCGTTGCCATGGCGACCAGTTTGAATCTAAGTGTCATTGCCGAAGGGGTAGAAACTGAAGAGCAACTCCAGCTTCTTTCGAGTTTTGGCTGCACAAACTACCAAGGTTATTTGTTCAGCCACCCTGCACCAATAGAAAACCTGGAGGTTTTGTTACGGTATGGAGACACCTGAAAGGTGTGATACTCATTTGATTTGTATGAGTATGGAATAACGTCTGAATGTCGGCTAAATAATTCAACCCAGCCGTAGCTAGTTTTTCAAGGTGACCGGCGAAAAGGGTCGCCTGGCGACCGTCCGCTCTTCAGATTCATCGCCGAAAAGCTGCCATTGAATTCCGATTCCTGAAAGCGGCCGTTCGTCACTGAGTTAAACCGACCCAAACCCGTCTATCGAGTTTCTCCAATCCGGTCGTTCAGCTAAATACCGATTCAGTAAACTGCAGGACTACAAAGCCGACGTTGGTGGCCTCAACCAATCGGCCAATACCCGACCGTCGGGGTCGCCAACCAATTTGGTTAGTTAACGCAATCTATGACCCACTTGACTGTCCGTTATTCGGCGAACAATTTGACCATTATCACTGCGTCACTACGGCCATTTCTGACCATCAAGGTTCAGATTGAACGGCCGGTTTATGTCCAAAATTGCTAGATTCACATGAAAGCCCAGCGGTGTGAACCTTTGGCGCGTCAGTTAGACGAATGTTGGCGCTTCCTTTTTGTTTTTCCGTTGAATCTCCATTTTCAGACTACAATACCTGCGGATTTTTCGTTTAAGTGCGCGGAGTCAATGACCTGCATCCACAGTTCTTCTATCGCACGGTCCTGGTCTCCTTTTGCATAGGTAAGCACCTCCTCGCGCTGTTTAATTGAAAGGGTACGCCAAGCATCTTCGCTGAGGAGTACCTCGCTAATTAGCCGAGCTGCCTCATCAGTATCTTCCAGGTCAATAGCCACCGGGGTCTTTAGGACCTCAATCGCCCCGGCATGCTTGGCAACAAAAACCGGTACACCAGATTGCATGGCCTCAAGGATCACCATACCGAAAGGCTCATGCCTCGACGGTACGATGATGACGCTTGCATCCTCGAAGACTCTGAGTCGATGCCCCCACTTTGGCGCTGTTTCCTTGAATATGAAGCATTGCTCGACCTCGATCATCTTCGGAAGACCTTCGCCGTCCACCAAATAGTCCAAATGCATATCTTCGCCATCTTCCTGTTCTTTTCCCCTGATTCTGATTCGAGCACAGTCAGTATCAAACGCATAGGCATCGAAGCCTCTTTCGAAAGCGAACGCCTCAATATCCCGAATCACGTCGCCGTAATCATGAACAGGAGTTGCCTCAATCACCTGACCCTCTGGAGAGAGCACAAGACGCCACACTTGATTGAAAGTAATATTGTAATAAAGATGTTTTTGCTTTGGGTCCGAAATCGCCCCGACGCTTACCGGATCCTGCGCCGAGGTGCCACGCGCGGAGAAACTTGCTTTGATCTCCGTCTCCATATCTCCCTTGCCAAATATATAGAATTTGGCCTGCGGCACCTGCGGGTAGACTTTTCTCGCGATATCGACAAAGATATCTGGCCCTTTCTGCCAAGTCAGCCGACCAAGGAATACGACTCTCTTGCTCGAAAAGGATCCCAAAAAATCCTCCGAGATGCTCTCACAAGAAAATGAATTAGGCACAACTGCTATTCGGCTCATGTCAACGCCATAAGACTTGGAAATAGCCGATGCAGTGATCCTGCTCGGGGCAACGATCTGATCCGCGTATTCGGAACCAGTTCTCTCTATCTGCCTCACTCTGTCATTTCCTGCACCCTCCTCGCGATCTTGCGCAACCGAATGAAAATGAGCCACCCAGGGTATCCTGTACTCCCGAGAGAGCGCTGCCGCCGCTGGGAATGAAACCCAGTCATGTGCGTGAATTATATCGAAATCGCGTCTGTCCCTATCCTTGATTGCATCCAGGGCTTGATCGACGAACGAAGTGACTAGTCTGAAAGTTGTAGGCCTATAGAGCAACTCCGAGCCTGCTGAAGCATCGGCGTCAGCCCCCTCGCCGTAGGAATATGCCGAAAGGTAGGGTTCATTTGGTTTTAACGACTCCCCCGCTGCTATAACTTCGATTTCATGACCAAGTATTTCATGGGATATTTGATGGATATGCCAAGGCACGAGGAGTGTTACGTCGGCACCTCGCTTGCGAAGGCCATGGAGCAAATGATAAGCGGCGGTCCACTGGCCACCAACTACGTTGGGTGGAAATTCCCAAAGAACCATAAGTATTTTACGACCACACAGAGCGGGGCCGTGCTTCATTAACAAGGCATTTTTTACACTCGTATCAAAGATGGCCGTCCGCCAATGTTTGATTACTCTCCAGTCTAAACGGTGTAGGGCAAGGTTAGCATTAGTAAGGTTTGCGTCCTTGAGGTTGAGGTGAAGGACCTTGATATGTCGCAGATCGGCATCAATTAACTTGGCTCCAGAAAGATCAGCGTAGGCTAGATCCGCGTATGCCAGACTGGCACCAGAAAGGTTAGCACCTCTTAAATCTGCGGCAGACAGACTTGCCGCATCGAATTTTGCATCCTTGAGATTAGCGTTCCTCAGGATGACTTCGTTCAGCCTTGCATTACGAAACAGGCACCCGGAGAGATCAAGTCCGGAGAGGTCAAGTCGCTTGACGTTGAGCTGATCCCAGGTCTCGCTCTTCATTAAGTCCGGAAGTTCCCGAAAAGCCTTCTCCAGCACTGGTGCCAAGGTTGCTTTCACCAACTCAGTGTTGTTATCCATTCGCCCCACCAATGCAAGTGCCGCAGCAACCCGTGGGTGATGCTCCTTCTTCTCCAGTGTCAAATAATGGCGAAGACCCGCAATGCTCCGAGCACGCACGTTTTGCTCACTACTGACGATACCTTCCCAGAGAGCATTTATGTTTTGCGAGTCGCGATCCGATATTTCCCCGCGGCGTACATCCATGTGCTGACGAAATGCTATCCAGATACCAGTTACAGCAACAATAACACCGATGGCCGCACTTACGTTCGCAAGAAGTGTTTCAAAAAATACCGTTTTCTTCTCATTTTCGATCCGCAGTGCAATGGTCTCCTGAATGGTCTTTTCGGTATCGATGGCTTTCGATGGCACTGCCTGCAATATCAACTTCGAGCGCTCATTGATTTCCCAGGACACATAGATTTGAAGGAATGCATAGGATAGGCCAAACAAGATTAAGAATAATCCGGTAAGAGATAGGTTTTTTTTCATGATCAACTCCAGATGTAATAGCATGTTCACCGGTTTTCGCGCATTGCCGGTTCCTCAGTTTTTAAGCTTGGGAGCAAGTAAATGGTAATCATCTACGCTATTTTGAGTCGGCCTTTAATAGTCACTTAAGGACTTTGATAGCGAGCCTTATACCTGTCTATCACATAGTGCGTCCGTACGCTAACGTACATGGTATGTTTTTGGCTGTTTGTCAGCTTGACGGTTTACACCGGACTTTCGTTATTTTGGAGCCAGTGTCCCTTAAGGGTCGGTTGAACTAAGTGACGGCTGGCCGCTTTCAGGAGTCGGAATTTCATTGACCGCTTTCCGGCGATGAATCTGAAAAGAAGACAGTCGCCTGGCGACCCCTAGTTGACGGCCGGAGCTTTGCGCTCAATGTCGGCTGGTATTAAGATTGTGTTGAAAAAGGGCTCTTTTATGAAAATAGCTCTTTTTATAAAAATTATTAGCTATTAAAAACAATAGGTTGAAAATTCTAGTATAGGCAAAATTGGCCTAAATTCACCGAAAACCGCCTTTTTCAACACAATCATTAAATTAGCTGCCATTCGACGCGCCGCCGCTCCATTGGCTTGTTAGACGGAAGACTGGGCCAGCTTGAGCTCTGGTCTTCTTCCATGTGCTCTCGCCCTCTTCCTCAGATTTCTTCTTGGCTTTTGTACGATCTTTCAAAGCCGAGGAAAAGAGCATGTGGCCTTTCAATGTTCACCGAACTTCGTGCCTCGGACTCGCTACGGGGCTGGCTATAGACAATGGACTATAAATCATGGGCGCCGAGGCAGCTTGCAACTCAAAGAGGTTCCGAGCCTGTTCAATATTCAAAACCCCACACATGTCGCTTCGATGCGCTGGCCGGGTAGTGCATGAATTCTTGGATGTCCTTGCTCGGCGCTTCAGATCTATGTCAAAAACAAATAGCGAAGCACCTTTTTGCGTCCCAGCTGCGCTGCGTGCCGCATGGCGGAAGGGGCGGCCTTGCTGGTCATGGCTCCTTACGCTACCAGCTATTTAGGAGAGTAGACACTCATCCTTTTCCTCCACAGATTCGGCGGCAACGCGCTAGAGCTGCCACGCTGAACGCCAGCCCGAACAGCGGTAACAAGGCGGGCACTGGCACTGGCACCGGCACGAGGGCGTCTTTCACCGCCTGATAGGTAAATTGGCCGTCGCTGGTAGGCAGCAGCCCGTAGGTGGCCGAAGTGACCGTCACGCCGTCGGGAACGTCGATTCCAGTCAGCAGCGCGGTGTGTGCGAAGTCGAGCCCAAAGGCGCTGAATGTATTCCCGCTCGAATAGATGGCGAAAAAGCCGAACAGATCGAGTGGAACTCCTGCGAACGCACTGCCGCTGATCGAGAGCGGGATCGACACGTTGCCTGTTGCCGTCGACAATACTGGCGTTTCGCGGGAGAGATCGGTAAAGTCGCCCTGCAGGTGCATAGCAACATCGTAGGACCAGTCGCCCACGCCCGGGTTGTGATTGGTCACCACTCCATTGGCGAGGAAGCTGATCGTGATCGGCACTGGGCCCGTGCCTGACAGCGTGATCGTATCGCGGAACGAGCCGACCGCCTGCGAAAAGCCGATATCGGTGAGTGCGTTTGCGGACAGTTTGACGACGCCGAAATCGGCGGAGGCGGCGGCGCTGCTTCCGTCGAGCGCAGAAGCGGCGCTCGACGCCGCGCCGGGAACCACATGGAAATCCTCGACGATCATTTGCGTGTCTCTGTTGGTCACGATTGTGCGCGAATAGGTCTGCGGCGCGGCGAGCGCGGGGACCGACGCGATGAGCGACAGCGAGGCGGCGAGCAATAAGGTTTTCATCTGCTATTTATCCTTCTATTAGCCCCAGCCGGTAGAAACATATCCGACGGCCCGGACGTTAATACGAAACGATACCTACTGTAACTATAATTGGTGCCCAGTAGGGGACGAGGGCAAAAGGCACGAACATCGACTGGGTCGCCGACCGCATGCTTTCAGATGGACTGGTATTTCTGTCCGAATATTTTTTCCGAACAACTCACTACTAGGTCTTTATTTCTGACACCTAACAAGTTATTAAGCTGTTAAGAGTATGTATACCATGAAACATGGGTCGCAACACTAAATTTGTGAACAAGGATTTTTCCCTTCCGTATATCATCCAAACGGAGCCAATAGGTGAAATTGGAGGTTGTCATGTTGACCGTTACCTCATCCTTAACCCAGGCGTTCGAGTCGAAGCTTAGCTTACGCAATATTCCGGACCAGCAACATCATGATTTTCATAAGTGGCTTAGGTTTTATCTGGATTTTTCAATAAGTACACTTTGGACCCGAAGCTTAACGCTAGTTTTGCCGGGTTTGACGACAAACTGAAGATCAAGGGGCAATCCGATGCGCAAAGAATGGAAACTCGCCGGTCTGTTGCGATTTAGTCGATCTTGAATAAATCCTAACCAACTGATTTATAGAGGTTAACGTCAATATTTAACAGCCTAAAAACCATCGAAATG
>LUUF01000001.1 GCA_001644045.1 Methylomonas methanica | reverse complement strand
GGTGGTCAAGATGGTGCCGCTTTCGCCCACCGCCCAGCCGTGCTCACCGTCGGCCTGAAACGCTACGGACCAAAGGGTGTCTTTAGTGCCGCTGGTTTGCGGCTGCCATTCCTGGCCGCCGTTGTTGCTGTGGAAAATCGCCCCATTATCGCCGACGGCCCATAATCGGTGGCCGTCGGCGGCCAAGTGAATATCTCGCAAAAGGTTGAAAAAGCTGTTTCCGAACGAAAGAACTGGTAAACGCCAGTAAGCATTGGTCTCAATCGGCTCCAGCCAGGCGCTAATATCCCAGTGCTTTTGACCGGGCTGGGCAGGATCGGCTTGCCAGGGCCACAGCGAGGAGGGAGGTGTGTAGGGGTTGGGTCGCAACGGCTGGGTAAAGGCCAGATAGCTGCCGACCACGATCAGCGCCAAGGCCAGCCACAAGCGCCAGAGGACTTGAATGGAATTGAAGTTGGAGTTACTAGCGCCGTGAGCCATTCGCAAACCTTTTTAACGGGATTGTCGCGTTGAGGATTAAGTGCTGTCAATGGCTGCGTGTTTGTTCACGACAGCTAACGCTCTGCGGTGCGGCTTTTGGCCAGTTGGGTGAGGTCACTAACGGCAACTTTGGAGTTCGCCAGTTCGCAGAATTTGAATTTGGCTGATAACAGATGGCTCAAGATCGGTTATCAAGCTGCCCGAAGCAATATCACAGACTTTAGCATCGCGTAAATGCACCCTATGAGACAAAATGTAATGGTTTGGGACATGCCGAGCGGAAATCACACCAATGTGATGCAGTTCGTTAATAGCGAACTTAAGCGACAACTCGATTGCGTGCCTAGCGTTATAAACAGAAGTAAAGCCCCTTAACTTTCAAATAGGCGCATTTTTACTTTATCCAACCATCCGATTTCCATCGGCTTATTAAAGTTATCCCAGGCGTTTTTGCACAAGTCGTTTATGTCGCCGGTCAGCATATCGTCCAAGCGGTCAGGGGTTGCCAGATTCAGCTTGGTGGATAACGATAAGGCTAGATAGTCGCCCAGCTCCATGTTAACGGCTGGCGGTAATTCGCAAAACTGTTGGGGTGACTGTAATTGCTTAAGGCCGTGACGTAATAAGGCAACGATCAGGCGGATTGCATGGCGGTCGAATTTTGATTCGATGGAGTTCGCAGCCAATAAAGCTTCAAATTGACCTGAAGGAATGGAGAGCATTTCTCGGACGTTCCACTCGAATTTCTCCTTTGCGTAGTTCCGTTCGCCCATCGCTTGCAAGTAGTTTTGGAATAAACCAAATGCCCCTGATAACTTACCGTGAGAGTAGCCGTCGAACTGCGGATTACTTGATAAAGCTCGCAGCACAAGATCCAATCCGGAAACTAACCCCTGATCAGTTTCCTCAGTAAACATAGAATAAGCATAAAATACATGCTGCATAGCCAATAAATACTTGCTGGTTTCCGCTTTGGGTACCGATCGGTGCAACCAAAAAAGGAGCGGCATCAAGTCGACAAAATCACGTAAGAAATGACTGAGCTCTATGTTCAGCAACTCAGTATCCGCCTGCAAATTAGTTGGAGAAGGATCCATTGCCCTGCCAAGTTTTGCCATTTCTCGATAGCGCAATTCATCCCGTGCCAGGCTCAGCAGGCCTTCGACATACTCATAACGAGCTTTCTCAAACCAAATGGCGGTAATGCCCAGTTGGGCCAGATAGTCGTTGCGTTGCGCGAGATCTTCCAAATTATCCGGTGCTTGCTCGAAAGAAAAATGTTGCGGTAACTCAGTGTCCCCAACTTCTTGTTTGACGGCACGAAACACTTGCAGTGTCCTGTCGTTGTAGAGGCTGCATCCCAAAAACAGCAAGCTGCTGGTTTTATAGTGATAGCTAAGTAATTTCGGAATCGGGCGAGTTAAATCCAACTCCTGCTCGCCATAGGCTTGATCGTACTGATTTTTACTGAGCACACAACGGCTTGGCTGGATAATGTCACCGTGTAGTTTGACGACCGTTACTTTGCCAGATTGCCGGGCTTCCAGACCGGATAGGCCATTGATGACCTGCACAGCATCCTTCTCGCCGGTATCGTAGGCTTGTTCCAGTAAGCGGTCATAATTAGTGGTCAATAGCGTGTCGTCAAACAGCTCGGTCAGCCGCAGTACCACATCGGGAATCGAGCCGGTACGTTTAAATACATCGCGGATTTCCTGCACAAACAAATCTCGGCTGCGTTGGCTTTCAATTTCGGCAATTACGTCTTCGAACTGGCCATTTGCCAGCAAGGCTTCGATATGATCTTTATTCAGGTTGGCGGTTTTGGCCTGTTGGCGCAAATGACCGTGCCAGGTTGGAAAACCACCGGCGACCGAAATTCCCGCACCGACAAACGGCACGACTTCTTTTTGTTCCAAGCGCTGCAACAGTTGTTCAAAGTGTTGCAGATTGCGCTCAAACCAATGATTATCGCCGGATAATTCGCCTAGATAAGCTTGGCCCAGTGTTTCATGTAAGCGGTCTTGACGGTATTGGGCAAAGGCTTGGTCATATTCGGCCTTATCGCCAGCAAAAAATGCTTTGCTGGGTTGGGATAAATTAGCCAAACCGAATTGATCCAACAATTGTTGGCCGGCGTCGTCATTTTCCAGCCATTCGTTGAAGTCGGCATGATAGGTGTATAGGTGGTGCTCGTCCTTCTCACACCACGATTTTTCTTGCGCATCCATGCTAAAACCTAGGCGACGGCTTGCTCGACAATCGCATCGGCGAGCTGGAGTTGCGTGGTTTGCGCAGAGGCGATGCGGGCTTTGAGGGCGTCGCAGAGGGCCATTAGTTCATCGACTTTGGCGACGATGCGGTGTTGTTCTTGCAATGCGGGAACCACAAGCAAACAATTTTTCAACTGTGTCATGTTAATAGATGCAAGATTCGTAGTTTGTTTTGACGCCGCTTGAAAATATGCTTTTGCAATTGAATTCATATACATCTCGACCCATGAGCTCGACAGGTCTTCAGTTAGGCCACGCATTCTAAAGATATGGTTTTGATGAAGGCAGTTATCAATTTCAGAATTCCAAATAGCTGTTCTTCCAACCTTATCCCAATCACCGCCTTCCGTGACGAGTAGATCGTTTTTTAACAGTTGATAGCGTGCCAATTCAGATTGACGTATTTCTACTGTTTTGATGCTATCAAGTACCAAATGTCCTCTCTGGACATTCGCCACGCGCAAATAGGGAAGTTCAGCTAAATCTGGACCAGTTAATTTCCTGCCGAGCGTCACACCTCCAGCAATATCGAATACAACACCGAGTCTCACCCACTCCCAGCCTTTTGGCAATTCAAACGGTTTTTCTTCCTCACGAATTGCCGCCAGTAACTTATCCTTCTTGATCTTTCCCTCTTCAATCAAATTGGCTTTTTCAACTTGTATTCGCATAAGTAATTCAGTTGCTGGTTCGTCATTCGGATTTTGTGGAACGAGTTTGCCCATGACGGCGAGTTGCAGGAGGGTTTGTTTGAGCTGGTTGATGCTGGATTCGGTGGTGAACAGGGTGTCGAAGTGGTCGGCGATGCGGCTCCAGGCTTGCTCGAATTGGGCGGTGTCGGCGGCTTGAGTCAGCGTGTCGAGTAGGGTTTGCACCAGAGTTTGATGGGCGGCGATGCTGTTGGTTTGCTGCTGTTCCAGTTGATCGCACAGCGCCATCAATTCATCAACTTTGGCGACAATGCGGTGTTGTTCGGCGAGACATGGGAGTCTAATCTCTACGGAATTTAATTCTTCTTTTCCGATAACACCTTGGGCAGAGCCACGGGATTGGTTCCTCAGTTTCAGTGTATATGGCATTAATGCGAAGAATAGATAATTTGTATCGAGTTCTTCATTTGGCCTAATTGCGGCGACGCTTCGTCCAATAGCGCAGTCAATAGCGAGATTTAATTTTCCGACAGTAGCTCCAACTACACAGATCAATACATCACCTAATTGCGCGTATTTTAAAGGCTTGGTTGTCCATTCTTTGACTTCGGGGTATATCGGGCCAAATTCACCAGTTTTCACAAAAATAGTGCCAATACCTTCTTTATTACATTCATTACCGGGCGGTGCTTGCCCCATAACTAGTGTAACTACCTCGCCTAATTTTACTTTCTTTTCAGCAGTATCAATTTCTTTGTGAATTAGTAAACCTGCCGAAGCTATTTCAAATATTAATTCACGTAGTTTTTTAATACCGTAAGCAGTGTGCTTGTCACTGGTTCCGCGACCAGCGTTGCTTTTACTGGCGATAGCCGAGGTCCACACGTCCAAATAATGGGTGATTACATCCGTCATCAGGCTTTGCCCCCGCTCAAAGCTTGCTGCAACACGACTTTAAGCTGGTCGCGCAGTTGGCCGATTTCCAGTTGCTGCTGGGCATAGCGTTCTAGCAATTCGTCCGGATCGTGGCTGATTTGCTCGCCGACGTGTGGGTTTTTGATGTCCAGGTTGTAGTTGCGGGCTTTGATGTCATCGATGGACACCGGCCAAGCTTGTTCAATGGCTTTGCGGCTGGCGTAGCCGTCGGCGGCGCTGCCCCACCAGTCGATTTCGGTTTGAAATTCTTCAAAACGCATCGGCTTGGTTTTGTTGTAACTTTTCACGCCGTCCGGGTACGGGTGTTCGTAATACCAGACGGTTTGCGTGGGTGTACCTTTGTCGAAAAACAGGATGTTGGTTTTTATGCCGGTGTAGGGGTTGAACACACCGTTGGGCAGGCGGACGATGGTGTGTAGGTTGCATTCGGTCAGCAGGCTTTCTTTGAGGCGGGTTTTCATGCCTTCGCCGAACAGAAAGCCGTCCGGCAACACCACGGCGGCGCGGCCCTTGTCTTTGAGCAATTTGATAATTAAGGCCATGAATAAGTCGGCGGTTTCGCGGGTGCGCAGGTTTGCAGGAAAGTTGTTTTCGATGCCGTCTTCTTCCATGCCGCCAAACGGTGGGTTGGTGATGATGGTATCCACGCGGTCGGCGTTGCCGTAGTCTTTATACGGGCGGCTGAGGGTATTGTCGTGGCGGATGTTGGTGGGGGTGTCGATGCCATGCAGAATCATGTTGGTGACGCAGAGCATGTGCGGCAGGGCTTTTTTCTCGACGCCACGTATCGAGGCTTGCAGGGTAAGTTCGTCTTGCTCAGTTTTAACGTAGCGTTCGCGTTTGTGGTCGATAGTGCAGCTTAAAAAGCCGCCGGTGCCGCAGGCCGGGTCGAGTACGGTTTCGTGCAGTTGCGGGTCGATGCGGTTGACAATGAATTGAGTGACGGCGCGCGGGGTGTAAAACTCGCCGGCGTTGCCCGCGCTTTGCAGGTCTTTGAGGATTTGTTCGTAAATGCTGCCGAAGGTGTGGCGGTCGCCGCTGTTGTTGAAGTCGATTTCGCCGATTTTGTTAATGACCTGGCGCAGCAGGGTGCCGGACTTCATGTAGTTGTAGGCGTCTTCAAATACGTCGCGTACGACTTGGGCGCGTTGGCCAGCAGGACCGTGCAGCGGCAGTTTGTCTTTGAGCGTAGGGAAGAGTTGCAGGTTGACGAAATCTGCAAGTTCGTCGCCGGTCATGCCTTCCGGATCTTGCGCCCAATTGCGCCAGCGCAGGTGCTTGGGCAGCGGCGATAGGTAGTCGTCTTCGATCAGTTCCAGTTCTTGTTCGCGGTCATCAAAGATCTTTAAAAAGAACAGCCACACCAATTGACTGATGCGCTGGGCGTCGCCATCGACGCCGACATCCTTGCGCATGATGTCTTGGATGGATTTGATGATGCCGGAAACGTTGCTCATGCAGATTGATCCTGTTTGTACAATTCTTGTTCTAATTCTTGGATGGCGGTTTCGTATTGGTCTTTGCCGCCAAAGACTTTGTTGATGATTTCGACCGGGGTACCAATGTCGCTGAACGGTTTGAGTTTGAGGACTTTGGCGCTTTCGATGGTGCTGATGCCTTCGTCGGCGTATTTTTCCAACAGGGCATGCAGCACAGCGCGTGCTTGTTCGCCGTATTTGGTGAAGTAGTTGCGCTTTTTGACGTTGTTAGCGCGTTCCTGGCGAGTCAACGGCGGCTGGTCGTAAGCGATGTGGGCGATTAAATCAAAATCGCCGTAATCCTTGCCGACTTCGGCGGCTAAGTTATCCAGCACGATGCCGTAATCTTCCAGCAGGTCGATGATGGCCTGCTTTTTCTTGGCGTTATGCCAGCGTTGCAGAAACTCGTCCAAGGAGGCGAACTCGGTTTGAATCTGTTTGCGGGTGAAGTCGCGGTAGGATTCGGTAATCAGAGTACCATCCGGGCCGAGGTATTCGACACGTTCGGCAGTGATTCTGACTGGTACACCGCTGACGCGGATTTTATAGGTGCCGGCGGGTTCTTCGATGTCGTCGCCATCTTCCTCGTCGTCCGGCTCCGGATCGGGCGGTACGGGGTCGTCGTCATCGTCGGGTTCGTAAATCACCACCGGGTCACCATCAAAATCCGGATCGCGGAACAGTTCGGTGGCTTTTTTGAAGTCCATGATAGTGAAGAAAAATTTGCCAAACTCTTCATCAATGCGGGTACCGCGACCGATAATCTGCTTGAAGGTGGTCATGGAACTGATGGTTTTATCCAGCACGATCAGCTTGCAGGTTTTAGCGTCGACGCCGATGGTCAGCAACTCCGAGGTGGTGGCAATGACTGGGAATTTGCTTTCCGGGTCGATGAAGTTATCCAATTCGGCTTTACCTTCCACGCTGTCGCCGGTTATGCGCATGACGTATTTGGGATTGTCGATAGCCAGTTGGCCGGCGGCGTTGACGATGGCGACGCGCATGCGTTCGGCGTGGTCGATGTCTTCGCAGAAGATGATGGTTTTTGAATAGGGATCAGTCGCCAGCAAATATTGCATGACGCGCTTGGCAACCAGTTTAGTGCGCTGGTTGAGCACCAAAATCCGATCCATGTCGGCTTGGTTGTAAGTGCGACTTTCAATCGGTTTGCCAAGGTCGTCGTTCATCCCTTGCGGCGGCGTCCAGCCCTGAATGTCTTTGTCGATGTCAATGCGCACCACTTTATAGGGTGCCAGAAAGCCGTCGGCGATGCCTTGTTTGAGGCTGTAGGTATAGACCGGTTTGCCGAAGTAGTCGGTGCTGGAAACGTATTTGGTTTCTTTGGGCGTGGCGGTTAGACCCAACTGAATAGCATCTTTAAAATAGTCTAGTATTTCTCGCCAGGCGGAATCGTCGGCGGCGCTGCCGCGATGGCATTCGTCGATGACAATCATGTCAAAGAAATCCTGCGAGACGTTTTTGAAGATTTTGTCTTCTTCCGCCGGGCCGGTGATGGCTTGATACAAACCCAGGTAAATTTCGTAAGCCGGGTCGATTTTGCGGTTTTTGATTTTGGTCATTACCGAGCCAAACGGCTTAAAGTCGTTGACCAGGGTTTGATCGACCAGAATATTGCGGTCCGCTAGAAAGAGGATGCGCTTAACTTGCTTGGCCTTCCACAATCGCCAGATGATTTGGAAAGTGGTGTAGGTTTTACCGGTGCCAGTGGCCATGACCAACAGCACGCGCTTTTGATGGTTAGCGACGGCTTCTATGGTGCGGTTAATGGCCTCGACTTGGTAATAGCGGGGTTCTTTGCTGCTGCTGTCTTCGTAATAGGGCTGAACGACCAGTTTTTCGTTTTGGTCGGCTATGCCGCGAAACTGCTTGTAGCGTTGCCAAAGTAAATCCGGTGGCAGAAACGCATCGAGTGCAAATTCAGTTTCTATATCGTCGCCGGGGTTCGGCACCTTGCTATGGGCGGCAAAAGCGTCGCCGTTGGAACTGAAGGCACTGGGTACTTGTAGAATATCGGCATATCCTAAAGCTTGTTGCAGGCCATGACTGGCCGTGTGATTGTTGTCTTTGGCTTCGATGACGGCAACCGGAACGCCGGGCTCCCAAAACAGCACATAGTCGGCAAACTTCTTTTTTTTCTTGTTGCGAGACGACATGTTGCCACGCACAACGATGGGGCCGGGGGTTAGGGTGACTTCGCGGCGGATTTGTCGGATGGCATCCCAGCCTGCTGCGCGGATAGCGGGGGTAATGAAAAGGTCGCAGATGTCCGTTTCGCTGAGGGCTTTTTTATCTTTGCTATCCATATTTCAGAAATCCTATCAAAGAAGTCTAGCTATAGCTTGAGTATTTTGATTATGAAGGATAGCTTTGATTTGTTATCTGAGTTTTACAGCGCTGATCGTCTGTTGACTTTAGCAATGGTAAAAGGCACCGGCATGATGTTCAAAGAGGGCTGAAACCGGTTTTCGTTTATATGCACTTCTCTGCAGATATGTTGGGAATACAACTTGGACCATTTCTACGCCAGCAGCCTTGCAAGCAAGGGGGTGCTGAGCGGCGATCTAAAGGATTTTTCTATGTAAAAACTCATGCTCGGGCGCAATGGCTAGGCGATCTGGAGATTGTGCTCAGACTAGGAAAATGACAGATCCAAACCACAAATATTCATAAGCTACCTCTCTATGTGGTTTGTTGTTAGTAAGTTATTTTGGTTTGTTTTACTAACAAAATAATCGGGCGAAAAAAACGACTTTCGCCGATTTCTCTATATGTTAATTGTTAGTCTTACATCCTTCGCCTCAAAAGATGAGAGCCGTTCAGAATCGCGACCTAGTTCAAAGCTTTCCATGCGGGATAGCGAAAGGTCGACAGATAGTTAGCCCGGCCTGACAAAGATGTTCAATCGTTGGAATTTTTCTGGCTATCCATCGTAAAACCTAACCCAAAAAAGCCCCAAAAACCCCAATCCCTCCCCAGCATCTTTCCAAAGCCAAAATGCATGGAAGCTTTGATATACAAGACTTATAGATATATCTCCCCAAAATCCCCAATAATATTTAGATATACCTTCTTAAGTAATATTACAGACTGCTTATTCACTGTCACCCCCGGTAATAATGCTGGGATTTAATACCAACACCCGGCAGCGTTTGCCGGCCATGCTTTTGTGAACATCCGGTCGGGGTGTGCCGGTTTTATTGTCTTTTTCGCTTGCCAATAGCAAGCCTCGTTCGTGTAGTCGCTTCCACAATGTGGCTCGATTGATCAGTAAAGGATCATTCTGAGCTGTGGCAAAGCGTTGGATAGCCCGAAATGTGGGTTCCGGTTCCAGCCACAGTTCTCGCTTGGGTTGGTTGATGTATCCAATATGACTTCCGCACCCGGATGGATCGCCACCGGGTGTTTGGCTGCGCCATCCCCAGACAAAGGGCAATAGGGCAGGTGGGCCCTGGTTGAGATTGTCGCCCACATGAACTTCGCCCGCGCTGAAGCAAGCACGTAACAACATAACGAAGCGCTCCACTTCGTCGGCTTGTTTTTGGTATTGGCCTTGCGCTTTAACGATTGCTTTTAGCCTGGACTCGATGGTGTTCATCAAATCGTTGGCGCGAAATGAGTTGACCGTCCCGACTTCCTCGGCAAAGCGGATAAACAAATCGGCAGACGCATACAAACTAGCGTAAATATCGGCGGCGCGTGGATGACTGATGGCGAATTTTTCCTGTAGTGCCTTATCCCGGATCGTTCGTACTTCGCTAGGAAAGCTGCACTTGAGTTCATTGATTCGTGGGGCCAGCCATTGCAAAAAAGCAGACACTGCAGCTGTCAACTCACCGCGTTGTGCCAGGTTTTGCAGTTTGGATAAGTAGTTCAAATCTACATCGCCGCGCTTGATGTCGGCTACCAGTAGCCTTGCAAGCAAAGAGGTTCCACGCGGCAAGTCCTCACCACTGGCAATTAGCATACAGCGGGGAGCATAAGCCGCTTTGCCGGACATGTCGGCGTTACGCCGCCCACGTCCGGCCTGATTGCCTACACCCCTAAATAATCGCTCGGCTTTGGCATGTAGCTTGTTGGCTTCCTGCTGATTAACGCTGGGGGCGAAGTCATCCACGCTGAACATGGCATCTTTGGCTGAGTGGCTTTTGTGTTCTAGGTCGGCCTCGGTATCGGTGAAATTGGCCGGGAAGCTACGGCTGTCAAACGCGCCGAAGCATGCCATTGCCAGTGCGGTGCACTCCGACTTCTGGGAACCGGAACGGCCCACCATAAACAAGGAAAAGTCCACTGGCAAACACTCCCCCAAAACGGCCCGCACCACTGCACAAAACAGAACCGCGCCAATTGCCGGGTTGCGCTCTGATACGTGCAAAAGTTCGAACAGTTTCCCAGCGAACTGGCGTGGGTTTTCAGAGGGTGCGGGAAGGGCGTATTTCTTGATATGGCCTTCACCTAATTCAACACGAATGTTGGAGTTCAATCCAGCAGCGCCGATTGCCCCGCTACCCGTTAGGTAATGCCATTCATCATCTATGAGTCGCCAGCCGGTATGTTGATAGGTCGTAACGATCGGTATATTTCTGGATAGCTTTAAAATGGCATTCGCTAGGCGGCGAGGGGTGGCTTGATCAGCCTCGACTATCGCGCGAGCGCCCCAATGCCTCAGTGGCCATTGCATGGCTTGATACTGAGTGGCCGGGATAATCAGCACAGGCAAATGGGCCCCGTTTTTCTGCCTGCCCTCAATCCGAAACGCTGTTTCCTGTTTTGCACCATCGTCCAAGATTATCTGCTCGGTTATGAATGCGATGAAATTATCTGTAAGTGCGGTCGGTATTTCGTTGACCTGGGGTGCATCGTTATCATCCTTTTTCTTGCTGTCGTGACCTTTACGCATGTAATACATACGCCCATCAATGATGGCGAAATCACCTTCGCGGCGTTCGCCCCATTTATCGGGCTCACCTTGCTCGTTAACGGGTTGTGCCGCTTTGATTACGGTTAAAATTGGGTTGTCGTGCGTTTCTTTCATGCTTCTGCTTCCCCGGCGAAGCTTGCGGCGTAATCATTGAAGTCGCCTGCCATGGGTGGAACAGCTAGCAATCCACCCACCGCTAACGCCGCCACTTTCGCGGCTTTTAAGCCTGGGTTTCCGGCGGTTTTCTCGTCGTTATCGGCTGCGATAACGATTTTCGCCGTTGGCCTATGTTTTCTGACAAGTTGCGCCACTGCTAACAAATTGCCGGCAGACATTGCGCAAAAGGTTTGCAACCCGGTTGCCTTGTAAAGGCTGGCGCCAGTGGAATAGCCTTCGCAGATGATCTTTTCCGCTGTCGGTTGGCCGATGCAATGAAACAGCCCACCCATGCGCCCGCCAGGCAGAAAATCTTTATCGCGGCCTAGTGTCGGGTCGATGTTCGGGAATATTGCTTGCAGGTTGTGTAATTTCCCGTGAATGTCTACCAAAGGTACAATCAACACGTTTTTAACGACCAAATTGCGCCATTCTCCGTCTTGGTTGATTCGCTTGATCCAGGCGGGCAATAGTCTTAAGCCGTTGGCGTCTACTCCTTTCTGGATCAGATAGGGATGATCATCACGCTCGGTAATCTCTTTGGCTTGTGCCCACAATTTGCCCGCTTGTAGGGCAGCGCGTTGCTGTTTTTCTTGTTGTCTCTGCTCGTTCTGCTGTTTTCTGGCTTCTTGCTGGCTACGCTCGGCCTCGGTCGTCGGTTTGAGCTGGCCATCGCTTTTCCAGGTGATTTTGACGCCAGTTTTAAAATTTTCTGCATAGCCTGCTGGTTTGTAGCCGTCGAGATGCAACAAATAGGCTCCGTTCAAAGATCCCGGTTTGTGGCCAGATATATGGTATCGATGTAAAACCCCGTCGGCTACTAAGTCTGGCGGTGGTTCGATTCCGCTTTCTTGCATTGCAGCTTTGAAGGCTTCAATCACTTGGTGACTTTGCATGTGTGCAATCCTTGCGGGCATAGCCGTCAATGCAACCGAAATTTTCCGGCTTATGGTGGAGGCGGCTATGTGCCCCGCTGTGATGTTGAGCGGGTTACGGATTTACGCTGTCTTTAAACTTGGATTTTTAGGAGGTGACTCTGGTGTTTCGTTCTGGATCTCGCCCGATTTTCTAACGCTAAAACTCGCCTGAATGGCAACCGTGACATATCCAACTCCTTCGCGGAAGGGTTCTTTGCAGAAATCCGGATCGTTATCGCTGTAAGGGACTGCCACAATATCGCCAATCTTGGCCAATTCACCCCGTTGAAAAATCAACTGGGTGCCGCATGGCACTTGAGGGGCGAAATAGTCATTACTGACGATTGCTGCGAATTGGTTTGATGCGGCAATTTTCATTTTGAAGTCCCATTTTGACGATCAACACAAGCGAAAAACTCGGCTTCATCAATCAGGACGCGACGCCCGACTCGTTTAAATGCGCTGGCAAAACCGTTGGTTTTCTCGTGAAAAATGAGGTGGCGTAAACCGCCTTCGGGCGGCCATGGATGGTGCTGATTCCATTCGGGAACCGGGATTAGCCTGTTTGCAGGTTGGGTGGTTTGTGTTGCGGTTTTGGTCATCTTCGGCCCCTGATATTCATTTTGAGTGAATCGCCGTTTGCTATTGTGTCTTGCGGCTTGGGGGGAATCCTAACGAAATGATTTAACAATGAAACTGGCGAAACTGGTAATTAAACTGGTGTTTTTTTATAACCAGTTTTTAGGATACGCATTCTCAGGCGCACATAAGAAAGGGGCTTTGCGCCCCTTGTTTAAAATCACCAGATTAACTGGGCTTACGGCCGGGTTTGGCTTTGTATATAGGTTGCTTTTTCCAAAAATCAGTGAAGCCGTGTGCCCATAAGGTTGAATTACGTTCGATTAGTAGTTGTTGAATCTCGGCTTT
The DNA here is from genome assembly GCA_001644045.1 of Methylomonas methanica. Taxonomy (GTDB): domain Bacteria; phylum Pseudomonadota; class Gammaproteobacteria; order Methylococcales; family Methylomonadaceae; genus Methylomonas; species Methylomonas methanica. Next base: position 2,887 of record LUUF01000001.1, on the reverse strand, counting down.
TTTCTTGCTTTCGATATGCGGGTTTTCATCCAAAAATTGCTTAAAATCCGTGAGTTTTGTTTCATATATTGGCGGTTTCTTGGGGTTGATCTCTTCCTGGATCTCGATTTTTTCAGAGGGGGTGGGATTTCGAATATCGGATTCGGTTTGCGCATTGTCTTCCCACCATTTAACAAGATATTCGTTACCCGGCCACTTGTCCTTTGCTTCGACGGTTTGTAAAAAGTGTTTCGCGTCTTGGGTAGGGATAGTGGCATCAATTGTAATACCGAGTCGTTCACTCGGTTGCCTTGAGGGTTTTGTTTGAAAGATAGGATCGTTTAGCCACTCTTGTGGCGCAAACGGTGAGCTTGGCTGAACGTAATTAAGGGGTTTTGATGGCTCATGAGCTAAATGTCCAGTGTCGCAAGCATTAAGAAAAACTGTAGTTATGAATTTTCGGTATCCCCGAATTACTTTCAATTTTTCCCGTCTCTCATGGTTGGTTTGTGATTGTGGATCAGGGTAGGACAATTTCACATAGTCGGAAATTTTCAGTTGTTCCGGCAATTTGCCATGTTTGACCCGCTCGGCTAAGGGGAGGCTATTCCAAGTGTTTTCATCGAACATTACACGCTCCCCAAAATCTTGGCGTTCATGCTGGCCAACACGTTGCTTACGTGGCTGTCGGAAAGGTGCGAATAGCGCTGTACCATTTGCAGGGTTTTATGTCCGAGAATTTCCGCGATTTCCGCAAGGCTTGCGCCATTCATCGCCAGATAGCTAGCCGTTGTGTGACGTATATCGTGCCAGGTAAAGCCAGTGATTTTGGCTTCTGCTATTGCCTTCAACCAGGGCTGTTTAAGGTCAATGGGTTTTTGCGGATCTTTATGGGACGGGAAAATTAGCGGGCTATCAATGCGCCGAACCTTGCCCATATCTTTGAGCAATTGCAACGCCAAACCTGTCAATGGGATACGGCGTTTTTCGGCGTTTTTGGTTTGATGCAGAATAATACAATCTTGCTCAAGGTGAACTACACCCCAGGCACCTTCTAGGGGCGGGTTGGCAGGTGCTTTGCCCCAATATAAATTCATGGTTTCGGCCTGCCTCATCCCTGTCGATAACGCTAGGATAAAGGCTGGGTAGAGCAGGGGGTTTGCCGATTCCTTACAGGCTTTGGCCAATCGCTCCCGCTCGTCATCGTCCAAAAATCGGACCCGGCCTTTTGCTGCCTTGGGTTTTTCGATATTCCGCATCGGTGAATCTTCCAGCCAGCCCCAGCTTTTAACTGCCGTGTTAAACACTTTGGACAATGACGCCATGTATCGGAGGGTGGTGGTCGGGCTGCGCTTTTGCCCAGTTCTGACTGTTTCATTTAGTAGTTTGTCTTTGATCAGTGTGAGCGTGTCGGCTGTCACATCGGCCAGCAGCATATGACCGATTTCATCATTCCAACGCCGTAGATGTAAGCCGGTGTGTTCATCTTGTACTTTGGTGAGTCCTGCCGACGACAGATAGCGTTCGATCATTTCCGCTACAGTATGTTTTTTAGCTTCGGAGGTTTTGAAATGTCTACCATCCCGAATTGCCGATTCGGTATCTTGAATCCATTTTTTAGCGTCGGTCAGGCGTGTGAATGTGGCGGTTTGGGGCTTGTAACCCTTTAGCCTTACTTCGGCGGTATAGCGTGGTTTTCCGTGCTTGTTGGTACGTTCTCTGATCGTTGCCATATAAACCCCTTGGGGGCAATGGCGGTATAATCTGCGGTAGCCATTGCTTAACCCTGATCGTTAAGTGAATTGGTTAGGGCTTGTTGGTGTTGGTAGCACCCTCAGGCCCGCTTTACTTCTGGGGTTTCATTATAAATATTTGTCGCAAATTTGTCGCAGTTGACTATAAAAATAGGCAAATAATGACAATATTTTGCAACAACAAAAATAGTTAAATAACTGAAATATAAGTTGTTATTAGTTGCGAGGTTTTGTGGCTTTTTATGTATCAGGGATTCATAACCCCGAGGTTCCAGGTTCGATCCCCGGTATCGCCACCATTTAAAAACAAGGACTTAGGCATTTGCCCAGTCCTTTTTTTATGCCTGTGGGAAACGGGCGGGACATTTCGCAAAACAAACCGCACACAAATACGCCCTTCACCAAAACTTCCACCACTTGCTTGATCGTTTAAAACGGAGCAAAGGGATGGTTTCCGGTTCTAATAGTGTTGGATTGATCTCTCCCTCAAGCTGGTAACCAAATAGCTCACTTAAAGCGGCCTCGCCTAGATCGAGAGGATGAAATGGCAGCGGGTAGTCAGGAAACTCGTCATCCGGATCGCAGGCAGGATATAGGCCGGACCAGTAGGGTTCTTCAAACGCCTGCTTAGGGCCAATAGCTTCGAGAATGCCGCTATCCGGGGAAATACTGAGCGACCTTTCCAGTTTGCCATCAACCCATACCGCATATGCAAACCAATCCACGACGCTATGCATAGCGTGAAGATATACGGTTTTACCCGACGATGCCTCGACGAATCTGGGGTGCAATTTAGATGGATAATCTATTCCAAACTCCTTGGCGGCCAAGATGCTCAATCCAGGAAAACAGCCGACCAGTATTTCATTGTCCGGCGGACAGGTAAACGAAAGGTCGCCATCGCCGAGTAAGGCTAATTTTTCAGAAGGAAACAGCTTTTTGGCAAACTCATAAGAGCGTTCTCTATCCAGCTTAGGACTGGATTTCAATATTTCGCTAGCATTGCCATCCACGATTGCGAGCATCCAAGTTTTTGCACCCATTTATATTCTCCAGTAAATCCACAATTAGGTCGCACACCATCAGTTTCTAAGCGTTGCGCGCAAAGGTGCGGGCCGGAGAGTCGCTATTTTTGCCGAAAGATTTTTTCGAGC
>LUUF01000003.1 GCA_001644045.1 Methylomonas methanica | reverse complement strand
ATGACGACACTATCTAATGGATCGTAAAAATTAAATACAGTATCAGACTTCTCTATAGATCTAATAGCGTTTTTAGCGGTATTCAAAAGGTCGGTATATATCCGATCTAGAATAATTCTTCCGCCGTCAACCAACAACCAATCGTCATAACGAACAATCGGTACATAATTAAAAACTTGGGCTTTATTTTCGTGAGCAACATCACATCGAGCTGTAATGCACAACCCCCAAACAGGTTTTGTCGGATAGTTTTCGCCGCAGGCCGCAGTAAACACAGTGCCTTGTGTAATTTGTCCAAGTATTGGCTTGTCTAACATAGCGGGTGATTGTACCCAAGTAAAAGTGCGTGTTTATGCCATAGAGCCCGCGTAAAAAGCAAGTCGATGTTATGTTAGCGACTGCTGTTAGTAGACTCGATAGAGGATTGGTCAGAGAAACAGCCCAATAGTTTCTCCTTTTGACTTCTGCTGGATTTAATTGCTGTACCAATTTTGTACCAGGACAGAATGTACATACAGAATAATCCAAGTGTAAATGAGGTAGGTTTGGTATAAGCGAAGCTGGCAAGTCATTGATATACAAGGTTATCGCCTTTAATATCAGGCTTTGTAATCAGCCGGTCGCTGGTTCGAGTCCCATCGCCAGATCCATATTTATCAAAGGTTTAGGTGTTTTTCACCTAGGCCTTTTTTATTGTCTGCAAGAAATCTTCGTTATTTAGTCATAGTTAACAACTCAGTTTTTACTGCATGGCATCAGAATCTCGGGATTCGCTATTTTGGCGAATAAGCGATTGGTCAATAAGTGAAGAAATTTAGCCCTAAACGACTGATTGAAAAATGCTGCTTTTTAAATCGCACTAGTGCTTACGGTGCATCCTCCCAAAGCAATCCAATGAACTCTCAGCTGCTTTTCGTTTAGCCTGGCTAATCATGTTGTCAAATCAGAATAGGCTATCTATTTGATTTTTATCGATAAATAACACAATTTGTTCAGGCAATCGATACCAACGAAAATCAAGGTAGTGATGGCCGGAAGCGGCCATCGAAAAAACGCGTCTTGATTGCGGCAGGGTGTAGGCGCTAGCCGCGTATTACATTTCACGAAAACTTAACAGAACTGCAACTTTAATTTCTTGAGCGCTGGTTAACATTATTTCTGCAAATTCTGTGAGGCAGATTTTTGCGGAAGACCAAAAACAATTAACCGACTTTGCTCTAGGAATGTTTATTTTATGAAAGCTTTTAATTTAACGCTGATTGCTGCGGCAGTAGCTTCTGTTGTTTCGCCTCTGACCGCTCAAGCGGCGGATACTCTGTTTGACAATTTTACTCCGCTGACAAGCTCGGCTGGTCCAACCGCGAACGAAGCGGCACCAATCACTTTGTCAAACCCAGGTTTTACTCAAATCGGTATCTCTGATCGCGCGACACAAAACGCTCTGGTACCTGGCTCCAATTCCGGCAACCCAGATATGATCACTGCCAATGAAACCGGTCCTAACGCGGGTCGTTATTTGTTCATGCCGTTTGAAACCGGCACCGGCGGAGTACAACGTATCGATTTGCACGATTCCAACTACAACACTCGCACCACTACTATCGTTGCACCGGGTACCCAAGGTTTTGTATCGGGTGATGCGTCTCGCTGGACTCCATGGGGCAGCTACTTAACCGCTGAGGAATCTTGGGGCACTGGTAGCAGCAAAGGTCGTTTGTTCGAAGTAACCAATGCGACAACTGCCGTAGCCAACGGCGGTAACTTTATTCAACGCACTGTTGTTCCGCACGTTTCTCACGAAGGTTTGGCTTTCGATAGCAGCAACAGCCTGTACTTTGTTGACGAACTGAACGGCGGTGCAATTTTTAAGTATGTTTCCGCTAACCCTTTCGCAACCACCGGTGACGGCTTTTTTGCCGCAGGCCAAACTTTCGCTATGAAAGTGGGCGCTGGTAGTCAGTTCGAAGGTAACAACGGCCCATCTATCACCGGTGGTTTTACCTGGGAAGCCATCACAACCGCTAGCGGTAGTGCTCTAGCAGGCGTTTCTGTTGTGGCTAACGATGGAAATATAGATGGCCGCGCTTCAGCCGTTAAAGTTGGTGCTACAGGTTACAACCGTCCGGAAGATTTGGAAATTCAAAACCTGGGCGGCAATCAGTTGATTTATTTCGCAACTACCGATTCCGATACCAATGCTAACACTACAGATGGCCGTAGCCGCATTTATAACTTCAACGTCGCTACAAACACTGTCAGTTTGTTTGCCGATTCCAACACCATTGATCTGGCAACCGGTTTGGCGGTGGGTGGTGGTTTGAGAAACGCCGATAATTTGGCAATCGATGCCGAAGGCAATATGTACATCATCGAAGACCGTGATGGTTCAATCGATGACGATATTTGGTTCGCCAAAGACATTAACAAAGACGGCGATTTGTTGGACGCCGGCGAAGGCCTGGCTCGTTGGGCTTCCAACGGCACTCCAGGTTCTGAGTTCACGGGCTTGTACTTCGATAAGTTCAATGCAAACGTAGCTTATGTCAACATCCAGCACCCCACCAGTGGCAATGACCGCACTATGATGATCACTGCGACTCCAGCCGCTGTGCCAGTACCTGGCGCAGTCTGGTTGTTCGGTTCAGCCATTGCCGGCATGATCGGCCTGCGTCGTCGCAAAGCCTAATCGGCTAGGGGGAGGCAAGGACGCCTCCCATTTTGATTTGGGCTCGGCATTTGCCGGGCCTTTTTTGTATTCCTGCATGGCTAGCCGATTTGTCCCAGCGCGGCAGACCGGCACTCAAAAACTGGAGAATCTCATGTTACGCAAAACTTTAGCTGCGGCTGTGTTGATGGCTGCCGGCGTCAATGCGCACGCTTCGTTGACAGCTGGCGACATCGCATTTACTGCTTTCAACGCCGATGAAGATGGTTTGGCGTTTACTACATTCAAAGATATTCAAGCAAACACCAATATTTACTTTGCTGATAACGAATGGACCGGTTCCGCATTCAATACCGGTGAAAGCTATAACGTGTGGAACAGCGGTGCAAGCTTGATCAATGCCGGCTCTGTCATTCGCTTTAGTGCTTATGACAAATCGACATTGAGTGCATCGGCCGGCCTATTGAACCGCGTTACCGTGTCCGGTAGTGCAAACTGGGGTCTCGCCAATTCAAGTGAAACTGTTTATGCCTACTTGGGCACAAGTGCGACCGTGCCGACAACTTTTTTGACTGCTGTCACGAACGGCGACTTCGCTGTTGACGGTTCTTTGGCTAGTACCGGCTTGACCGAGGGCGTAAACGCCATTCGTTTGAATAAAAATACTACCAGCGCGACGCCGGATTACGCCGAATACATTGGCATTCGTAGCGGATTGACTAGTTTTGATGCTTACAAAGGTTTGGTGGCAAATGTCAATAACTGGACCGTAGACACCACAAATGGAGCTTACGCAGCGACTATTCCGAATACAGCAAGCTTCTCAGTTGCCGCCGTGCCCGTTCCTGGCGCAGTCTGGTTGTTCAGTTCCGCGTTGTTAGGCTTTTTGGGCGTTCGTCGCAAAGCTTAACTTATTAAAAGTCAACACAGGGATGTGGCCTTACTCTTAAGGCGGCAAGGCAATCTTGCCGCCATTTTTTCAGAGGGCGATTGGTTTTAAATTCAAGTTTTTGCTTTAGCCAATAGCCGATTCGACCACGGATAACAGCGTTTCTTTAATTTGGTCGGGATTACTCATCCGCACAGCTGGCCAGTAATCAATAATACGTCACTACCGGTTTCGGAGCTTAGTGCCGATGCCGTTCATCAATAACCCTTAGCGCACTTGAACTCGGAAATTGACTAACTAGTTTTCGCGGCGTTATAACAGCTCAACTTCCTGCACTCATTTGATTTAGCGCAGTGCAAGATGCTCCGGATAATCGACAGAGGGCTACGACATGTTTGTTAAGGCTACTTTTTTCAGGCGACTTGCCGATCTCTGCTTTTGTTTACTGGTAAGATCGCGTCCGCTTGGTCTGGAAATCGACTTGATATGGCCGTTAACTGCCTGCCAGCGGCTGTTGGGTTATGAGCTCTAGCCAGCGCGCCTTATCGCTGGTCGTCATACTCGCCTTGTGCCTTCAAGCCTGTGCCGCGTGGAAACCGCTGCCTTCGTCATCAACATTGTTGGCAACAGATTGCGAAAACCTGTTTGAAGAGATGGATAGGCATATCGCAGATTACGATGTGGCGGATGCAGGGACAGCACGGATCTCGGGCTTTCTGCAACTGCGTAACGATCGCTTTCTGGCGTCGTTTGCAACGGATAATCTGACCGGGGATGCTTACGGCGCATGGCTTGAACGCTTGCGGCAATTGGATATGTCAGCCCGCCAAATAGAATGGCGTAACCTGCCACCCGAAGCAAACGCGCAGCTTGAAGCTGCTTTTGGTGCAAATGTCGAAACGGCTCTGAATATCTGTGGGCACATCCTTACCGAGCAGGCTCTGATTTATCCGCGTCGGCGGTCCCAATTGCTCTCGGCCATCGAGCCTCCCGACGCCTATTCGACGTGGCAGAGGTTTTTGGGTTTCTATTTTTTTACCCGCTGGGCGATTGTCGAAGGCATTCGGCGGGAGCAACAGGTGTTGCGGGAATCCTTTACCAACGCGGCTCAAGACCACGCCGTCACGGATCGATTGATTCGCTATGCGCCGCCCACCTCGGAGGCTTTGGAACTCGCGGAGACCGCCAAGATTCTAGAACAGTCGGCCCGCAATCCCTTGGGCGTTCCGGAACCTTCCGCAGACCAGTTGCGCCGTTTATTCTCCGCCTTTGCGCCGGTATGGGCCGTCGAAACGGCAAGCGACAGCGATCATATCGGCACTGTCCGTATTGGCGCGGATGGGGACGCCTCTTTAGACGTCGTTAAACCCGTCGTTTATACCCTAAAATCTCACACCCGGTTTGGCGATCAGGTGTTGCTGCAGCTCAATTACGTCATCTGGTTTCCGGCCAGAGCGGCGGAAGCTTGGCTGGATATTTACGCGGGCCGCTTCGACGGCTTGATCTGGCGCGTCACCTTGGGGATGGACGGCAAGCCCCTGGCTTATGACAGCATTCATTCCTGTGGTTGTTATTACCAGATTTTTCCGGGCGAAGGGGGGCGGGTCGAGCAACCCCGGGATGGTTCCGAGCCGATCTTGTCGCCAATGCCGATTCCCGGCCTTAAAGCCAGCGAACGGCTGACGGTCCGGTTATCCTCGGGAAAGCATTTCATCCGTGGCGTGGTAGCGGAAAAACCGACGCCGGAATCCATGGTTTACGGCTGGCGTGATTACAACGAACTGCGCTCGCTGCCAACGCCGGACGGCCGGCATCTGAGTTTGTTCGATGCGGATGGGTTGGTGGCAGGCAGCGAGCGCCTGGAGCGCTTTCTGTTCTGGCCGATGGGCGTGCCGAATGCCGGCGCCATGCGGCAGTGGGGAACCCATGCGATTGCCTTTCTCGGCAAGCGCCATTTCGACGATCCCAGGCTGATGGAAAAACTGCTAAGGCCTCTTGGAAACTAGCCTGGCGAGCCATCGGCTAATCGACTGCCAACTAAATAGTAGCGCCGTAAGCGCCGGCTGAGTTGTCGGCGTTTAATGCACCAGCGGCAATAAACTCACCATGCCCCAGGCAATGCCGCCGGCGGCGGGGATGGTCAAAACCCAGGCCCAGACAATCCGTTCGATCACGGAAAGTTTCAGCGTGTGCGGGTTCTTCGCAAAACCCACGCCCATGATTGCGGTGGAAATACTGTGCGTGGTGGAAACCGGCATCCCGAAATGGGCGGCGGTCAATAGTATGGTTGCGGAGCTGGTTTCCGCCGCGAAGCCGTTTATCGGGTGCAGCTTGACCATTTTGTGACCAAGGGTCTTGATAATTCGCCAGCCGCCCACCGAGGTACCGAGTGCCATGATCAAGGCACAGCTGAACACGATCCAGGTGTCGATGTCTTTTTCTCCGCCATCCGGACGCAAGAATTCCGCCCAAGCAGGCAATTGATCGAGCGTACCGGCATTGTTTGCGGTAAAAATGGCTAGCGCGATGATGCCCATGGTTTTTTGCGCATCGTTGCTGCCGTGCGCAAATCCCATATAACCCGCCGATACCAATTGCGCCTTACCGAACAAGGCATTGATCCATTTCGGCCGGGAGATGTGCGCCATTAGGCCGCCGGCGGAATTCATGCCGCTGATGATTGCCATCAACAAGCCCATGATCAAAATGCCCAAGGTAAAGCCGGCGATCGGGGAACTGATCATTGGAATCACCACTTTCCAGAGCAGCCCTTTGTTTTCGGTCCACACTAATGCGGTTTTTGACCATATCAATACATCGGGATTATTGTGTCCCGCCGCCAGAGCCGCGCCGCATAAGCCGCCGATCAAGGCGTGGCTGGAAGAAGAGGGCAGGCCCAAGGCCCAGGTGATCAGATTCCAGATAATCGCCCCGGTCAGCGCGCAGATCAATACTTCGGAGGTGATCGTCACCATGCCGGTATCGACCAGTCCGGACGAAATGGTTTTAGCCACGGCGGTACCGGATAAGGCGCCGACCAGATTGGTTGCCGCGGCGAGGATTACCGCCTGGGTGGGTGTTAATACTTTGGTGGCAACCACCGTGGCAATAGAGTTAGCGGTGTCGTGAAAACCGTTGACGAATTCGAATATCAGTGCCGCCAGAATGACCAGCAAAAGCAATGTCAGCATGACAGTCCTTCTATGAGTTTTTTAAGACGATGTGATAAACCACATTGCCGGCATCGCGGCAGCGATCGATGGCTTTTTCGAGGATTTCAAACAGATTGGTTTTGACCAGGTAGCGGATCGGATCGGTTTCGTTGGCATAGACGTCGCGATACAGCTCAAGAATTTGGTCATCGGCTTCCGCTTCGATGGTTTGCAGTTGATCGTTTAGTCGTTTGACTTCGTCCAAATCCATGCCTTTGCGCAACTGTCCTACCATCTGTTCCAAAACCTGGCAGGCTTGTTCCAGCATCTGGGCGCGGCTGATGAAGTCTACATCGCCGATACGGCCCACCGCCAAGCTGTAGCGTTCCGCAAATTTTTCCACAACTTTCGGGATTTTATATAGCGCGCCGTTCAGTGCTTCGATATCTTCGCGATCCAGCACGGTCACGAAGGTATTGACCAATTCCTCGCTGATTTGGCCGAATAAATTCTTTTCCCGGCGTCGCGCTTGTTTAAATTTTTCCAGGGACTGTTGGGTTGCGGGCGTGCTTAGCAGCTCTATCAAGGCTTTGGCCGAGGCGTGTGCCGATTCCGCACTGGCTTCAAGCAAGCCATAAAATTTATCGCCTTTGCCAAAGATGGTTTGTAGAGAGAACATGGTGTTTCCTTATTTGTGACAGTTTTATTAATTATTGTATAACAGCATAAGGTCGTGCGCAGGTTCTGTCCGCACTTTAATGGAGCGTGTTGCTGAAGATTACCCTAATAGCACGGCGTTATCAGCGGCCTGCAATTCGCTTGGCGCAGTCAGCGCGGCGCGAAAAATCCGGAGTTGTAATGGTTTTAATGCCGAAGAATTATTTCCGAATCGGCCGAAAAAAAACTGGCGTGTGAGGCTTTCAGATAGGCGGTAATGGAAAATTTTGAGACTGATTTTTTGACGCGCTTATGTCAAAAGCGCTATCGATTGATGTTTTCAGATTGACGCTCAACGATTGCCGATAACGGCTGCGTCAGCAGCTTTTCCAGGAAGCGGCAAGCTTGTTGTAAATTGGCCGCGCAGCGTTCGCTTAAACCCGTACCCAGTTCGAAGGCTTCGGCTTGGATGCTTAACAAAAAGCAGGGCGGTATCGGCTGCTTGCTGACGGCTTGATAGACCGATAGCAGTGCCGCAGGGCTCAGCGCATGGCTGGTGTAGCTGTGGTCTTGCGCTGGGGTTAGCGGGGTAAAGGCAAAGCTGTCGGGGCAATCTACCGAGGCATCGACAAACACCACCAGCTCGCGATCTTGTAAATCCAGCGCGTGTTCGATTTGTAACTGAAAGTCGCTGAGCAATTCGATATTGCTAAGGTTGAGATGGTCGGAAAGATAATCCAATGCCAAGGGACTAACGGCGTCGTCGCCACGGCTGGGGTTGCCGTAACCGAACACCAGGATCGGTTTTGTCATTCGCTGCCGTGAATAAATTCGCCGCTACTATGCCGAACCAGTTTATCCACCAATTTGCCGTCAGCATCGACCAATTCCAGCTGCAGCGGCATCTTACCCACCGCATGCGTCGCACAGGACAGGCAGGGATCGTAGGCGCGGATCGCCACTTCCAGATTATTCAGTAGGGGCTCGGTCAATTCGCGACCTGACAGATATTTCGCCGCCACTTGCCGTACCGACTCGTTCATCGCTGTATTGTTGCTGGTGGTAGAGACGATCAGATTGGCTTTGGTGACGATGTCGTTTTCGTCGATTTGATAGTGATGAAACAGTGTGCCGCGCGGCGCTTCGATCACGCCTATGCCTTCGTAGCGCTTTTCGCCATTGGCGACCAGATCGCTGCTCAGCAGGTCCGGATCGTCCAGCAAGATTTGGATGCTTTCCGCGCAATGCAACAATTCGATCATCCGCGTCCAGTGGAAAGCCAGCGTGCTATGCACCATCGCTTCGCCGCCATGCTGCTTGAATTCGACGCGAGCCGCTTCCGCCAGCGGCGTGTCGATAAAATCGCAGTTATTGACCCGCGCCAACGGCCCGACCCGGTACCAGCCGTCGGATTTGCCCAGCGAAGTCAGGTAGGGGAATTTCATATAGGTCCAGGAACGGACTTCCTCGCGGATCAGTTTCGGGTAATCGCAGTAATCGTAATGGTCGACCAGGGTTTCGCCTTGTTCGTCTTTCACGCGAATCCCGCCGTGATAAAGCTCCAACGCGCCGTTGGGTTTGGTCAAGCTCAGGTATTTGCTGCGGATCGTCGCGAAGTCGTCGTAATAAGGCAGGTGGGAGGTGTGGACTTTTGTGACCAGTTGCAAAGCTGCTTGCGCCCAAACCACGATTTGCGCGATGTCTTGTTTTAAATAGTCGCGTTCTTCTTTGTTCAAGGCCTTATTCATACCGCCGGGGATCGCACCGGTGCCGTGGATGCGCTTGCCGGACACCATGCGAATCACTTCCTGGCCGTACTTGCGTAGCTTCACGCCTTGCAGGCCAATATCCGGATAGTCCGTCAGCACCGCGACGATGCTACGCTTGCCAATTTCGCTTTCGAAACCGAACAGCAAATCCGGGCTGGACAGATGGAAAAAATGCAAAGCATGCGATTGCAACACCTGACCGAAATGCAGCAAGCGGCGTAATTTATCCGCCGCCGGCGGTAAGTTAGCGGGATCGACGCCGACCAACTGGTCGATGGCCTTGGCGGCGGCCAGATGATGGCTGACCGGGCAGATGCCGCACAAGCGCTGCACCATCACCGGCAGTTCCCAGTAAGGGCGGCCCTGGATGAATTTTTCGAAGCCGCGAAATTCGACGATGTGTAACCGGGCCTGCTGGACTTGATTATTTTCATCCAACAACAGCGTGACTTTACCGTGGCCTTCGACGCGGGAAACCGGATCGACAGCGACCCGTTTTAAGTTTTGCGGATTGGCCGCCGTTTCAAGATGTTCGTACACAAGCGTTCCCCTGTTAGTCGTAATGGACCAACTCATAAGGTAAAGTCGGGTCACGGCCTTCGATCAATGCGTTGAGGTAGTGCCAGAACACATCGGCGGACGGCGGGCAGCCGGGCATAAAATAATCGATCTTGACGATCTCGTGGACCGGTCGCACCTTATCCAGCAATAAAGGCAATTCCGGGTCGTTGGGAATCTGCGGGTTGTCCACGCCGATACCGTCCTGGTAGGCTTCCAGCAGGCAATCTTCCAGTTTAAAAAAGTTGCGCAGCGCCGGCAGGCCACCGTTGATCGCGCAGGCGCCGACCGCGACCAGAATTTTGCAGTTGTTGCGAAACTCGCGCAGCACATGCACGTTTTCGGAGTTGCACACGCCGCCTTCGATCAGGCCGATGTCGCACGGGCCGCAGTGTTCGATGTCGGTAAGCGGCGAGCGGTCGAATTCGACGATGTCAGCCAGTTTCAACAAGCGTTCATCTATATCCAGGAACGACATGTGACAACCAAAGCAGCCGGCCAGCGAGGTGGTGGCGATTTTAATCTTAGCGGTCATGTTTGATATCCGGAGCGGGAGGCATGGTTGCCGCGTAATGGGAGTCGGGCCCGCCATTCTGCGCTAGCTTGGTCTGGTCGCAACTTGGATAGCCGCTTGCCTCGCCAGCCTTGATAACCTCCTTTTCGCAGGCCACTTCGCTGATGGGATGATGGTCGTAAATGCGTGCGCCAATTGGTGCCAGGTATGCGCTGCGTTTCACCAGGATCGCGCCGGTCGGGCAGACATGGGCGGCCTCGTCGTTGACGCTAATATCGCTGTCTTTGAGTTTGCCGGTTGGAGAGTTGACGATCAGGCGTTTGTGGATGCCGCGTCCGGCGATGCCGAATACTTCCTTACCGTCTTTTTCCTTGCTGGCGCGCACGCACAGATTGCAGAAAATACAGCGGTCGTGGTCGATCAATATATCCGGGTGCGACGCATCCAGTTCCCGCTGGGCATAAAAGTGCGGGTAATGGTTATCCAGCATGTTCTGATGGTAAGCCACGGCCTGTAGCTGGCAATTGCCGGATTTTTCGCAGGACGGGCAGAAATGGTTGCCTTCCACAAACAGCATCTGGGTGATGCGCTGGCGGTCGTGTTGCAGGTCGGGGCTGTTACTGATGACGGTCTGGCCGTCGGCAGCCGGCAGGGTGCAGGCGGTATTGGTACGGCCGTTAACTTTGACCGTGCACAATTTGCAACTGCCGTAAGGCGCGTAGCCCGGCCGGTGGCACAAATACGGAATGTACACGCCGGCGCTGCGCGCGGCCTCGATAATGGTTTGGCCGTCGCTGAACGGCACGGCGATGCCGTCGATGCAAAGGGTGCCGCTCATGTCAGTTCTCCACTTGCGATAAATGCGCCGCGTCGTCGTCGCGCTGCGCCATGCGGCGGGCCACGGCCAGAGTAGCGTCCAAATCAAAACCCGGTGTAAAACTGCTTTGCTTTAATTGATTCAGATACAACTCAGGGTGGCTCGCTAAGGTGCTTAAAATCGGATTGGCGGCGGAATCGCCCAAACCGCAATGGCTGGTGTTTTTGACGATCAGGCATAACTCGCTGAGTTCTTCCAGATCGACCGCGGCGCCGTTACCTTCGACAATTTTCCGCAGCTGATTTTTCAACAGCGTGGTGCCGACCCGGCAAGGCGTGCAAAAGCCACAGCTTTCGTGGGCAAAGAAATCGGTAAAGTTCTGCACGATGTCGAAAATACTGCGGCTACTGTTGAACACCATAAACGAGCCGGCGGTGGACAGGTCCTCGAAAGCAATGCGCCGTTGCAATTCCCGGTTGGAAATAAAGGTGCCGGACGGCCCGCCCACTTGCACGCCCATCACGTCGTCCGCGCCGCAGTCCCGCAAAATATCTTTGACCAGGGTGCCGAACGGGTATTCGTAAATGCCGGGCCGCGCGCAGTCGCCGCTGATGCTGAGCAATTTGCTGCCGGTCGATTGGGCGGTGCCGACTTCGGCAAACCATAGTCCACCTTGAATGGCGATGTGGGTGGCGGCGAAGAAAGTCTCGACGTTATCGACCACGGTGGGTTTGCGTTGATAGCCGCAGATCACCGAGTTCGGCGGTTTAACCCTGGGTATGCCGGGCTTGCCTTCCAACGACTCGATTTGCGCGGACGCCTCGCCGCAAATGTAAGCGCCGGCGCCCATGCGGATTTCGATGTCAAAATCAAAGCCGTCACGGCCAAGGATATTGCGACCCAGCAAACCGCTTTCGCGGCGGCGCTTTAACACCCGCTGCAATTGCTCGTAGAGGAATAAGTACTCGGCACGTAGATACAGCAAGCCCTGGTCCGAGCCGATAATCGCCGCGCACAGGGTCATGCCTTCGAAGACTTGGTCCGCGTAGAGATCGAGCAGCATCCGGTCTTTAAAAGTACCGGGTTCGCCCTCGTCGGCGTTACAAATCACGTAGTGCGGGGTGTCGGTCTGTACGGAACAGGTCCGCCATTTCAGCGCCGTTTTAAAGCCGGCGCCGCCCCGGCCGCGCAGATTGGAACAGTCCACTTCCGCCAGGGTTTCCATCAGGCCGCGCGCAAGGGTGGCTGCTATTGCCGCGCCGTTATTGAACGGCTGGTTCAGCAGCAGGCCGGGTTTGCGGATCGGCTCGTCAACCGCAAACAACTCGGCCGGCCACTCGAGTAACGGGGCCTGTTGTTCGATCAGTTCGGCGATCAGATCAATTTTGGCATGATCCAGGCGCGTCAACGCATAGCCATTCACCAAGGCGGCCGGGCCTTGGTCGCACATGCCTGTGCAGGAGGTATTGTTAAGGCTGACCAAGCCGTCCGCGCGCACTTGGCCGGTTTTGACCTTGAGTTTTTCTGCCAGGTAGTTCAGCAATTTTTCCTTGCCCAACATTCTATCGGTAATCGAATCGCTGATATGAATGTCGTAACGGCCCTGCGGCGTCAGGTGCAAGAAACTGTAGAATTCCGCGACTGCAATGATCTGGGTGCGGGGGATATGCAGGGCTGCGGCGAGTTGCTCGATAGCCGCCTGGGGAATATGCAGGTACTGCGCCTGCACGGCCCTTAGCATCTGTAAAAGCCTTTCCGGTTTATGGTCCGCCTCCGCAAGAACGGATCGAATAAAAGTATTCATCGTCGAGTTACTGGGCAGTTATGTTGAATCGCCGTGTCCCATTGCATTTGAAAAATCATGAGCCACCCCAAACTTCGTTCTTAAATTGGCGTTAGATTTTTCAAACCTATCGTTGGCTGTCTACCTGGAAAATCGCCCCGCAAGATTTTTGCGAACATCGATAAAACTCCGATTGCCAGACGAAAGTGCCTGCCTTGTCTCTCAAGGCGTAAAAAGCAGAAACCCGTTGCGCGTTTTTTACCGTTATCGCCGCGAAGGCTTTGCAATTTCGCCGTCATCCATGGCGCAATACTAAACAAAATAGCGGGTCGTGGACAGTAAAATATTGCCGATTAAGACGCGGCGATCAGGCTGAAGGGGTTGCGGCGTTGACACGGAATACGCTTTTTACCGGCCTCGCGGATGCAGTCGTGCTTGCGGAATTGATAACACAGCACGCAACGGTTCAAGCGGCGCTGGTAACGGCCGTAGGCGCTGGATACCAAGCGTTCCAGGCGGGCCAATTTGCTGTTGTTGGCAGCGGGCAGCCGGGTTTGTCTGGCATGCAATGCGGCATAAAGTTGCCGGGCTTGATCGATTAAAATGTCGTTGTCCATCGTCATTACCTGACTTGATCGCTGATGAATTAGAAAACGGCGTTGGCATGCGCGATCGAACATGCCGAGTTAAATTATTGCCCATGCTGGCGTTGAGAGCTTTGATTTCAATCAACGCAGCTTAAAATTGTTGGCGACTTTGATCCGGCGCGCGCTAATTGACTTCGTCGGAATCTCTGGCAACGCATAGATCGATGACGCGCCGGCTTAAAAGCTCGTCTTGCAACACAATGTCCACCATAGCCGCCATTACGGTGCGGGTCTTCAGCCCGTTAAAGCGGGAAAAGTTTTTCAGCTGGTCGTAAGTGGGTTCTTCCACAGCGATTTTCTTTCTATCGATTTTCGATTTGTCGGCAGCCATTATGTCGTTCCCTGGTAAGGTTGAAGTTGGGTAAGCGAGTCGTTGGGTAAACGCATGTCAATTTTGAATCAGTCCATGTTTGCGGAAATAAAAAGCCACGTTGACCAACGCGATCATCACCGGTACTTCGATCAACGGCCCGATCACGGCCGCAAACGCCGCGCCGCTGTTTATGCCAAACACCGCCACCGCCACCGCAATCGCCAATTCAAAATTATTACTGGCGGCGGTAAACGCCAGCGTAGTGGTTTTGCCGTAACCGGCGCCGATGGCTCTGCCCATCAAAAAGCTGAGCAAAAACATCACCACAAAATAAATCAACAGCGGTATCGCGATCCGCACCACGTCCAGCGGCAATTGCACGATCAAATCGCCTTTTAAGGAGAACATCACCACGATGGTAAACAGCAGCGCAATCAGCGTTAGCGGGCTAATCTTCGGTACGAAATGCTGGTGATACCAATCCTTGCCCTTGGCTTTGACCAACAGAAAACGGGTGCTAAAGCCGGCCAGAAACGGAACGCCCAGATAGATGAATACGCTTTTGGCGATTTCGCCTATGGTGATTTCAACCAGACTGCCCTGCATGCCGAATAAGGGCGGCAACACGGTGATGAACAGCCAGGCGTAAACGCTATAAAACAACACCTGGAATACGCTGTTAAACGCCACCAAGCCCGCCGCGTATTCGTTGTCGCCGTTGGCCAGTTCGTTCCAGACGATGACCATCGCGATACATCGCGCCAGGCCTATTAAGATCAGGCCGACCATGTAGTCGGGATAATCGCGCAGAAACACGATAGCCAGCACGAACATCAAGATCGGGCCGAGCAGCCAGTTTTGTATCAGGGAAACCGCCAATATACGCCAGTTGCGAAATACGTCGCCGAGTTCTTCGTAACGGACTTTGGCCAGCGGCGGGTACATCATCACGATCAAGCCGATGGCGATCGGAATATTGGTGGTGCCGACGGATACCGCCGCGTTGAAGCCGGTCACTTCCGTCGGGAACAGAAAACCGATGCCGACCCCGATCGCCATGGCAATAAAAATCCATAAGGTCAGAAAACGGTCAAGAAAGGATAATCGGGCATTGGGGCAATGCGGGGTGCTCATTGAAGTCTCCAAAACAGAAATTCAGGCAAAGGTTTGATTACTGTGCGGCGCTATCGGTCGTGGACGGCTTGCAGCAGCTGCCGGCGGGTTCAAGTTGCACGACTTGATCGTCGCCGAATAACGGAATGGTTTGTAAGGAATGGAAGGTCTCCCAGGCGATGCCTTGCGGATCGACGGTCCAGTATTTGTCGGATTGGGCGTAGCAGCAGTTGGCTTGTTTTTGCGCAGCGACCGGCAACTCGGCAGCGGCCAGGTTTTGCTCGACCGCTTCCAGTTCCTCACTAGATTCGACTTGTATCCCCAAATGATCCAGACCCGGCTGGCGACCGCGGCTGGAAACGGCGAAATTGACGCGCGGATCGTCCAGCAGCCACTTGGCGTAATCGGCTTCGCGCACGCTCGGTGCGCTTTGAAACAACGCGCTGTAAAAGTCGATATTTTTCGCCAGATCGTCGACGGCGAGATGGATATGCAGGCGTTTCATCGCGTTTGCTCCGGGGTAAAAAGTGAATGATGTTCGGGATTTACTGGTGCTGTTTAGTTATGGCCGCCGGCTAACGCCAGCAAGCGTTCGAGGCCTATTGGTTCTTCCCGCAACAAGGGCACGAGTGCGTAACGCTGGGCGTGTCGACCGGCTACCCCGGCAATTTCCGGCAATTCATTGGCGGCGCGTTGCCGTAACAGCGCCGAATGCACGGTGCTTGCGGCCACGCTGTTATTAATCACCCAAGCCCATGGCTCGATGCCGGCTCGGCGCAGATCGTTTTGCAACTGCGCGGCTTCCAGCACCGGCGTGGTTTCCGCCAACGTCACTATCAGCACCTTGGTTTGGTGCGGGTTCTGCAATTGCATCATCGGCGTGGTGAAATGCTGATTGGAGTCGCCCATCTGCCGCGCCACTTCGCGATGGTAAGCGCCGGTGGCGTCCAGTAGCAGCAACGTATGGCCGGTCGGGGCGGTATCCATCACCACGAATTTTTTGCCGGCTTCACGGATGATGCGGGAAAAAGCCTGAAACACCGCAATTTCCTCGGTACAGGGCGAGCGCAAGTCCTCTTCCAGCAAAGCGCGGCCCTGCTCGTCTAGTTTGGTGCCTTTCGTGGCCAGCACATGCTGGCGGTAGCGTTCGGTTTCCGCATGCGGATCGATTTTGCTGACTGTCAGGTCCGGCAAAGCGCCATTCAGCGTGTCTGTTAAATTGGCGGCGGGGTCCGACGTGGTGAGATGCACCGGCAAACCGCGCCGTGCTAGTTCCACCGCCAACGCGGCGGCTAGGGTGGTTTTGCCGACGCCGCCTTTGCCCATCAGCATCACCAGGCCATGGCCGTCGGCGGCGATCTCGTCCACTAATGTCGACAGATTGGGCGCGGGTTTGGCCGGCATAATGTCATTACCTGGCATCGATAGCGGCGCGGATGTGCTCAGCAATTGCCTAAGAGCCGTCAGCCCAACCAGGTTGAAGGGTTTCAGTTCAATGCGATCCATCGATAAACGGTTCAGCGCTGTCGGCATGTCGGCTAAAGCGCTTTGCTCACGCCGGTAGATCGCGCTGGCCAGTTGGTCTTGCGCGGTTTCGCTTTCCGGCAAAATGCCGTTGACGACTAAATATTGTTGCGACAAGCCGATGGCGTCTAATTCCTCATGGGTGCGAGCCACCTCGCGCAGGGTCGATTGTTGGGCGCGGGCGACCAGGATCAAACGGCTGCGTTGCGGATCGGCCAAGGCTGCGACGGCGGCTTTATATTGGCTGCGCTGTTTTTCCAGACCGGCCAAGGGGCCCAGGCAAGAGGCGTCGCCTTTGCCTTGTTCCAGAAAGCCGCTCCAGGCGCCGGGCAGTTGCAGCAGGCGGATGGTGTGGCCGGTCGGGGCGGTGTCGAACACGATGTGATCATAGCCGGCGGTCAAGACCGAGTCGGTCAACAGCGCGGTGAATTCGTCGAATGCCGCGATTTCCGTGGTACAGGCGCCGGACAATTGTTCTTCTATGCCTTTGACGATGCTGTCCGGCAAAACGCCGCGCACCGGGCCGACGATGCGGTCGCGATAGGCCTGGGCCGCCGCTTGCGGATCGATTTCCAATGCCGCCAGGCAGGGTACGGCCCCAATGGCGGTGATCCGATTGCCGATGTCGATGCCAAATACCTGGCCGACATTCGAGGCCGGGTCGGTACTCACCAACAACACCTGTCTGCCGGCATCCGCCAATTGCACGGCCGAAGCGCAAGCGATGGAGGTCTTTCCCACGCCGCCCTTGCCGGTAAAAAATAGAAAACGCGGTGCTTGGTCGAGAAATTTGCAATCGCTGTTCACGGCATCATCAATAAAAGTTAACAACAGCTACTGCCGCTGCAACAGCCGGACGGGGCTTGTTTTTCTGTTACGGTAATTGCCGCCCAGCGCGCCAGTTCGGCACGGTTAGGATAGCGGCCGGCCAAGGCGACTTCGCCATCGACCAAGATCAACGGCAAGGCCTCGGCACCGGAGCGTTCCAGAAAGGCTTTGACTACTGAGTTTTCGGCAAATGCCATGGGGGCTTGCGCCAGATTAAAACGCTCAATATCGGCGCCGTTTTGCTTGGCCCAATCGACATCGGCGGCAAAGCCGACCAACTGTTGATCGACTTCCACACCGCAAACGCCTGTGCTGCAGCAAAGAGCGGGGTCAAATACATGGATACTGGTCATAAGGAAACTCCTTAACTACTGAGGCACCAAAGTGCCGATGCGATCCAGTTCGGCTTTCAGGCGCTCCGGATCGTTCTTTAATTGGTCCAGCGGCAAGGCAAAAAACTGTTCGATGCGATGGCGCAAAATGCCGTAAGCAGTCATGAATGCTGCGTCGATCTCATCGTCGCTGCCTTCAACATGCGCCGGATCTTCGACGCCCCAATGGCTGCGCAGCACCGGGCCGAGATAGGCCGGGCAGGTTTCGTTGGCGGCATTGCCGCAGACGCTCAGCACGATGTCCGGCGTGACCGGCAGATCGTTCCAGGACTTGCTGTAATAGCCGTCGGTGGAAATGCCTTCTCTCGCCAGCAAGGCCAACGAGCGCGGGTGAATCTTGCCGGTGGGTTTGCTGCCGGCGCTCAGGCCATGCCAGCCGGCCGGCGCCAGATGATTGAAAGTGGCCTCGCCAAGGACGGAGCGGCAGGAATTGCCGGTACATAGAAATAATACGTTCATGATGGATGGTCGGTCGGGGTTGAGGGTAAAGAATCGTTATTGCCGGAACAGGCCGAAAGCGACAAGCAGGCATTGCCATTGCAACAGTTCTCGGTCAGGAAGGCCAACAGTTCGTTCATTGCCGAAAAGTTGGCGGTATAAATCACGAAACGGCTTTCGTTGCGCGAGCTCACCAGGTTGGCGTAAGCCAATTCCTTTAGATGGAACGACAGGGAAGAGGGCGCAATGCCGGTGGCTTCGCTGATTTTTCCGGCGGCCAAACCTGCCGGGCCAGCCTGCACCAGGGCACGGTAAATCGCCAAACGAGATTCTTGCGCCAATGCAGCCAACGCGGTAACAGCAGTTTTATTTTCCATATTTCAACAATAATTGAAATATGGAAACGAGTCAATCCCTGGCATATTTGCGAGATATGGTCGGACAATTTTGGATGAGGGAGCGGTCACGCGACTGTCATATTCGCGCGTTAATGTTGCGGCTCCGTAAACCGCTCTCGGGGCAACACATGAAAAAAACACATCCACAAAAACTGGCGGCGGTAGCCGTCGGTGCTTTCAGTTTTACGTTATCGGTCGCCGCGGTAGCCGACGACCAGGCCGATCGCGACCACCACAATCACCATAGTCCTGCACAAACCAGCCAAGTACCGACATCCGGTACCGAATGGTTCAAAGCCGGCGAAGCGGCGGTATTGGTCAATAAACGAGATGTAGCAGAATTGCGCAAAGCCAAAAACGTCATCTTGTTTGTGGGCGACGGCATGGGCGTATCCACCGTTACCGCCGCGCGGATTTTGGAAGGTCAAATGGCCGGGCGCGACGGCGAATTCAACCGCTTAGAGTTTGAAAAGTTTAACAATATGGCGCATTCGGTTACGGCCAGTGCCAATCAACAAACTTCGGATTCCGCACCAACCGCTACAGCGATGGTTGCCGGTATTAAAGCCAATGACGGTGCTATTTCAGTCGATCAAAGCATTCTGCGCACCGAAAAAAGCGCGGAAGTGAATGCTGCGAAAAGCGTGAAAACCATCCTGGAACGCGCCGAAGAACGCGGCATGTCCACCGGCGTAGTCACAACCGCGCGCTTTACCCATGCCACGCCGGCCGTGAATTACGCGCATATCGCTGACCGCGATTGGGAAGCCGACAGCAATCTGCCTGCCGGTGCCACGGTGAAGGACATCGCTCGCCAGTTGCTGGAGTTTCCTTACGGCGACGGTTTGGAAGTGGCTTTGGGCGGCGGTCGTAGCTACTTCATGCCCAATACTGTTGCCGACCCTGAATACCCCACACAAAAAGGTCGCCGTGCCGATGGCCGCGATCTGACCCTGGAGTGGACGTCGCAATACAATAATTCCGACTACGTCTGGAACAAAGCCCAGTTCGACGCGGTAAACCCTGCATCTACCGATCATTTACTGGGTTTGTTCGAGCGTTCGCATATGCGCTATGAAGCCGACCGCGCGCAAGACGCCGCCGGCGAACCGTCCTTGACCGAGATGACCGAAAAAGCCATCAAAATTTTGGAAAAAAATCGCAAAGGTTATTACCTGATGGTTGAAGCCGGCCGTATCGATCACGCTCACCATGCCGGCAATGCCTACCGGGCGCTGACCGATACCGTGGCGCTATCGGATGCAGTGAAAAAAGCCAAACAACTGACCCGCGATGAAGATACTTTGATTCTGGTTACTGCCGATCATAGCCATGTGTTCACCATCGCCGGTTATCCGTCGCGCGGCAATCCTATCCTGGGTCAAACCGCGGTTGACGGCGTTACCCTGAAGGATTCTTTGGGTTTGCCTTACACCACCTTGTCGTATGCTAACGGTCCGGGCTGGACCGGTGGCTTGCAACGCAAGGAATTCAATCCAGCCAACGAAGGCACCGTGGCCGCTGCTTATGCAGGCAGCAAACTGCGTCCTGATTTGACAGCGGTTGATACCTCCAATCCGAACTACATGCAGGAAGCGACAGTACCGATGAGCGCGGAAACCCACGCGGGCGAAGACGTGGCTATCTATGCGGATGGTCCGGGTGCCTATCTAGTACGCGGTACGCTGGAACAAAACGTGATTTATCATGTAATGGCTGATGCGCTAGGCATGCGTAAATAGTCCGGGCGCTTCTCCCGAAACCAAATCAGGGACGCTAGCCGTCCCTGATTTTTTTGAATACCGCTAAAGTGCAGGATCCATGTTCAACACTATTTTCAAATTTTTAAGCAAATTGTTTGCTTTGGGCTTATTGATTGTTTTGACTGCTTGCAGCCATGTGCCGGCCAAGCATGCCGCCGACACTCGGACAATCGATTTATCTTCGGCAAGCTTGCCAGCTATCGCCGCCGAGTTTGTCACCACCCGCACAGGCGAAGAGCACGAACACGAAGAACACGAGCCCCTGCCCGCAGAGGTCAGCTGGCGCTTCTGGCGCGATAGCCAGCAGATCACGATAGAAAGACCGCAACTGGGTTTGGGCGAGCTGTGGCAACGCGACGGCCAGGAGCTGATTCACCGTAAGCTCTATCACCAAGACCGGCGGGCAATCGAGTTTCAAGCCGGCGATTTACGTATGCTGGACATCACGCCGTCCTGGCAAAAATTGGCGCTATTGCTGGATAGCCAATTGCTGGACAAGCTGACTGCTGACGAAATCGAATGGACCGATGGCATCCCGACCCGCGAATATCAAGGTAAAGTCGCGGATACCGAATGGCATGTGGTGATGCGTTTGGATGTGGCCTTGCCGATGTTGATCGAACGCCGGCATGGCGAGTTTTCCGAGCGCACCGAATTGTTACAGGCTTATCCACTCAACGCCGCGCCTTGGCAACCCACGCCAGTCAACGGTTACGACGTAATCGATTTTGCCGATTTGGGCGACAAGGAATCCGATCCGTTCGTGATCAAGGTACAAGCGCAAATGGGGCATGAGCATCATCATTAACAAAGTATCGATGCCGTTTGATTTTGATGGACCAGGCAAAAAAAAGCCCGCTGTATCGCGTACCAGCGGGCCCGAGTCCTACAGAGCTTACAACTAATCCATAAAACTTACTGCTCAGGCACCCGGATACGATCTTGCGGGCCGGGGGTTACGGTGCCGTTGACGGTAAAGTAGTTTTCCAGCGCATCCAGATCCAGCGCGCCGCCCAAGCGGTTGGTGCCTTGCGTCAACACATAATATTGATCGCCGCCGTCCGCCATGAAGTTATTCACGGTAACCCGGTAGCTGGCGGCTGGATCGACCACGACGCCGTTGATCGTGATACTGGCTGGATTGACGTTATCGCAAGGCGTGCCTTTTTCTTTCCATTGGTAACTAAAGCCATTGGAAACTTGCAGGATGCGGTTGGATGCTTGGCCCGCCGCCGGTGCGCCGGCCGGATAGCCCACGGTACAACCGGTGAACTGTTGTTCCAGCAAGGTATGGATTTGCGCGCCGGTCAAGGTCAGCGTCACTAAGGTGTTGCCGAACGGCTGCACGGTAAAGGCTTCCGCGTAAGTGACTTTGCCGTCGCCTTCTGCTGCTGTGCTGGACGGAAAGGTCAAATCGGCACGGATGCCGCCGGGGTTCATGAATGAGACCACTGCTTCGCCGAAGCCGACGTTTTGGGTTGCCAGTAATTGCGCATCGGCAATCACATCGCCCAAGGCCGACTCGCCGGCACTGGTAGCGGTTCTGGTAATCGCCACACTGATGCTGCCGATCACCCGGTTAGCGATAGGGGTGGACAGGGCTTTGTAATTGTCGACGATGGTTTTAATCGCCGCATTCGGTGTGATGGCCGTGTTACCGCGATCAACGACGATGTTTTCGGCGCTGACGCTGCTGACTTCGCCGTTGGCGGTGTTGATGGCGACGTCGATGTCGGTCAAAACCCGGCCTTGCGAATTGGCGCTGGTCACCGAAATCAAACGGCCGGCCTTGTTGGCGATTTGGCAGTTATAGGCTTGGTGAGTGTGGCCGGAGATGACCAAATCCACCTCATCATCCAATTGGTTGACGATGCTTTTGATCGGCGAACCGCTCAAGCCTCCGTCGCAATTGTTGATGGTGGATGCACTTTGCGTGACCGGTATCGTGCCGCCTTGATGAATCAACACCACCACCGCTTCTACGCCGCGTGCGCGCAATTTAGGGATCAAGGCATTCACAGTCGCCGCTTCGTCTTTGAACTCCAGGCCGGCCACGCCGGTTGGGGTGACGATGGTTGGGGTTTCTTTCAAGGTCATGCCGATAAAGCCGACCCGGACGCCGCCGATGACTTTGATCGCGTATTGCGGGAATAAGGTTTTGCCGGTAGCGGTTTCCACCACGTTCGCAGCCAGAAATTTGAAATCCGCGCCTTCAAAAGGAACCGGCGTGCCGACTGAAGCGCCTTGGCAGGAGTTAGGATCGGTCGGGTGGCAACCGCCGTTTTGCATGCGTTTCAGTTCATCCTTGCCTTCGTCGAATTCGTGATTGCCGACCGCGTTGAATTCCAGGCCCAGGCGGTTCATCGTTTCGATGGTGGGTTCGTCATGAAACAGCGCGGAAACCAACGGCGTGGCACCGATGATGTCGCCGGCCGAGACCACTACGGTGCTGGGGTTTTGGCTTTTCAGATTTTCGACGTAACCGGCCATCCAGTCCACGCCGCCGACCGGAATATTGGTGGATGCCGCGCTGCTTGGTGTTTGCCGGAACGTGCCCGGAGATTCCAGTTGGCCGTGGAAATCGTTGAAGGCGACGATTTTGATCGTGGTGGTGGGGATGTTGGTCACCGCATGGGCTGCGCCCAGTGTGCCCAAACCCAACGCAATGCCCATGGCAAGTTTGTTTAATTTCATCGGTTTATACCTTATCTAGTGGATTTGCGGCGACGAGATACCAGGCCCAGCAGGCCGGCGCCCGCTGCATATAAGCCCGCAGCGGCAGGCAAGGGTACGGCGGTCAGGCTGATTGCACCGACAGTGGCGTCGATAGCTGAGTTGCTATCGTCCAGCGCCGATTCCAGCAGGTAGCCGAAGATTTGGTAGTTGCCGGGGCCCAATAAAAATTCGCCGCGACTGTAGTTGGTGTCAGCAAACGCGGCGTTGAAGTCGGTGCCGACGTTGACCGGATAATTGTTAACCGGCGACGACGTAGGGCCCAGCAACAAGCTGCCGACCCCATTGAAAACCGCGAAACGGTCGCCCGCGAAACCGGCATCGACAACCTTCAAAATCGCCGATCCGCTCAAGCTAAAGTCGAAACTGAGCGTGTCGTTATTCAAGTCTATCCATTCCGCGTAACCGGAACTGGATACCGACGGGTCGACGTCGAACGCATGCCAGGCGCCGTCGGCGGTAATGGTAATCGCCTCGGCTTGCGTGCAGATTGCCGACAGCAAGGCCGCGGCAAGAACAGATTTTTTGATCATTTAAAGCGCTCCGATAAAGACAGCCGGTGCGTTTTTGTTATAAGTCGCTGGCTGCTCGTTCATATTGGGTTGAGAAATTTCCATCGCTATGGGTAAAGCAAGTACAGCCTAAGGAAATTTTGTGATGAACTTGTGATTGCTAAATGAAGATTTCGTGAAACGTAATACAAATGTATTGCCGGGTTTATCCGGGTAGCGTCCGCAGGTTGTGTGGCCAGAATTTAATCAATTAAATTTGGGGAATGAGGTGAGCCGGGATTCAGTCGGGGCATCTTGGTTGTCGATTACTCGAGTTCATAACTCGAGCGTTGGGCAAAATAACGCCAATGTTGTGGTTCGGAGCTTGGCGGATTGAGTTCTGAAGCGGAATGATTTAGAAAAAAGCTTGGACATTGGAGTAATTTTCTCCATCGTTCGAGCTCGAAGCTCGGGCATTGGACAAAATTACTCCAACAGTGCGGTTCCGAGCTTGGTGGATTGAGTTCTGAACCGGAATGGTCGAGAAAATAGCTCGGATGATGGAGTTCCGAGCTCGAACTATGAAGAAATTTTCTCGATTGGTCGAGCTCTGAGCTTGGTCGTTGGACAAAATAACTCCAATGGTGCGGTCCGGAGCTCGATGGATTGAGTTCTGAAGCGGAATGGTCGAGAAAATAGCTTGGGTGATGGTGTTCTGAACTTGAACGATGAACAAAATAACTCCGAAGTTACGGTTCGAAGCTGGATTATTAGGATTCGTGTCGCTATCGCGACAGTTTTTTGTAAGTCGGGTTTCGGCCCGACAGCCGAGATACTTTCTTTTGCTCCGCCAAAAGAAAGTATCCAAAGAAAAGGCGGCCCGGATGTCGCTTTGATCCTGCGCTCCTCGGGTTCGAACGGGGTTTTCCGAAGGGGCTTCCCAGCCCCTGCGTAAAACGCGATGCATCCCTGCATCGCCCCTAACGGGCTGATCCGTTCAAACCCTCCGGTGCTCGGCGCGGCATACGGGAGAAACCCCCGCTGCGAAGTTTAAACCCAGCTAATATTTGTGCAGTTTTGTAGGGCGCATTAGCGAAAGCGTAATGCGCCGAATGCTTTAAGGCCAACATGCGGCGCAATACGGCTGCGCCTATTGACGCCCTACGAATTGTGCCTTATGGTCATTTGGGAAACAAGACAGCAGGTGCATGTGAATACCCAACAGCAATAGATGAATAGAAACGGTGATAGCCGTTCGTTACGCGATATTGATAGACAGCGTCCTCAAGTTCAGCGAGTTGAATTGGTGGTAGCTTGCATTCAGGTGATCGGAAGGCAAGCAAGAGGGGAACTAACTTGTACTTCTTAAATGGCTCGACGGCCTCACTTCTCTGAGGTGGCTCAATATCCGACAGCAAAACAATTTGGACTGCGTCCGCCGGTTTGTAGGGGTAGTAAGGGCCGAGGGCGGAGACAAGTTGATCCAGTTCTGCGAACGACCACCATTCGTCTGGAATGTCGAAGTCGTAATCGTCGCGGGGAGTACGGAAACGCATAATGGCTCCAACGTTGTAGGTAAAGGGCGGCCCTGATTGTCCAGTGATCGGAGGGAACGGCTTTGACCGAAGGTTTAGCCGGGTAGGGGGCACGGTTTTTGTGCTCACGCGGTATTAAATATACACCGCTGACGGTGGGCAGAAAAGCGTTGCCCACCCTACGTTTTTGATTTTTCACTAGATTTCGGGAGTGGTTTTCTCCCGTTATTCCGCCCCGAGCATCGGAGCTTTTGGCGAGATAGGCCCGATAGGGGCGCGGCAGGGATGCCGCGCGTTTTCGGAGGGCCAGGGATGGCCCTTCCGAAAACCCTCGGCAAAAGCGAGAAGCGGAGGATTAAGGCGGAATGTCGGGTGGCCTTTTCTTTGGATACTTTCTTTTGGCCACGCAAAAGAAAGTATCGCGGTTGTCGGTCCGTGAACCGACATTAAAAATAACTGTCGCGTTAGCGACACTAAAACCTTCTAAGCGCATCAAGGCTGGTTGAGCCCAATTTTAACCACTCTTCCGCCGAAACCCACCCAAACTTACCACCACCCCACTAACAAACATCAGTAAAGACGGCGGCAACGGCACCGCAGTGACGTCGAAGCCAATGCTGGCATTAATCGCCAACGGACTTTGATTCAAATAGATCAATCCTTGATTGAGATCATTCAAATCGCTGGTAATCGCGATGTCCAAATTTCCCGCTGTAACGGCTTGAAAATGCAAAACCGCCAGCGAGATCAACGAACCTACTTCATTCAAACCCAAGCCTGGGAATGCCAAGCCGGCCGCAGCCAAGTTCACGCCATCCTGTGTTGAAATATCGGTGAACAATGAGTTGATAGTGCTTCCCAGAAATTGCGCAGCACCCATGCCGCCAAGTTGGGTATTAAAACCAAAGCCCAACACCAGTTCATTGGGGTTGGTGTTAGCCAAAGGCACTAATGCGACCACTTCAATATTAAAGTAATCGCCAATGTGGGTAAGGTTCGAGGTCTGTTTCAATGCCAAAAAAGTGGGTTCGGTGGGCAAGATTATGGCCGATGATGAAATTGATCCCGAATTTATTGGAGTTTGACCCGCTTGGATTTCTATACTGCCTCGAGACGAAATTTGAATGTTGCCTGCCGCAATACGTGGTGGTTGTGTAGCTTCCAGTTCCACTAGGGGTTGACCAGCTTGGACGTCTAAATTGCTGCCAGGGTAAATTTGAATATCGCCGGATGTGCTAAGCGTACTCGCCTGGTTAGTACCGGACCAAAATAAAAAAGCAAGTAAAAGGCCGTAACGCCATGTCATATTTTTCATAAAACCTTCTTCAACAAATAAAAATTAATCGGCAATGGCCGCGCTGTTTACGGTTTGCTGATA
The DNA here is from genome assembly GCA_001644045.1 of Methylomonas methanica. Lineage (GTDB taxonomy): Bacteria > Pseudomonadota > Gammaproteobacteria > Methylococcales > Methylomonadaceae > Methylomonas > Methylomonas methanica. The sequence continues at coordinate 38,253 of LUUF01000003.1, read as the reverse complement.
GCTGCGTAGCTATTGAAATAGCCGTACCAAATCCGGTAGTCGGCCAGGTTGACGCAGCCGCTCAGATCGTAATCGGCCTCGCGGTTAAAGCCGGCCTTGCCGCTACATTTTCCGACTTGAGCTTTGATCAGATTGGCGTCGTTGTTATCGACATCGCCGTCGTTATCCAGGTCGCCGGGCACGAACAGCTTGATCAACAGCGGATCGTGGTCGGAGGAACGGTAAGCGTCCGCCGCGTAAAAGTTGTTAATTTGACCGGCGGTTTTAAACTCGGTGTTGTAATCCAGCGCGCGCGGTTCGTCGGCGTTGATATGCCATTCGCCGGCGCTTTTGACTTGTGGCGTCAGGGCGGCGTTGGCTAAGCCATGATCCAGATAACCGGCCGCGCCGTCGAACACATAGCTATAAGCCGCCTGATTGCCGACCAAGGTTTCCAGCAGGTTTTGGTAACCGGCGTTTTTCAATGCGCTGATCGGGTCTTCCTGCGCATAGCTGTTCAGGTCGCCGATGATCAGCGCATTGCTGACGCCGTTATGGGTCGGGTCGCTAGCCAGCCAGCTGGCCAAGGCTTGCGCGGCATCGGTGCGGGTCTGGTTGCAATTGCCCTGGCCGTCGCCGGTATCCGGGTCGTTGACGTCGTCGCAAGCGGAACCCTTGGATTTAAGATGATTGACGGCTACCGTCAGCAGCTTGTTGGAGGCCTTGTCCAAAAAGGTTTGGGCGAGAGTAGGGCGGTTTTTGGTGTCGATGAATTGTGGATTGACCGAAGAGTCCAGAATTGCCACGTTGCCGACCGCCGACACTTTCGCGGGCTTATAGATGATGCCAACCGCAATCTCGTCGGTTCCGACTTTGCTCAAGCCCGGATTGATGAAGGCGTAAGTACCGGCGCCGGCCAGTTGATTCAGCCCGTTCACCAGATCGGCGATGGCGCTGGTGTTGCCGTAACCGTCGTTTTCGATTTCCATCAACCCGATCACGTCGGCGTTCAGGGCGTGGATGGCCGGAATGATTTTGGCGCGCTGGCGATTAAACTCCGCGAGCGTATCCGCGCCGCGAGGAGTTGGGAAGCCCGCGCCCAAACCGTTACCGTTGAAGTAATTCAACACGTTGAAGCTGGCGACTTTTAACGAGCCTAGTGTCGACAGGGCCGGAACCGAGCCGCGCGCGTTATCGGCGACAAAGCTTAGTGGCTGAGTCGGTTGCAGGCGGTACACGCCAAAGTCGTAAGCCAGCACGCCGGTGGCGCCCACCACGGAATCGCCGCTCCGCAATGGGGTCGCCGCGCTCAAGCCGGTCGGTTGCGGATAAATCACCGGGTCCGGATTTTGGGTATTGGAGCCGTCGTCCACCAGTAATTGGTTCAGCAGGTTTTGCGCGGCAACATCAACGGCGGCCTGGCCGGGCGTGGCTATTTGCGTGGGCGTTAACAAGCGGCCGCCGGATGACAGCAGGAATTCGCCGAAACGGCCCAGGTTGAAGTTTTCGGTAACCGTCAAGGTTTGCGGCAATTGAATCAGCATACCTTCCCAGCGCTCGGGATCGTTGCCGGCGCTATCGAAAGGCAGGTTGACTTCAACTGCGGCTGGCAATGCGTTCCCGGAAGAACAGACATCGACCGAACTGACGGCTTCCAGGCGGGTCATTGAGAATGTTTCGGTCACGGTGCCGACAATGTGTACTTTGTCGCCGACATTCACCGGTACGCTGGATGAGACGAACAGACCTTCCGAAGTAGCCGGATTGGCGTCCGCCCCGCTGACTTGTTGTACGAAAAAGCCGTTCAAGTTGGTGCTGCCTTGGAAATCGGCGCTAACCACGGCTTCTACATGCTGCACGCTGCCGCTCAAGGGGCTAAGGCCGCTGCTGCCTTGGATCGCGCTGATTAGCGTTGCGGCTTGGCCGCATTGGGAGACGGGTGGCGGCGGTGGCGTGACGCCGCCGAAGCTTTGGCTGGCGTTGATCGCTCCGAACGAATTGGCTGATGCCGTATTCCAGGTGAAATCTTCGTAACTGCTGCCGCTGCCTTTCAGTTGCAGCGAATGGCCGACGGGTGTTGAATTGGTTTCGGTGACGCCGATGTCTGTACTCGTCATACCGTTGGCAGGGCCGCCAACAGCTGCAAACGGTGAGGGTTCGTAGCTTAAGTACTGAACTACCGTGCTGCCGTTGACTAAGGCTATACCGTCCGGTGATCCATTTTGGATGCCGTTGCTTGGGTAACTGAAACTCAGCGTTCCAAACCCGTTGCCGGTTTGATCGGCAATGGTGCCGCTGAGGGTTTTGGTATTGTAAACCGCGCCGCCATTGCCGTTATATAGGACAATCGACCATCCGCTTAGGTCAGTGCCGGCTGGACCGGCAATTTCTATAGCTTCGCCGCTGTCGGCGGCACCGTTGTCGTCATAGTGGATCTCGTTGATAAATACCGGCGTGGCAGCCTGGGCGTTACCGAAGAAACCGAGGGCACTTACTGCCGCTAGCAGCGGGTAGCTGCGTTTATGTTTTGCGATCATGGTCGGATTGTCTCTGTGCTTAAAAATCAGTAAACAGGCCTTGGGCCTGAGCTGACTCGCAGATAAACGCATTCATCGGCACTAGGAGAAAGGCAGGCGATGACTGAGTCGGCGGGCTATACGCCTAAGTTCTGCAAGCCCGGCCGCATTGTCCGGGATTACGCTTGGCGGAGGGTTAAGATACCGTGACGGTTTGCGGAAATTTTGGTGACATGTAATACAACTGCCGACCAGACCAGTCGTGCCAGGGGTTTAGCGATTTACCGGACGACAGGCTGGTGTCGATCTAGCCAAGGTGCGGCAGCTCTCCGTCATGCTGCTGTTCCAGTTGCGGCGTTTCTTGCGCCAGCCAGCGGATCAATTCCAGTCTGCCGTCTTGATGTTCGACAATCGCCGTGCAGCTTTCCACGAAGTCGCCGGTATTGACGTACAGAAACCCTTCGATTTCCTTGATCTCGGCGTGATGGATATGCCCGCAGATCACTCCGTCCAGACCTTCGTTTTTAAGGGTGCGGACAATGCTTTCCTCGTAGTCGGAGATAAACTGTACGGCGTTCTTCACCTTGAACTTAACAAAGGCCGCTAACGAAAAATGCGATTGCCGTCCGATCAGCTTTCGGATCATCCGCAAGAAGCGGTTGATTTCGATCAGCCAGTCGTAACCCAAGCTGCCGATCTTTGCCAGCCACTGGTGATGTTTGGCGATGGTGTCGTATTCGTCGCCATGCACGATCAGAAAGCGTTTGCCCTGCACCGTGGTATGAATATCCGAGTTTTTGACGACGATGTCGCCGAACACATAATCGTCGTAGTCGCGGACGTTTTCGTCGTGGTTGCCGGGTACGTAGATGATTTGCGTGCCGTGTCGAGCTTTACGCAGGATTTTTTGAATGATGGTGTTGTGATCGCGCGGCCAGTACATTTTTTTGGACAAGGCCCAAAAGTCGATGATGTCGCCGACCAGATACAGCTTTTCGCTGTCGTTGTGTTTTAAAAAATCCAGCAGGGCATCGGCCTGGCATTGGGTCGAACCAATGTGCAGGTCGGAAATCCAGATGGTTCGATAAAAAGAGGTATTCATAAGCAAACGCCAAATATTGGTATCGGACCAGGCTATTCTTGTCTGCGTTTATGACAGCAGCATTACAGTCGGTACTTGTCATTTTTCTGCCGGCGAATGCGCATAACGGTTTTTTCGCGAGTTTTTTGTGGGTTGCGGACCGTCACTCTTATAAATATCTTTTTTAAAAACAATGGCTAACGAGCCAAGTTTGCGTGTGTGCGCTGACGTGTCACATTCCTGTAATCTACTTACTCTAAGGTTTTGCTATTACCGAGCCCAGGCTAAATAAGCACGAGAATTGCCGATGACGAATCAAACAGACACTCCGAATAATGTGCATACCCTGCATGTGTATGACACCGAGTTGGGGCATATGCATAGTTTGATGCTGGATATGACGGACCTTTTGGTTTATCAGCTGGAGCAGGCCATGCAGGCGCTGGACTACGGCGATGCCGAGCTGGCGCAAAAAGTCGTATCGCGGCATAAAAAGGTCAAGCACTTCGAAAGTAAAATCGATAGCGAAGTGCTGAATATCATCGCCCGGCATTGTCCGGTGGCAAACGATCTGCGCTATGTGATAGCGACGTCGAAAATCGCGGTGGAGCTGGAAAAAATCGGCGTCGAGATTGTCGATTTCGCCAAGTTGATTACCGTGTTGTTCGATCCGAATACCAGCGATCCGAATCAAAAGCTGTTGACCGACATTGTCAAAATGGGTGGTTTGATCAAGCTGATTTTGGATAAACTGATGGTGGTCTTTGAAAGCCGGGATTCCAAGCAGGCCTATGCCTTGTTGCAGTGCGACAGGGATTGCGAATCGGAATTGCAGGAAGGTATCAAGCATCAACTGGCGTTGGTATTGCACGACGCCCGGATGATCCGCAGAGCCCTGGATGTGATGCAAATGATGAAGGCCATGGAACGTTGCGGCGAGCATTGCCGAAATATCGCCGAACATGCGATTTTTATGTTGGACGGTATCGATGTGCGGCATGGCGGTATGCCGACTAAGGCAAATTACAGTAACAATCCGAGCTGATTAACTAGACAAGCCATGCGCTTGGTTTTAGAGGCGATCTTTGACAACGAATCCCGTCAATAAAAACACGTATTTGCAAGATGCCGTGGTCGATGGCGTCCTTAGGGAGTTGATGGACATTCGCGCGGAAATGATTGCCGAAACCTTGGCGTGCCAGCTGCGTATCGATCAGGTTCGCGGCAATAACCGGGATAGCGCCCGAAACCTATTGCATTATCTTGCTTTGCGTCGCCGGGATTTAAGGCCCTTGCAACTAAAACTGGCTGCGTTAGGACTGTCGTCGCTGGGCCGGGCAGAATCGCACGTGCTGGCAACCATTGATGCGGTTTTAGAGGTGTTGCATCGCTTAACCGGACAGGCCTGGATGCCGCCTGCCCAAGAGTCGACGGTGGTGGATTTTGCCGCCGGCGAGCGATTGCTTGCCGATCATAGCGATTGTTTGCTGGGGGCGGCCGCAAATGGTCGCGGGGTGCGGATCATGGTTACCATGCCCAGCGAAGCGGCGGAAGACTACTCACTGATTCATAACTTGCTTGAGCAAGGTATGGATTGTATGCGCATCAATTGTGCCCATGACGACTCGGTGGCATGGGCGCAAATGATAGCCCATCTGCAGCAGGCCGAGCGCGCCCTGAGCAGAACTTGCCGCGTGGTTATGGATTTGGCCGGCCCCAAGCTGCGGACCGGTCCGCTCGATCCGCGTTTGGCGGTTCTGCGAATTCGTCCGACTCACGACGACCATGGCCGGCTTAGCGCGCCGGCGCGTGTCTGGCTGACAGCCGAGTCCCAGCAGACTGCTCCGCATTCACCGGCTAATGCCTCCTTGCTGTTACCAGCCGAATGGCTATCTCGATTATTTCTGGGCGAACAGCTGAAATTCACCGATGCCCGCGGCGCGAAGCGAAATCTGACGGTGGTTGATATTACCGAGCAAGGCTACTGGGCGGAGGCGACTCAAAGCGCGTATATTGTTCCTGGTACGGTTTTCAATCATGAGCGTAAGGTGGCCCATGCCGATGATCGCCAGGCGACGATCAATCTGTTACCGCAAGCTGAAAATGCCATTTTGCTAAAGCAGGACGATTTACTGATCTTGACGCGTGACCTTGCCCCCGGCCGGCCGGCAACTTACGACAGTAGCGGTCAGTTGCTGACGCCGGCGATGATCGGCTGTTCCATTCCGGAGATTTTTGACGATGTTCGCGCGGGAGAGCCTATCTGGTTCGACGACGGCAAGATCGGCGGCGTGATCGACAGGGTTGAGTTTGCTCAAGTTATGGTCAGAATCACCCATGTGCGTCCGCGCGGCGAAAAACTGAGAGGCGATAAGGGGATTAATCTGCCCGAGAGCCGGCTCAGAATGGGGGCGTTGACGCCCAAGGATATCGAAGATCTGGCTTTTGTGGTCGAAAATGCCGACGTCATAGAATTGTCTTTCGCCAATACCGCTGCAGATGTCGAGTTATTGCATGAACATATGGCGCGTCTGGGAGATAGGCGGCCGGCGATCGTGCTAAAAATCGAAACCAGACGGGCGTTCGAAAACTTGCCGACCATGTTGCTGGCCGCCATGCGGGCGCCTTGTTGCGGCGTGATGATCGCACGTGGCGATTTGGCCGTGGAGTGCGGTTTTGAGCGTCTGGCCGAAGTGCAGGAAGAAATATTATGGATCTGCGAAGCAGCTCATGTCCCGGTGATCTGGGCGACGCAAGTTCTGGAAACCCTCGCCAAGGAGGGGATGCCGTCGCGTGCGGAAATTACCGACGCCGCAATGGGCGATCGGGCGGAGTGCGTGATGATCAACAAGGGGCCGCATGTGCTTAGCGCGGTGCGGGTGTTGGACGATATTCTCAGGCGCATGCAGCAGCATCAAGCCAAGAAACGCGCGATGCTCCGCGAACTGCGGCTGGCGCATACCCTGACGATCCAGCAGCCCGTGATCGACGAGTGTACTTTGACCGACATAATTATCTAGCGCCATTAGGGAGGACGTAAATGAGCCATGTTTTACAGTTCCCGCTGCAAAATTTTGATGCTTACTGTAACGATATACATAAACTGAACCTTAACCCGGGTTATCTGCTGTACACCAATCGGCATGCCGGCAACGATCAGCCTGCAGCCAGATTGATACCGCCGGATCAACTCGAGGCGGCCTTGGCGCATATCGATGCGCCATCCGATGAAACATTTAAACAGCTAGTGCGAGTGGGCGCCTTATTGGATACCGAGTGGGACCGCAACACCGATAATTGGGCGATCGTTTCTTTCGAAGGCTGGGAGGTGTTGCACAAGGCATTTTGTCGATTGAACCTTAGGGTTGAGAAATCGATGCTGGAATTAATTGGCTAAACGCTGATAGCGTTGGATCTCTGATTTGCTGCCCCCTATGAAACAAAAAAGCCGGCATTGCCGGCTTTTTTAGTGTTAGTGCTTACCAAAACGTTATTTGTGAATTTCCAGATGCAAGGCCCGGTATTCTTCGGTTAACTTGTGGGTCGGCGCATAGTGAATCAACGGCTGGGCATCGCTATGCGATTCGCGGACTTTCACCGAAGTGGAAATCTTGGTTTCCAGCACCGGCAAACCCTCGGCGATTAATTCATCGACCAACTGTCTGGGCAGGTTGGCTTGTTTTTGATATTGGTTGACGATGACGCCTTCCACTTCCAGTCTGTCGTTATGATCGGCTTTGACTTCGGCGATGGCGCGCATTAGCGTGTACAGCGCTTCGCGGGCGAAGGTGTCGCAGTCGAACGGAATCAGACATTTTTCGGCGGCGATCAGCGCCGACAAGCTGTAAAAATTCAGGATAGGCGGGGTGTCGATATAGATTTGATCGAAGCCTTCCAATTTTTCCAGTGCCTCTTTTAATTTGTAGATTTTATGCCGCGATTCCAATCTGCTTTGCAGACCTTCCAGGTCGGAATGGGATGGCAGCACGAAAAGGTTGGGGAAGGGAGTTTCATGAATCAAACCGTCCAAACCTTCCTTGCCGCCGCCGAATAAGCCCAATCCCAGGCTGTCCTTGAAAAAGTGGGCGATGGTCTTATCGGAATCGGCGACCTTGTTACCCAAAAGGTATTGGGTGGAGTTGCCTTGCACATCGAGATCGATCACCAGGGTTTTTTTACCCTCCACGGCGCTGATGGCTGCTAGATTGCAGGTAATGGTAGATTTACCCACGCCGCCTTTCTGATTGAAGATCACCCTGCGCATAATCGCCCTCGATTGCTAATAGATAAAAGCCCGCATTATAAGGTTAAAGCCTGCAATATCAAACGCGTGAGAAACTGCCGCCCTTGCACTCGGGGCAGGCAGGTATGATGCTGGTGGATTTGAAGGCGATTTGCTTGCCGCAGGCATCGCAGACGAAGGTGCCGGGGCCGGCTACTTCGCCGCTTTTATACGGATGATAAAGCTTGGCTTCCATCTCCAACGCGGCCAGTTTGACTTTGGTTTTGTCGGCGATGTCCATGAAGGCATCCAATGCAAAGTTTTCGATCAAATCTATGTCGAATTTCAACCATTCGGACAACGAATTGCTGTCGTTTTGTTGCGATGGCGCGGTGGCGACATGTTCAACGTCGCGCATCACGTAGTCGGCGATTTTATTGATTTCTTCTTGAGTGTGGCCGCCCAGCGCGCTGGTTTTTTCCTTGGCTATTTCCAACGCGTCGGCGACGGAGTGCAACGTGTCATCCAGCGCCTCGTAAAGATGGCCCATCAGATCGTCGTACGCTTTGATCAGTTTGTTTTCGCCCATGGCTGCTCCCGGTGTTGTTTTAATTTTCACGCTTTAGCTTTAAGCGTCTCTAAGGTATTCTAGCGCCTTTTTACAGCAAAAGACGAATAGGATGGAAGAGCATTACAAGCCGTCGGCGATAGAGCAAAAAGTACAAGCCGACTGGGAAAAATCCGGGGTATTCACTACCTCTGAAGATACCGGCAAGGAAAAATACTATTGCCTGTCGATGTTCCCTTACCCCAGCGGCAGGCTGCACATGGGCCATGTGCGCAATTACACCATCGGCGACGTAATCAGTCGTTTCCAACGCATGCAGGGCAAACACGTGCTACAACCGATGGGCTGGGACGCTTTCGGTTTGCCTGCGGAAAATGCTGCCATGCAAAACAAGGTGCATCCGGCCGACTGGACCTATTCGAACATCGATTACATGCGCGACCAGCTGAAACGGCTGGGCTTCGGTTACGACTGGAGCCGCGAATTGGCGACCTGCGATCCGAGCTATTATCGCTGGGAGCAATGGTTCTTTTTGCGCTTGCTGGAAAAAGGCCTGGTCTATAAAAAGACCGCGCCGGTCAACTGGTGCCCGCACGACCAAACCGTATTGGCTAACGAACAGGTGATCGACGGCTGCTGCTGGCGCTGCGATACCCAGGTTGAGAAAAAAGAAATTTCGCAGTGGTTTTTAAAAATCACCGCCTATGCCGACGAATTGCTGACCTCGCTGGATAAACTGCCAGGCTGGCCGGAGCAGGTCAGAACCATGCAGGCCAACTGGATCGGTCGTTCCGAAGGCGTGGAGATGGATTTTGCGGTCGATGGTTTCGAGTCGCCGATTCGCATCTACACCACGCGTCCCGACACGGTGATGGGCGTGACTTACGTCGCCGTCGCCGCCGAACATCCGTTGGCATTGAAAGCGGCCGGAAGCAATGCGGACATCGCCGCGTTCATCGAATCCTGTAAGCTGATGGAAACCTCCGAAGCGGCGATGGAAACCATGGAAAAACGGGGTATTGCCTCCGGTTACCACGCCATTCATCCTTTGACCGGCGAATCGGTGCCGGTATGGATCGCCAACTTCGTGTTGATGAATTACGGCACCGGCGCGGTGATGTCGGTCCCGGCGCACGATCAGCGCGATTACGAGTTTGCAAAGAGATATGGCATTGCCATCAAGGAAGTCATCGCCGCCGCCGATGGCGCCGACGACAGCATCGCCGAAAAGGCCTTCACCGATAAAGGCGTGCTAAAGAACTGCGGCGAATTCGATGGATTGAGTTTCAAACAAGCCTTCGATGCTATTGCCGCCAAACTGGCCGGCTTGGGCAAGGGCGAGCGCAAAACCAATTTCAGATTGCGCGACTGGGGTGTTTCCCGTCAGCGTTATTGGGGGGCGCCGATTCCGGTGATTTACTGCAACGACTGCGGTACCGTGCCGGTGCCGGACGAGCAGTTGCCTATTACATTGCCGCGCGACGTCGTGCTGGACGGCTCGCAATCGCCGCTGGCCGCGCATCCGACTTTCCCGCATACCACTTGCCCGAAATGCGGCAAACCTGCCCGGCGGGAGACCGATACCTTCGATACTTTCATGGAATCGTCCTGGTATTTCGCCCGTTACGCCAGTAAAGACTGCGACACATCGATGCTGGATCAGCGCGCCAATTACTGGTTGCCGGTCGATCATTACATCGGCGGTATCGAGCATGCGATTCTGCATCTGCTCTATGCACGTTTTTTCACCAAGTTGTTGCGCGACGAAGGCCTGGTGGTTTGCGACGAGCCGTTCAAAAACTTGCTGACCCAGGGCATGGTGATCGCCGAAACCTTCTATCAAATCGACGATCACGGCCATAAACGCTATTTCAACCTGACCCAAATCGATGTCGAACGCGACGCAAAGGGCAAGATCATTGGTGCCAAATTGTTGGAAGATGGTTCGCCGGTCACGGTGGGTGCAGTGGAAAAAATGTCGAAGTCGAAAAACAACGGCGTCGATCCGCAGGTGTTGATCGACAAATACGGTGCCGATACCGTGCGGCTTTACACGATGTTCACCTCGCCGCCTGACCAATCGCTGGAATGGAACGACGCCGGTGTGGAAGGCGCCTTCCGCTTCTTGAAGCGTTTGTGGCGGCAAGTGTATCTACATATCGAAACCGGTTTGCCGAAGCAGGCGCTGGACAAAGCCGCGTTGAGCGATGATCAGAAAGTGTTACGCCGGCAGTTGCATCAGGCTTTGCAAAAAGTCAGCGACGACATGGCCCGCCGCCACACCTTTAATACCGCGATTGCCGCCAACATGGAGTTGGTCAACGCATTGAATAAATTCGAAGACGACAGCGACAATAGCAGGGCTGTGCGTCAGGAAGTGTTGGAAGCCATCGTGTTGATGCTGGCTCCGATTATTCCGCATGCGTCGCAAGAGCTGTGGAACGAATTGGGACACAACGATGACATCGTGGTCGCGGCTTGGCCGGTAATCGACGAGTCGGCGTTACAACAGGATGCTATCGAGATGGTGGTGCAAGTCAACGGCAAGTTGCGCGGTAAATTGTCGGTTGCGGCGATAGCTTCCAAGGAGCAAGTCGAAGCGCTGGCTTTGGCCGACGAGAATGTGCAGCGCTATCTGGAAGGTAAGCCGGTGAAAAAGCTGATTGTGGTGCCGCAAAAATTGGTGAATATCGTTGTTTAAACGCTGTGTTTTCGAGAAACAGATGATGAATCAATTGAGCCGAATGGTCTTGGTCGGAATATTGGCGCTGCTGGTCGGCTGCGGATACCATCTGCGCGGTTCGATAGAGATGCCGGAAGTGCTGAAAAACATGTATGTATTTGGTGCTTCCCAGCCCTTACAGGGCGAACTGCAATCGATCATGAAAGCGTCGAAAGGCAAAATTGTGGGTTCCCCTAACGACGCCGGCGTGGTAGTCAAGGTGCTCAGGGAAGAGATGCGTAACCGAGTGCTGACGATCGGTTCGACCGGTAAATCCAGCGAATCCGAGTTGGAATATTATTTGCGCTTTCAGTTTTTCGACAGCAAGGAAAATGCGCTGATGGACGAGCAAGTTGTTGAAATTTCCAGGGAGTTTTTTAACGACCAAACCGCGGTACTGGCGAAAGGCAACGAAGAGCAATTGATTCGTAACGAAATCTATAAGCAAGTGGCGCGGATGATATTGGCTAGAGCCAGGATAGCCGTCGATACTCAGAAAAAATAAGTATGCGTCTGAAGCTTGACCAGTTAACCGCTACCTTGCACAAAGAGCTGGCACCGGTTTATCTGGTTAGCGGTGACGAGCCTTTGCAACTTGGCGAGGCGGCGGACGATATTCGACGCGCGGCGCGCGCGGCAGGCTATTCCACCCGCGAAGTCATTGCTATCGATACCGGCAACGAGTGGCCGCAATTGACCCTCGAAGCCGAATCCCTTTCTATTTTTTCCGACAAAAAACTCATCGATTTGCGCTTGCCTTCCGGCAAACCTGGCTTGGAAGGCGGTAAAGCGCTGAGCGCGTATTGTCAGCGTCCTCCGGAAGATACCGTATTGCTGATCACGGCCGGTAAGCTGGATGGTGCGGCTCAGAAGGCGCAATGGTTTCAGACGTTGGAGAAGGTAGGAGCGGTGGTGCAAGTCTGGCCGTTACAAGGGTCGGAGTTGTTACACTGGTTGCAGCGCCGGGCGGAGCGGAAGGGCATGCATTTGGACGGCGACGCGTTAAAAAGTCTGGCAGTGCGGGTCGAGGGCAATCTGCTGGCTGCGGCCCAGGAGCTTGAAAAGCTTTATATCCTGCATGGGGCTAAACGTATCGGCAAGGCCATGGTCGAGGACGATGTGGCTGACAGTGCTCGTTTTGACGTGTTTAAGTTGATGGATGCTTTGTTGTCGGGGAAGGTGAACCGAGCTATTAAAATTCTTGCGGGACTCAAGGCGGAGGGCGTTGCGGCGCCGGTAATCTTATGGGCTATCAGCCGCGAAGCGCGAACGCTGGTTAATATCAAGACCGAATTGAAACGCGGCGGAAATCAAGAAGCCCTCTACAAAAAATACCAGATATGGGATAAGCGCAAGCAATTGGTGCAAGAGGCGTTGCATAGGTTGAAGAGCAAGGATTTGCAGATTATTTTACTGGAGAGCGCCGCAACGGATTGTCAGGTTAAAGGTCAGGCTGCGGGAGATGAGTGGGACGGCTTATTTCGAATTTGTCTCCTGTTTTCAGTGTCGCCGCTGACCAGGATATGATGTAGTGTCGGATTTCGTTTCTAACTGTTCCCACCGCTAAAATATGATTAGCGGTGGGATAGAGTCGCAATTGCTGATTTCTATTTAACCGCGTGTGTTTTTGCGTCTGCTTATTCCTAAAAAGCCCAGAACACCAGTTAAGAACATCCACGCAGCAGCTGGAACAGGCACTGCGGTTAAATTCAACTTGCCGTCTAACTCGGCAAGCTCGCCAATGTTGGCTGCGGTGATACCGTTAACTTTTTTGGAGCCAGCCCAAACTTCGTCGAGAGTGGGCGTGGCTTGGCCGAACAATGCTTTAGTTTGGATTGAAAACAACGCAGAGCCACCGCCAATCGTATCTGGTTCGTAAACGTTGGAATTATAGGAGCCAAAGATTCCAGAAAAATCAAGTGTTACCTGTTCGCCACCTATGCCGATTACTCCTGGCAACAGAATTGTGCCATCTCCACCAGAAATGGAACCAGACAAAATTGCAACGCCGTCATTGAAGCCGGTATCGTTTGCAAATTTATAATCCGGTGATTTTGAATCGAAATACAATTTTGCCGTACCACCGTTGTCGATTTTGAAGTTCCAGCCAGTTGAGCTAACGTTGGTGTATTCGCCAGAGAAATTAGCAACCAGGGTCAACTCAAAACCATTTCCCGTACCGACAAAATTTGTTCCACCGGAATTATCTAGTTGAGGGGTGTTGATACCAGCAGAGTTACGCTGATGGGATACGACATAGGTTTGAAACGAACCTGAAAATTTAGTGCCGGTTGCTATTGCGCCACTCGGTTTGATGATGGCGATTCCTGCCCCGAAATCATAAGTATCAAACGGGCCAACCACCGCCCCTTCATCACCTGTTGCTTCCGGAATGGCAGCTTGGTAATTTGCAGTTCCCACCCACGGTGTTGTAGCCGCCATTGTAAGCTGAGAGGCCGTAAGCAAGCCTACCGCTAGAACCATATTCCGCTTATGATGAATTGTAAAAATATTTGTCTTCATTGGAACCCCTAAAAATGAAAATCTACGCTCCCCTACTATCAGGCTTATACCTGTTTTTGTTATTCAATTCAAATAACAATTCTGTTACATCATTTGGTCGCTATTGCTTTTTGGGCATAACACGCATCGCAAACGATGTCAGGGAGGTTATTGTGCAATAGTTACTGCGGAGGCTGGTTTTGTTTTTGTTGCTGATACCTTCAAATATTCGTGGTTTTTTAGCGGAGGAGCTTAAGCTACAATTCCGCCGCTTTGTTTAAACCTTAATTACAAGCCGAGGATATAAAATGGCCGAATATAGAAAATATAAGTGCAAAACTTGTGGGCACATTTACGACGAGCAGTTGGGCGATCCAAGACAAGGAGTTGCTCCAGGGACTCGTTGGGAAGATGTCCCGGAAGATTGGGGTTGCCCTAAGTGCGGCGCGGTAAAATCGATGTTTACTCTCGTACGCTAACAAACGTCTGTTGCCGTAAATAGAAAGGGCGCAATTTGCGCCCTTTTTCGTTTGACTAAGCTAACGGACCTTATGCAAGTTTGTCCTTGATAAATTTGACGAGATTGTCGAATTCAACATTTTGGCTTTCTTTATCCATTCGGCCTTGATATTCGACAGTACCGCTATCCAGGCCGCGATCGCCGATTACAATCCGATGCGGAATACCGATCAATTCCATATCCGAGAACATGAATCCCGCGCGAACTTTTCTGTCGTCTAGTAGCACTTCGATACCTGCATCCGTTAAGTCCTTATAGATTTTCTCGACCGTATCGATCAAGCGATCGGACTTATGCATATTCATCGGACAGATGGCCACTTGAAACGGTGCGAGTTCATTCGGCCAGATAATGCCGCGCTCATCGTGGCCTTGCTCGATAGCTGCCGCGACCACCCGCGAGATACCGATGCCATAGCAGCCCATAACCATGATCTGGTTTTTGCCGGCTTCGTTAACGATGGCGGCGTTCATCGCTTCGCTGTATTTGGTGCCCAGCTGAAAAATATGGCCTACTTCGATGCCTCTAGCAATGGTAATTTGTCCGTTGCCGTCCGGGCTGGGATCGCCTTCGACGACCATGCGCAAGTCTGCAATGTGCTCCGGTAAGGCCAGATCGCGTTGCCAGTTGACGCCTTGATAATGTTTGCCGTCTTGGTTAGCGCCGCAAATAAAGTCGGACATCAGCGTCACGCTCCGGTCGGCAACTATCTTTATACTCAGATCAATCGGACCTATTGAGCCGGGTTTGCAGTTGCAGGCGCCGAGAATTTCCTCGTCGCTGGCAAATTGCAGTGGCGACAATACACCGTCGATTTTTTCGGCTTTTATCGGGTTTAATTCGTGGTCGCCGCGCAGTAACAACGCGACCAGCGTGTCGTCTTCGCCTCTGACGATTAGGGTTTTCAGGCACTGTTGGGCGCTGACTTTGAAAAAGCTGCTGACATCTTCGATACTATGCTGGTTTGGTGTGTCTACCAAGGTTTTGGTTTGTGTCGCTGCCGCCCGGCTGCCTTCCGGCATTAAGGCTTCGGCTTTTTCCACATTCGCGGCGTAATCGCTGGCGGTGGAAAAGGCGATCGCGTCTTCGCCGGATTCGGCAAGTACGTGGAATTCGTGGGAAACCGCGCCGCCAATTGAGCCCGAGTCGGCTATCACTGCCCGGAATTTCAAGCCAAAGCGGTTAAAAATATTGGTATAGGTTTGATACATCACATCGTAGGTCGCTTGCAACGATTCCTGGTCGAGGTGAAACGAGTAGGCATCTTTCATTATGAACTCGCGTGAACGCATTACACCGAAGCGCGGACGGATTTCGTCGCGGAATTTGCTCTGAATTTGGTAATAGGTGATAGGCAGCTGTTTGTAGCTTTTCAACTCATGCCGAGCCAGATCGGTGATGATTTCCTCATGTGTCGGACCCAAGCAGAATTCGCGGTCGTGGCGGTCTTTTAGTCGCGCCAACTCCGGTCCGTATTTTTCCCAGCGGCCGGTTTCCTGCCATAACTCGGCGGGTTGCAAGGCTGGCATCAGTACTTCCAGGCTGCCGGCTTTATTCATTTCCGTGCGAACAATATGCTCTACCTTGCGTAATACCCGTAAGCCTAGCGGCAGCCAAGTGTATACGCCAGCGGCGAGTTTGCGGATCAAGCCGGCGCGTATCATCAGTTTATGACTGGCTATTTCGGCATCGGCCGGTATTTCTTTGACGGTGCTAAGAGGAAATTGGGAAGTGCGCATGTTGGCCCTGAGGTTGGTTTATCAAAACCGCTATTTTAACGGCTAAATGCCAAAACCACGAATCACCAACGCCATTTCGGTCTATTCTATTAACTTTTAGCGTTGCTGTTGTTGATGAAATTTGGGAAACTTGCCCGGATAAAAGACCCCGGAAAAGGAAGTTATGATTAAAGTATTGCTGGTTGATGATCATGAGCTTGTCAGAAGCGGCATAGAGGCATTATTAGCGGCTGAAAAGGATATCGTTGTGGTCGCCGTCTGTGATTGTGGCGAGGAAGCTCTGCGTATTGTCGAGCACGAGCCGCCCGATGTGATTTTGATGGATATTAATATGCCTGGGATAGGCGGATTTGAAGCCTGCCGCCGCATACTGCAGTCGCGGCCCGCGATCAAAATCATCGCATTGTCTGTGCATAACGACGGGCCCATACCGCAGCAGTTGCTGAAATTGGGGGTGGTCGGTTTCGTGTCCAAGGCGTCGCCTGTCAGCGAAATGGTGGCGGCGATTAAATCGGTAATTTCCGGTAAGCGGTATTTATGCCAGGATGTGGCCAGTAATTTGGCTTTTCAGTTTTTACCCGGTGCGGATGTTTCGCCTTTTTTGCAACTTTCGCAGCGTGAGGCTGAAGTGGTGCGTCTGATTTTGCACGGCAAGAGTATTCAGGAAATGTCGGAAGCCTTGCAACTCAGTGACAAGACTATCAACACTTATCGCTATCGTTTGTATCGCAAGCTGAATATTAAGAACGATGTGGAATTAACCAGACTGGCGGTCAAATTTAATTATCTTGATGCCATTTAAAGACTAGGGTTGTGTGTTGGATAACCCACAACCCTAAAACGCTTAGACCAAAGTGCGGGCTTTGCTGAAGGCTTCGCGAAAATCCAGGAATACCGGTTTTTCGGCTTCCAGCATCATTTTTAACAATTCGTGTTGCAGCTGGTATTTAACGTTGCCTATCGCCAGCGCACCCACGCCGACAGCATTAGTCGACTGACTGGCCAAGGTCAGCGGCGTTGATAAATCGTTAAGTTCTATGCCTTCTATGCCTGATGGCAGTACGGCATTGACATCACCGGCCACTTTCAATTGCTTGGCTTGCGCCAGCACTGCGGCATTGATCACACGGATACCGGCTTTTGCGGTGCAGAATACCAGGTCTGCATCGGCTACTAACGCGGTTTTTTCTTCGTCATTGCGGGCAACGCCGCCGGTCATGTTGGCGCCAAAGCGCCGGTTGTATTGTTTGGCAGCGTCCTTGGCGGAATCTATTGATAGGTGATCCACTAAGATTGTTTCGGCGCCTTGCAAGGACGCTATCACACCCGTAGCGATACCTACCGGGCCCGTACCGCCGAAAACAACCGCTTTGCAGCCCTTTAGTTCCTTGCCATGATGTTCTTTCAGGGCTTTTTCCACGCAGGCCACCAACGCCGCAGCAGTGGTACAGGCGCCGCTGGGATCCGCGAATACGGAAATTTCAAACGGCGGCACCATGGCGGGTTTGGTGGCTTGCAGCATGTCGATAGCCATGCCCATGTCTCTGCCGCCGATAAATATCGCGGTTTTTTTGCCGGCCGACGGGCTGCGCGAGAAAATCGCATCTTGGGTCAAATTGTGAATGCTCTCCAGTTTGACGTTGGAGTAGGGCATGAGCACATCAAAACCTGCATCGAGTGCCATGTTAATGTCAAACGGACTGTTGTTTGGCATCGGGTCGAACATGTGGAGTATGCTGCGTTTTGCCATTTTTACCTTACCCTCTGTGATAGGCAGACTTTGGGGAGCTTAGCTAATTACTTAGACGATTTGATGAATTCGCGGGCGACTTCAAAAGCGTGTTCGAAATGCAAAAATAGCGGTTGATCGCTTTCCAGCATTCTTTTCAGCAGACGACTTTGCGCTTGGTACTTGATATTGCCTATCGCCAGTGCGCCTATGCCTACTGCACCGCTGGTGGATCCTGCTAACGGTTTGCCGTTGTCGAATGCATCAACGCCGGCAATGCCTGCTGGCGGTACCGCGTTTACATCCGCAGCTACTTTTAATTGTGCGGCTTTGGCAATTAATTCGGTACTTAATAATTCAATACCGGCCGCGCCTGTGGCAAAAACCACGTCGGCGGTTTTCATGTATTCGGCTTTGTCGGCATCGGCGCCTGCAAGCACCGTGATTTTGCCATCGCCGAATTCTTCGCTACATAGCTCTGCAGTGCGCTCGGCTTTATCAAGCTGTCTACCTATGATTCTGACTTTGGCGCCCGCTTGAGCGGCAATCACTGCCGCCGCTTGACCCACCGGACCGGTACCGCCCAGCGCGATAACGTTTTTACCTTCCAGCGTGGTATCGAATTTTTCAGCCAGTTCTTTTTCGACTGCGGCAACCATCCCCGCAGCAGTAGTAAATGCACCGCTAGGGTCCGCAAATACCGATACTTCGAAAGGCGGCACCATGGAGTTCTTCGCCATTTTCAGCATATCCATCGCTTGCTTGGTTTCCCTGCCGCCGATGAAGATGGCGGTGCGTAACAAACCTTTGGGGCTGCGCGAGAAAATGGCGTCTTGGACCAAGCCCCTGACTTCGCTGGGTTCAACGTTGATGTAGGGGATTGCTGAAATCCAGCCTGCGTCCATCGCCATATTGACGTCGAATGGGCTTAAATTCTTGGCTGTAGTCAGCATGTGCAGGATAAAGGGTTTTTCCATGATGGCCTCTTATAATTTGTTTAGCCGGTAAGTATAAAAGAAAAGGCAAGACGATAACAATTCTAGGCTATATGCTAAATTGCGCTTTATTTTAAGCGTGCCGGCACATGCGGCTCGATGGCCGCGTACATCAATTGATGCATTTTGGGGTTGCCGACGATGATGTTGCCAGATTGTAAGTATTTATCATTGAAGGAGAAGTCGGTAGCGACCCCGCCGGCTTCCTGTACTAATAATACCCCAGCCGCAATATCCCATTCCTTCACGCCAATTTCCCAATACGCATCCAGGCGGCCGCAGGCGACATACGCCATATCCAGTGCGGCGGCTCCGGCGCGGCGAATGCCGGCGGAGTCGGCGCAGACGGCTTTAAACATGCCTAAATAAGGTTCGATGTTCTCCATGGTTTTAAATGGAAAGCCAGTGCCGATAAGGGCTCCGCGCATACTGCTTTGTTTGGTAACCCGAATTTTGCGATTGTTCAGCATAGCCCCGCCGCCGCGCTCTGCAGTGAATAGTTCATCGCGGCTGGGGTCGTAAATCACGCCCAATTCCAGTTTGTTCTTGTTTTTTAGCGCAATAGATACGGCATACTGCGGAAAGCCGTGTAAAAAATTCGTAGTGCCATCCAGAGGGTCGATTATCCAGGTATAGTCATTGCCTTTGTGTTCGCCGCTTTCCTCGGCGAGAATCCCGTGCTCGGGAAACGCGGCGCGAATGACTTTGATAATTTCCTGCTCGGCGGCCCGATCGACTTCGGAGGCATAGTCGTTACGGCTTTTTTGATCGATGGTGAGTTTCTCGATATTTTGTGAAGAGCGTTGGATTAGGTCGCCGGCGTTCCGCGCTGCGCGGACGGCAATATTAAGCATCGGGTGCATAGATCGAATTGAAAATGAGCAGTTAGAAAACTCGGATAGGATAGCAAATTTTGCTAGAATCGCCGCTTTTTTAGCCGCAGAGGCAGGGCATTGCTATCACATTTTAAAGTGGTTTTAGTCGAAACCTCTCATCCCGGCAACATTGGCGCGGTGGCTAGAGCCATGAAAAATATGCGGATGGATCAATTGCGATTGGTCAGTCCAAAATGCTTTCCGCATGCCGACGCCACGGCCAGGGCTTCCGGTGCCGACGACGTATTGAGAGCGGCAACTGTCTTCGATTCCTTGCAGGATGCTATCGCCGATTGCCGGATCGTGCTGGGTGCCAGCGCGCGTGATCGAACCATCAGCTGGCCAAGTTTAACGGCTCGACAAACTGCCGAAAAATGGGTGGGTGCATTGCCGGAGCAAAATATAGCCTTGGTGTTCGGCCGCGAGAATTCCGGTTTAAAAAACCACGAGTTGGATTTATGCCATTATTTGCTACGCATACCTTGTAATTCTGAATACAGCTCGCTGAACTTGGCGGCGGCGGTGCAAGTCGTGTGCTACGAGTTGTTCGTCGGATCCGGCCAGGAGATTATTAGCAAGGTTGGCGATGTCGGCGAAGAGCCCTTGGCGACGGCCGAACAAATGGAAGCCTTTTATATTCATCTCCAGCAGACTATGGCAGATATAGGCTTCCTGCACCCGGAGCGCTCTAAATCAATTATGCGTCGTTTGCGGCGAATCTTTAACCGGACCCAACTCGATACCAAAGAGTTGGATATCCTGAGAGGCATCCTGCGCTTCTCGCAAAATCATAACGCTGAATAAGTCCATGCTGGCCAGACTCAAAGAAGATATTAGCTGCGTATTTGCCCGGGATCCGGCCGCACAGTCAGCTTTTGAAGTGGTAACGACCTATCCGGGCTTTCATGCGGTGCTGATTCATCGTTGCAGTCATTGGTTGTGGTTGCGCGGTTTTAGATGGGCGGGCCGTTATGTGTCGTTCTTAGGCCGATGGCTGACTGGAATTGAAATTCATCCCGGTGCTCAAATCGGCCGGAGATTCTTTATCGATCATGGCATGGGTGTGGTGATCGGCGAAACGGCTGTTATCGGGGACGATTGCACGCTATATCACGGCGTGACTTTGGGGGGCACCAGTTGGAATAAGGGCAAGCGCCACCCGACCCTGGGCAATGGTGTGGTGATAGGTGCCGGTGCCAAGGTGTTGGGGCCGATTGAAATCGGTGATGGCGCGCGAGTCGGTTCCAATTCGGTGGTGGTGAAATCGGTGCCCGTTGGTGTCACAGTAGTTGGGATTCCCGCGCATATCGTCGATGCGAAAGCCAAGCAAGAAAAAGCGCGGCGCGATGCCATGGCCCAGAAAATCGGTTTCGACGCCTATGGCGCCACTAGCGATATGCCGGACCCTATCGCGAATGCCATCAACCTGATGCTTGATCATATCCATCAGCTCGACAAGCAAATAGCCGACATGCAACAGGTATTGCACGATGCCGGTATCGATTGCCATCGCCAAACCATACCGGCGTTGGACGATTGTGAAATTAAGGATAAGCAATAGCCGTCGTCAGATAATTTCATCGTATAGCGTAATATCTAGCCCCCTCCCCGCAAATCCCTGCGGACTCAAGTTTCAATAGGTTGAAACGGTAGTCATAATTTGATTTAGGTGAAAAGATCTGCTTTAAAAAATGCCAAAGCCCGATGCTTCAGATTAAGAGTTACGATCGAATACTTGACCAAATTACTAGGTTTATTTATAGTCAGCCCAATTTTCATTAGTTTATAAGGGGTTTGACATGCGGCTTACCACAAAAGGGCGTTACGCGGTTACCGCGATGCTGGATTTGGCTTTTCACAGTCAATCCAACCCGGTGACGTTGACTGATATTGCGACTCGGCAAACCATTTCATTGTCTTATCTTGAACAATTGTTTGCTCGTTTGCGCAAGGCCGGCATGGTGAAAGGTGTCAGGGGGCCGGGCGGAGGTTATACGCTTAGCCGTAATGCCCGAGATATTAACATTGCCGACATCATCGAGGCAGTCGACGAGCCGGTCGATTCGACAAAATGTGGCGGGAAGGCCAATTGTCATAACGATGAACCTTGCTTGACGCATGATTTGTGGATGGGCTTGAGCGAGCAAATTCGCGCTTACTTAAAAGAAATTAGTCTTGGACAATTGCTGGAGCGCGATTTTGTCAGCGACGTGGCAAAAAGACAGAGCAAACACGTGGAGCATGTCATTGAAATGCAACCCCGGCAGGAAAAACGCATCGCTTAATGATCTATCTTGATCATAACGCCACCACCCGTTGTGACGAGCGCGTATTGGAAGCTATGTTGCCGTACTTAAGTGGAATGTACGGCAATCCGTCCAGTCTTTACAAACTCGGCCGTATCGCCCGCAGTGCTATCGATATAGCCCGGGAGCAAGTGGCAGCTCTAATCGATGCGTCAGCAGCACGGATAGTGTTTACTAGCGGCGGTACCGAGGCAAACGCGCTTGCATTGGCGAATGCCCGTGGAGTGGGGCTGGCGATTTCCGCCATCGAACACCCCTCCATTTTCGAAAATGCCGAATGTTACCGACGGAATTTCAAGTATTTGCAATCGCTAGCGGTTGATCGGGCTGGAGTCCTGCCCTTACTCTCGTTAGACAACGTAAAGTGGCAAGTCGGCGACATGGCGTCCGTCATGTTGGCGAATAATGAAACCGGGCTTATTCAGGACGTTGCAGCCATCGCCGAACATTTGTCTGAATGCGGTGTCAATGTGCATACCGATGCAGTCCAGGCCTTGGGTAAAATGCCATTTTCGTTCAAAAAGCTCGGCGTTAAATTGATGAGTTTGTCCAGCCATAAAATATACGGGCCAAAAGGTTGCGGGGCGCTGGTTGTTGCCGAAGATTTTGTGTTAAAGCCCTTGCAGCGCGGCGGCGATCAGGAGCATGGTTGGCGGGCCGGTACGGAAAACGTGGTGGCGATAGTGGGTTTTGGCAAAGCTGCCGAGTTGGCAAAGGCCGAAATGGGCTTGAGGGAACTACGCATGTTGGGTCTGAGAACTCGCTTGGAACAGGCCTTACGCACCATTCCTGGCTTGGTGATTTTCGCCGAACATGCCAAGCGATTACCCAATACCGTGCAGTTCGGTATTCCTGGTATCAACGGCGAAATGTTGTTAATGCGGCTGGACCAGCGCAATATCGCGGTTTCCAGCGGCTCGGCGTGCTCGGCGTCGTCCGGCGAAGTTAGCCCGGTGTTGGCCGCCATGGGTGTGGACGCTTCTTTGGCTAGGTCGGCCATCCGCGTCAGTTTGGGTAAAGACAATAACGAAACCGAAATCGATCAATTCGTCGATGCCTTAAAAGCATCGATAGCAAATTAGTTAGGAGAATTAGAATGGGGATTACCATTACCGAAAGTGCCGCCAGGCAAATTCAAAAACAGTTACAAAAGCGCGGGACTGGCGTAGGTTTGAGATTAGGTGTTAAAACCTCGGGATGTTCCGGTTATGCCTATGTATTGGATTATGCTGATCAGGCTGAAGTCGACGAAGTGGTGTTCGATCAATACGATGTAAAAGTACTGGTGAAACAGGCCGATCTGGATAAATTGAGTGGCATAGAATTGGATTATGCCAAGGAAGGTTTTAATGAGGCCTTTAAATTCAACAACCCCAATGTCAAAGGAACTTGCGGTTGCGGGGAGAGTTTTTCGGTTTAGAGCTTAAGACAACGCCGGCATATCAAATGACAATGCCGGCGTCAGAGGCTTAAGTCAGATTTGGTGCCTCAGTTACCTTCTTTTTTCTTGTCGCCTGCTGCTTTGTCGCCTGCCGGTGCTGGTTTGTTGCCCGCGCATTTCCCTTCTGTAGCTGCTTTGCTATCAGTACTTTTTTTCATGGATGCGCCGCATTTGCCTTCCCCACAAGCGCCGTCTTTCATTTTGTCGGCACCGGCTTCAGGTTTGGCTTCTGCGGTCAGCATATAACCCGAATTCAACTCAGACAACGCAAATGGATTGCTGTCAGCTTGGGCAATATTTCCGGCCAGTGTTGGCAGCAGGGACGCGCCGATCGCGATGGCAAATGGGGTTTTATTGATTTTCTTCATACTATCTCCTGTGGGAAAAACTAATTGTTGTAGTAAGCAATTGGCAACCAGAGCCCCGCATTTTCAGCAATGGACCTGTTCCTAATATCACAAAAAAGCCTTGCAAAGTAAAGGCGGGAAGATTCTGCCGATCGGCAGTATACTTGCGCCCGGACCGACTATTTTCCGCAACCTGCCGATGCGATATCCGCTGAAACCATGACTTCAAAAACACCGATTGCTCAACTGGGGGCCGAGGTATTGCGGCGGCAGGCGCAGCCTGTTGACGACTTTGCCAGCCCGGAGTTCCATAAATTGATTGAAACCATGCATGCGACTATGCTCGAAGCCAATGGTGTCGGCATAGCTGCGCCGCAATTGGGCGCTTCCTGGCAAGTGTTGATCATCGCTTCCCGGCCTACCTCTCGTTATCCTCATGCTCCGGAAATGCCGCCCATTCTGATGGTAAATCCACGTTTCGAGATTATTGATAACTCATTGCATAAAGATTGGGAAGGCTGCTTAAGCGTACCGGGCATCCGGGCGTTGGTACCGCGTTATCTGGCTATCGATGTGCATTATCAAAATCAGCAAGGCGAGCTCTGCCGCTTGGCATTGCAGGATTTTCCGGCCCGAGTATTCCAACACGAGTTCGATCATTTAATGGGCTTGGTCTATCTGGATAGGGTTGAGAACAATCAGGATATTATTGCCGAAACCGAGTTTTTCAAACGCATCGCCGCATAGGAGTCGCCTGAATGAATTTTGTGTTGTTGTTAGCGGGCCTTTTGATTAGTTACAGCACCATGGCACTGCCGCCGCTATCGTTCAGTCAAGTGGTGCCGGGCATCTATCTGCATACCTCCGCACATCATTGGCCGGATCGGGACAATCACGGCGAGATTGCGAATATCGGCTTCATTGTCGGCGAGCAGTGCGTGGCGGTGATCGATAGCGGCGGTAGTCCGCAACAAGGATTGGCGCTACGAAATACCATCAGGCAAGTGACCGCCAAGCCTGTTTGTTACGTGATCAACACCCATGTGCATCCCGATCATATCTACGGCAATATCGCCTTCAAGGAACCGGGCGTGCAGTTTGTCGGCCATCATAAGCTGGCGCGCGCCATGGCCACGCGCGGCGACCATTATCTCGGTCGCGCGGCGGAATTGCTGGATATTCAGGTCAATCAAGACAACATCATTCCGCCCGATATACAGGTGAGCGACAGCATGACGCTGAACTTGGGGAATCGTGAACTGGTGCTGACCGCCCATCCGAGCGCGCACACCGATAACGATTTGAGCGTTTACGACAAAGCTACCGATACCATCTGGTTGGCCGATCTGCTGTTTTTGGAGCACATTCCGGTGATAGACGGCAGCATCAAAGGCTGGTTGGCCGAGATGGGGCGGTTGGAGAAAAATCATTACAAATTGGTGGTGCCCGGCCACGGTCATTTGGTTAAAGATTGGCCGGCAAGCATGCAGCCGCAAAAGGCTTATTTGACCGATTTGGCAGCGGAAGTCCGGGCTATGATCAAGCAAGGTAAAACCTTGGAACAGGCCGTAAATACCGTCGGCTTGCCTGCCAAAAAGAACTGGCAATTATTTGAGCAATTCCACCGCAAAAACGTCACGATCGCGTTTGCCGAGCTGGAATGGGAAGATTAAACATAGGAGAGAAAAAGCATGCACAAACCTTACAGCGTTATTTATCTGTTGGCTTTAATGATTTTGCCCTCGGTCGCTGCTGCCGAAGGCGACGACATTACCTGGAACACGGTTTTGAAAAGCCAGTTTTTCGCCGGTAAAAATATCGAAGAATCCAATGCGGTTATCGAATTGGATGCCCCTTATCGCGCGGAAGATCCGGCGATTGTCCCGGTTAAGGTCAGCAGCAAGTTTTCGCAAAGCAAAGACAAATACATCAAGAAAATCTGGTTGTTTGTCGATAAAAATCCGTTTCCGTTTGTCGGTGAATTCGAGTTCTTCCCGGAGAGCGGCAAGGCTGATTTGGCTTTGCGAGTGCGCGTCAATACTTATAGCGATATTCGCGCGGTTGCCGAAACCAATGACGGCAAACTTAGCATGACCAAAAAATTCGTGAAAGCCAGCGGCGGTTGCTCGGCGCCGATCGGCGCGGATTTGGATGAAGCCATGAAACGGCTGGGCAAGGTTAAGTTTCGGCTCGACGATGGCATTCAAAGCGGTCAACCCGCCTTGACACAATTGATGATCAGCCATCCCAATCTCACGGGTATGCAGATGGATCAAATGACCAGATTCATCAGAAAATCGCACTTCATCGATCAACTGAAAGTGACGTTTAATGGCAAACCGGTGCTAAACGCTAAAATCGATATCGCGATCAGTGCCGACCCGAATTTCCGTTTCTACTTTGTGCCGGATAAGGCAGGTGAGTTGAAGGCGGAGTTTACCGATGTATCCTGTGAATCGCCGACCAGTCGGAATGTCTGCAGTAAAGGTGGTAGCTACTCGCAAAGTTATACGGTAAGTCCTTAATGGCTAGTCCTCCAGTCAGAGGAATGCTGCTGGCATTGGGCTTGCTAACGTTTGCCGGTGATGCGTTTGCGCTACGTTGTGGGCATAAACTGGTACAAGTTGGCGATCATAAATCCGAAGTGTTGGAAAAATGCGGTGAGCCGGATTCGGTGGAAGAGCGCAGAGCGCTTCGTGGTAGCCGCTTGCGGCATCCTTACGGCTCCTTGGAGATCGATCAGTTTGAAGAGGTGTTGATCGAGGAATGGATATACAATTTTGGGCCGCGCAAATTTCAGCAGCTGTTGGAATTTGAAGACGGCGAACTGAAAAAAATTCGGAATCTTAGTTACGGATACTGAATAAAAATGACCGGGTTGGTATGCCGCCCGGTCTGCTGATCACATCCCATTAAGATCGGTCAGTGCGTCAATCACCATGCCGCTACCGATGGCAATCATCAAAATATCCGATGCGACTCTGACGAAACGATAGCCTGCAGGTGCAGGGCCTATGATGGTGGAAGGGATGTCGTAATAAACAACATCTCTGGGCAATGGATAACCCAAACGCCATTTTTTGGCCTGACCTGGCGGCAGGCAGCCGTTATGTTTCTTCTGCAGTCCGGGAGGGCAATGACCAGAGCGGTACTGATCGGTGTAATATTGGCTAATGCTTAACCGGTGTTGGTCGTTGAAATACGGTTCTCGGCGTGAATCAAACTTTTCACGATTATATGACCTATCATCGTAATTTGGATGATCTTCCCGTTCGTGTTTTTGATGTTGTGAATGCTTGTATTCACTGCCGTGACCACGGCCTGGCTTATCTGCGTACGCTGGAGCAATGAAGAGGGTGCTGGCGAGCAATAAACTCAATCCATGCCGGGGCATTAAAAGTAGTTTGCACATGTTGTATTCTCGCGAAGATGGGCGGATGCCGGTTAAACTTGAAGTACACGAAACTAGCATAAGCTATTTTGGTGTATATCCGGCAAAAAGTGCAAATTTGCGAATGTATGTTTCTGAATTAATGAGTATTTAATTTGGGACGGCTGGATGAATACAGCATTGTTTGGGATTTTTCTTCCCTTTTTTTAAAAAAGGGTTATAATTGTTGATTCGAGTATGTAGCAGTAACAAAGCGCATTAATAGTGTAGGGAGATAGTATGCTTATCTTGACTCGTAGAGTAGGAGAGACCTTGATGATTGGTGACGATGTGACTGTTACAGTTCTTGGGGTAAAAGGGAATCAAGTTAGAATTGGTGTGAATGCGCCAAAAGATATATCTGTTCATAGGGAAGAAATCTACGAGAGAATTAAAAAAGAGCAATCTGAAGCAGGAAGCGCGGAAAGCTGAGTAAGTTATAGGAGAGATGGCCGAGAGGCCGAAGGCGCTCCCCTGCTAAGGGAGTATGTGCCAAAAGCGCATCGAGGGTTCGAATCCCTCTCTCTCCGCCACTAAATAAATCTTGACATAAGTTAATAAAAAAAAGATAATAAGCGGCTCAGATAAGCGCCCGTAGCTCAGCTGGATAGAGTACTCGGCTACGAACCGAGCGGTCGGGAGTTCGAATCTCTCCGGGCGCGCCATATCGAGAATACGCAAAATATTAATCCCCTGTAGCTCAGTCGGTAGAGCGGGTGACTGTTAATCACTAGGTCGGCGGTTCGAGCCCGTCCGGGGGAGCCAAATAAATCAAGGGCTTAGACAGAAATGTCTAAGCCCTTTTTTATTGCGTGGTCACTTTTATGGTCACTTTGTTTTTCACTCAAATCCGAAAAAAATTTCGTGTTTGATCGAAAAATATACGGCACCAAACGACAAATAAGGTTTGAATGCAGTTGTAAAGCATCAAAGTGTTCCGACATCTTCTTTTTTTACCCTCCTTTCATAAAATTCTTTAATTTGGCTTGCAAGCCACATTTGTGGATTTCGAATTACCGGTGGAGGAACCTCACCTGCCTTCCTCATTCGCCAAAATTGGGTCCGAGTCACGCCCAATTTTTCAACCATGTCGTTAATTTTCAGGAATTCCTTTTCTTTTGCCGTCGAATTTTGCTCGGATTCAATATTCACTGGATAACCTGATTACAAATAGTTGTTACATACGCCACATCGTTCAACCAGGTCTTCTCTTGCATTCAACAGTACCCAAGCACGACAATGTGGACATATTGAGACCTGCACTTTTTTATCCTTGATGTCCTCAGAAACAACCCACGCCGCTGAAAAATCAAGGTTTCCGAATGGGTAGGAATGTTTATAGGCATCAAAGGCGGTTATCACTGCTTGAATTTGATCATCGGCCAACTTACTCGCGGCCACCCGATAGCAAACCGCAAACAGCGTAACGTCTTTATATTTGCGTCTACTTCCAGTCAACCCGCGTGTTGAAAACTTGATTGAACCTGGGGTAGGAGAACGACCATGCAATTGTCGATAGGTTTGCCTTAATGGCTTGATGGGAATGCCGGTCACTTGATGCACGATTTTCACCCTGGCATGGCGTTTCAGCAATTCAATGGCTAGCGTTTGCTGTTGATATTTTTTCAGCATAGACCCCCCTCTCAGCATATAGAACCGGTTAAACCGAGCATGGCCTCCACTATCGGCGGTTGTTCCTTATTTATGTTCATCAGGAACTGACTGGAAAACCGAGGAGTGAAGCAAAGCCAATTGGAGCGAGCGATGAACTGAATGTCCTCCAAGGACAAATGACCGAGTGCTGTTCGCATGGCGTCATCCGTTATCCCCTGCACTAACTCTGTCAATACTGGATTTTCCCGCGCGATTTCTCTGGCCTTGATCAACCAAGTTTGATTCATCGTGTAAATCTCTTCATCGCACCCTTGGTGATTGATCGCTGAAAGTTTATCGAAATAGTCGTCCAAGTTTTTGAATGCAGATTGCATTTGGATTTTATTTGTGTCACTCAAGTTAATGACTATAAGTTTCGATTTCAAATAATCGGCGCCAAACTCAGTAATCAAAGGAAAAAATAATTCCTGAAAGAATCCCTGGGTAATTGTCTTGACGTCCTTAAAATCAATGGTCAATATCTGCTGATTGGCAAAGCACTCGCGTGCGAGCCGAGCCAGATTTTTGCCATGAACGGGCTGAGGTATTTGGGATTCAGTGGCTGTAATAACAGCAATATGCATGCGACTTCTCCTTAGTAGCGTATGGATGGTCTCCAGGCTGAGTGATGTAATCAAATCGGTTTTTTGGACTTTGCAGAAACCCAGCGTCGTCGTCCCGAACGATCAGTCCAAACAGTGCAGATTGGGCACTGGCTAAAGGTTGCATTAGGGTGAATCATGCTGAGAAAGCGTGCTCTGCAACATGCGCAAACAGTGAATATCAAATCGCCGGCCAAGAGCATGTTGATTAAAGACCATGCTCTGTTTATGTCTAACGAGAACTGTTTAGCTCCAAGAGATATTCCTTTAGGCTCGATGAATATGTTTGATGCGATGTTTTTATAAATGCTATAGGCGTCAACCAATACCTGTGCTGAAGATTGCTGAATTGATAATCGCCGCCGAATATCATCGAGAATGCCTAAAAATAACGACGCGTGAATATTACGGCAGGTGGACTGAATAACCCATTGGTGATCATGAGGAAGCATGCCTTGTTTGGGTGGGCATCCTTTTACTGATTTATACAAGTCGATACTCTGCTGCCGAGACAATCGACAAAGTTGACTCACAATAGGAGGGCGAGCGCCAAGCTGGATCAATTGCTCAGCTAAAACCAAGTGGTTGGCAAAATTCGATGCTTTTTTAAATCGCACTGTTTTCATCGGTCCACTCCAGAATGAAGGGTTGAAGTAAATCCACGTAGGTGCCCATGGAGACGCCACTTGGAACGAAGACCGGCAACAGTTGAATAACCGCTCGGCTACTTTCAGCTTGATCCCGAAGATGTTCCAGTGTCATGTCCGCCAGTTTTTCTATACGGTTTTTATCCAAGCCAAATCGCCATGCTGTTTCTGCTGGGTTGCTACGGGCGCATTCCCGGGCTAGCATGAGATATTCGAAATTTAACCGGGCAAGATCTTCATCCAGTGTTGACATAGACGCCTCTTAGTTGATTAATGGCTGTTGTCGATATGCTAGGAGGTCAAAGCACAAATGTCCCGTTCGCAAGGTGACCTGTTTTGGGTCACAAACCTCTGGAAGCCTTGATGGCACTTTATTGCAGCAGTTAATGATTAATGGTCGTATCGTTCTTTTTTCCGAACTGGACCGCCAGATCAATGCGGAAACGTAAAACGAGTACATGAATCCATTGAATGATTCCGAAACTCTTATACTCTCGTTCCGGCTTCCAGCGTTGCTTGCTGTTGCGGAAGGTGCTTTTTCTGGAACACCAATTAAATTCAGATAGTTAAAAATCATTTCGGTATTACCCAAAGCTTGAATTGTTATGGAGGACATTGTTATGAATCGACAAAGCGCAAACCAGACAGCAACTACCGGTTACCTGGTTTGGGGTGGTTTATGCGCGAGGTAATTCAATGCTTGATCGATTGGTTGGATAGCGAGCCAAGCGATGAAAAAGGCCACCGCATATTGCGTGCGTTAGCCCAGGAATCGTTAAAGAAGGCGGATTTCGATGAGTCGAAGCGACGGTTCACAGCCGAAGAAATCGTCGCCGCTGTTGGTCAAACTTTAGAAAGTGCCGAACCTAAAAAATGGATCGACTGGCCGGGTTCATTGAAGAAATATTGCGAAACCCGAGAGCCGCAAATCTTAGAGTTTGCTCGTAAACGTGGGTTGTCTCGTTATCCAAAACCCGACCGTAAAAGCACAAAGGGAGGTCCGGGGCAACTCACGACGTTCTATATCAAAGCCGAGCTGCTTCCAGAGATCATGGAAGAAGATCAAGCTATCGAGGAGGTTCGGGTAGACGGTAGCAATGCAGCCGAGTTGAAAGCCGACTATCAAATGACTGAACTGGGTGAAGTCAAACCCAGTTGGATCGCGAGTTGGTTATTTCGGCATGGACAAATTGAATTAAGACAATGGCATGTCTGGGTTATATTGGGTTGGCTAGCAATCATAGCTGGGTTCGCGGTGTTAATTGCTTATGCTGGATGGCTTTCGTTATCCGTTCCCAGGCCGGTGACAACGCAAGATTTGACATTACTGGTAAGTATTTTCGCGATTCCCTATGGTTCATGGGTCACTATTATCAAGCCTTGGATATTATTGTTGGATGATCGAATCGTCGTAGCTCATGAACTGTTTACAAATTTTCATGAACAGTCTGCCCAGTTCGAACTGCTACGAGACGGGGATTTAAGAGTGGTGCGGTTAGTTCGGTATTCGGCGCCATGTCCCATTTGTGGAGCCACGATTTATCTCGAAAAAGGCGAACCGGATTACCGGCGCAGATTGGTGGGGCGATGTTATGAAAGCCCAAGAGAGCATGTGTTTAGTTTCGATAGAATTACGCGTTGCGGGCGACTACTGGTAGATCGTTAATTTTTTATGAAAGTGCAACAACGACCCTAAACCGTCAGAAGCTCCGCACCATATTGAATGTCTCAAGATATTGCCAAAGCTGACATTCTGGAAATTTTGCAAATGGCTAATTGGTCCCGGCGGCATTGCCACCGCCGATTAAACTCAGAAACTCTGGCTGCAAGCCCGGCTTTTTAAGGCCGATTCAGTAATCGATCAAACCCATTAACGGGATCATCCTGCTTTATTTGCTCAGGTATCGCGATACGGCAGTGATTCAGTTGATTAATTCAGCGACAATTCGGCCCGTAAACGGGAAGCCGTCAAATCGACGAACGAACGAATTTTCGCTGACGACTGGCGGCCTTCCCGGTGCAGGATATGCACGGGGACCGGCGGACTTTCGAATTCTCCAAGCAAGATCTTTAGTTTGCCGGTTCGTAACGGTTCGGCAATTTGATAGTTCAGTAGGCGGGTGATGCCCAATCCGGCCATGGCGGCGCTGGCCGCCGAGTCGTTGTCGCTTACACTTAATATCGGTTGCAATTTGACCGTCTGCACCTGTCCATCGCATTGAAAGCGCATTTCGTTGTTCGGATTCAGGCCGCGCGCGAAGATGATTCGGTGCTTTAATAAATCGTCCGGCGTTTGCGGTATACCGTGATCAGCCAGATACTCCGGCGAGGCACACAATACCCGCCGCACAGAGCCGACCCGCAGTGCCCGGTACGAGGAATCGGGCAATTCTGCGATGCGGACCGCCACGTCCACACCTTCTTCCAGCATATTGACCACCCGGTCGACAAACAACGCATTCACTTCCACCGCCGGATAGCGGCGTAAATACTCGACAATACCCGGCATGATGAACAATCGACCGAACAGCACGGAGGCGGTGACGGTGAGTTGGCCGCGCGGTTCGGCATTGATGCCCAGCACCGCATCGTCGGCTTCGTAGGCCAAGGCAATGATGCGTTTGGCGTCTTCGTAATACTTCTGCCCGGCCTCGGTCATCCGCACGTAGCGGGTGGTGCGGTTCAATAATTTAACGCCCAAGCGCTCTTCCAAGGCCGCTACCGCCCGCGTCACAGCTGGCGGCGACATGTGCAATTTGCGTGCGCCGCCGGCAAAGCCTTCCGCCTCGACTACCGCGACATACACGCTCATTAAATGCAGACGATCCATTGATAATTCCTATAATCGGAATAGTTAATTGGAAATTATAGGGATTCTTTATGTTTATGCAATAAGACACACTGTACCCGCCTGCTGAATTTAACCCAGGCATACGACAACTTATTTCATTTTTGGAGAACACTCATGAGCCGTATTACCAGCGTTAGCAACGAAACCGCCAATCTCGAACAACGCTCCCTGCTTGAAGCCATCCAGGGTCAATTGGGTATGGTGCCTAACTTCTTGCGGGTGTTTGCCCACTCGCCGGATGCCTTGAAAGCTTTCCTCGGTTTGCATCACATTGCCAATCACGGCTCGCTGGACTCCACCACCCGCGAGCGCATCGCGCTGGCGTTGGCGCAACAGAATGAATGTGAATATTGCCTGTCGGCCCATACCGCCATCGGCCGCAAAGCGGGTTTGAACGGGGCGGAAATCGAAGCCAATCGCGCAGGTACCAGTCAGGACGCCAAAGCGGCGGTCGCGGTCAAATTTGCTCGCGCCCTGGTCGAGCATAAAGGCGAGGTGACCAATACCGAATTGCAATCCATGCGTGACGCTGGCTTCAGCGAGGCCGACATCGTCGAGGTGATCACCCATGTCGGTATGAATATCCTAACCAATATCTTGGGCAAAGCCAGCCGGGTAGACATTGATTTCCCGAAAGTTGAATTAAAACAAGCCGCTTAAAGCCTAACCGGGCGAAGCGCAGAGAGGGCGTTTGGCCCGGTTTATTGTGCTGAGTGGAATAAGGTATTGCAAATTATGACTATTCAGCACAGCTGATGAGTGTGCCAGAGTAGCCATCAACTTTTCACCATCCGGAGTAAAGACCATGGCCCGTGCGTTTGCCAAGATCAGTTTCACCCCCAACGTCCAAGCGGTACAAACCGAAATGGGCAGTCGCACGGCCTACCGGACAGCCGAATTGGGCGACACCGAAACAGTAGCTTTGAGCGAGTTCGAACAAGCCTTCATCACCGAACGCGATAGCTTTTATCAAGCGACCGTGAGCCAATCCGGTTGGCCTTATGTCCAACATCGCGGCGGCCCGGCAGGATTCCTGAAAATATTGGATGAACAAACCATCGGTTACGCCGATTTCAGCGGCAACCGCCAATATATTTCGGTCGGCAATTTGCGCGGCGACGAACGGGTAAGCTTGCTGCTGATGGATTACCCGGGGCGGCAACGCTTAAAAATCTGGGGACGGGCGCGGGTGGTGAACGAACTCAGCGAGCCTGAATTGCTGGCCAAGCTGGAACCGACGGACTTTCGAGGCCCAGTCGAGCGCGGCATCGTGATCCGAGTCGAAGCCTTTGATTGGAATTGTCCCAAGTACATCACACCACGTTACAGCCAACGCGAAGTCGAAGCGCTATTGGCTCAGGCTCGTCAACTAGAACCGGTGGTGAACACAACACACGTGCCCGCCGCGCTGGGAAATGGCATGTTGCCTTTGACCATCAGCGGCATTCGCCAGTTGACGCCGCGCATTCGCGCTTACGAATTACGCCACGCCGATGGTGAATCGCTGCCGCCTCACCAGGCTGGGGCGCATCTGCGTGTGCCAATCACGCTGCCCGACGGCACGCTCACCAGCCGGGCCTATTCTCTTACCACTGTACTGAACGATCCGGATTGCTACCGTATCGCGGTGTTGCGAGTGGAAGACGGCGACGGAGGATCTCTTGCATTACACGACGGCTGGCAAATGGGTGTCCGCATCAACGTCGAAGCGCCGGAAAACTATTTTCCATTACACGATGACGACCGCCCGGCGGTGTTAATTGCCGGGGGTATTGGCATCACCCCAATCAAAGCCATGGCCGAAACCTTGGCCGCACGGGGTACCGCATTTCAACTGCATTACACCGGCCGAGCGCCACAAGATATGGCCTTTGTTAAAGACTTGCAACGGCGGTTTTCCCATCGATGCCGGTTTTATTTTAGCCAGGCGCAAAACCCTACCCGGTTGGACGTATCGGCGCTGCTCGTTAACGCATCCACCGATACCGTTATTTATGTCTGCGGCCCAACCCGTCTGATTGACAGTGTGCGCCAAACCGCCCGCCAACTTGGCATCGCCGACGAACGGGTGCAATTTGAAAGCTTCATTTAACCGAAGGAGTACAACATGATCACCCTGTACGACATGCCACTATCAGGCAACTGCCACAAAGTTCGCTTACTACTGAGTTTGCTGGATTTGCCCTATCTAATCCAAGCCGTGGATTTACGCGGCGGCGAGCAGCGCGGCCCAGCCCATTTGCAACGCAACCCCTTCGGCCAAGTCCCAGTGTTGGATGACGACGGCCTTATCATCCGCGACAGCCAGGCCATTTTGGTGTATCTGGCCAAGCGTTATGGCGGGGAACAGTGGTGGCCGGATGATGCCTATCCACTGGCGCAGATCGCCGCCTGGTTATCGACCGCCGCCAACGAAGTTGCCAACGGACCTGCCAAACTGCGCGTACACCATAAATTCGGTAGTCCTATCGATACGGCAGCGGCTGGGCAAACCGCCGACAAAGTGCTGGGCATTATCGACCACCATTTGCAAAGACAGGATTGGCTGGTCGGCGACTCGGTATCCATCGCCGACATCGCTGTCTACCCCTATTTGGCGTTGGCGCCGGAAGGCGGTTTGGACATCGGGGCCTTCCCCAACATCATCGCCTGGTTCCAACGCATTTGCGCATTGCCCGGTTACGTGACCATGCCCGGCATGTGGCAGGCTTAACTCAATCACCCTCATCACGGAGAAATCGTATGACTCAAGAAATCAAAGCCCCCGTCCCGCCCTTTACCGCTGAAACCGCCGCGCAAAAAGTGCGCATGGCCGAAGACGCCTGGAACTCGCGCGATCCGGACCGCGTCGCCTTGGTCTATACCGAAGACACGCTGTGGCGCAACCGCGCCGAGTTCCCAAAGGGCCGCGACCAGGTTCGTGAATTCCTGCAACGCAAGTGGGCCAAGGAGTTGGATTACCGTTTGATCAAGGAATTGTGGGCGTTTACCGATCACCGCATTGCGGTTCGCTTTGCCTACGAATGGCGCGACGATTCCGGCCAGTGGTCCCGCAGTTACGGCAACGAGAACTGGGAATTCAACTCGCAAGGCTTCATGCAGCGGCGCTTTGCCAGCATCAACGATCTGCCGATCACATCAGAACAGCGTTTGTTCCACTGGCCTTTGGGCCGTCGCCCCGACGAACATGCCAGTTTGAGTGATTTAGGGTTGTGACCAACAGTTTGGCATCCTTGTAAAAATCCTGACGAGATTGCCTGCGGCATTCATAACCAGAATGCTCGCGGGCGAAACTAAGCTTTAACGTGCTTAGGGCCTTGAAACCGGACAGTTGGGGGCATTGTTACCAGTAGATCTGTAACGCCATTCATTGGTGAGGTCTAGCCAATTTCGGAAAATGCCAACCCATCATGCAACCAACGATGTTATTGATCATCAGGACATACCGTTGATTTCTCGATTACAGAATATTTTTTGTAAGGTTTGATCCTCTCCTAACGACTTAGAGCAACCAGTCGACGCCATCCAGGAGATTTTTCATGCTCACCAGCATTTTATTTATCAGCGTTTGCTTTCTGGCCTATGCCAACGGCGCCA
Organism: Methylomonas methanica; assembly: GCA_001644045.1. Lineage (GTDB taxonomy): Bacteria > Pseudomonadota > Gammaproteobacteria > Methylococcales > Methylomonadaceae > Methylomonas > Methylomonas methanica. The sequence continues at coordinate 1,931 of LUUF01000003.1, read as the reverse complement.
ACGATAACTTCAAGGGCGTGGCGAGTTTGTTTGGCAGCGGCACCGCGACCTTTCGGCAGGCGCTGACCTGGGCGACGCTAACGACGATGGCAGGTTCGCTTACCGCACTATTTTTAGCTCAGACTTTGCTGGTTAAATTTTCCGGCAAAGGCTTGGCGCCGGACGAATTGATACATTCGTTACCGTTCATGATTGCCGTCGCGGGTGGTGCTGGAATGACGGTGATTCTGGCGACGCAGTCCGGCTTTCCGATTTCCACGACCCATGCTTTATTAGGCGCCATGGCGGGCAGCACCTTATTAGCAACATCCGGCAATATCAGTCTGGCACCGTTGCTGAGCAACTTCGTGCTGCCATTGCTATTGAGTCCGTTTGTGGCGTTATTATTCGCCGGCTTGTTGTATCGAGGTCTGAGTATGTGGCGTAACCATAGGCAACACACTAACAACCTGTGTTTATGCATTGAAAACCCGGAAAATCTGGCACTGGCCACTAACGTCAATATGACCCTGGCAATCGATTCGGCAATCGTTGCGTCTCTAACGCTTGATCGTCAAGAGGCTTGCGCCGCGCGACAAGCTAGCCTGGTTTTGGGCTTAAATCTTGAGCGCCTGCGCGATGGACTGCATTTTTGCAGTGCCGGCGCGGTTTGCTTTGCGCGCGGCCTGAACGACACGCCGAAAATTGCCGCCTTGTTATTGCTGGCCCCCGGTTTTGATTTGCAATGGATCATTATCGTTGTTGCTACTGCTATGCTGCTGGGTGGTGTATTCAATGCCCGACGGGTGGCGGAAACCATGAGTCATAAAATTACCACCATCACGCATGAACAGGGCTTGTCGGCTAATCTGGTAACGGCACTGTTAGTCATTTTTGCCAGCAAGCTTGGCATGCCGGTCTCCACTACCCATGTTTCGGTAGGTTCATTATTCGGCATTGGTTTGGTCAGCGGCAAGGCCAATTCAGAAGTGATCACGTCGATTGCCTTATCCTGGCTGTTGACCTTGCCGTGTGCGGCTATCTGTTCCGCAGCAATCTCATACTACCTAAGCGCCTGTCTTCAATAATAAAAAATACGAGAGCTCTCATGACTACCAGTATCGAAATCAGCGAATCGGTTCGCCATTATTACGGCCAAGTTTTGCAATCCAGCAACGACCTGAAAACCAGTGCTTGTTGCAGCATTGATGCGATGCCAAGCTATTTAAAAGCGCTACTGGCGGGCTTGCATCCGGAAGTATTGGAACGGTTTTACGGCTGCGGCTCACCCTTGCCGCCTGCACTGGAGGGCAAGACCGTGCTGGATTTGGGCTGCGGCACCGGTCGCGACTGTTATTTACTGTCGAAACTAGTCGGACCAACTGGCCGAGTGATAGGCGTGGATATGACCCCGGAACAACTAGAAGTCGCCGTGCGTCACCGCGACTGGCATGCCGAGCGCTTTGGGTTTGCCAACGTTGAGTTTTTACATGGTCACATCGAAAACCTGCACACCGTGGGCATCGCCGACAACAGCATCGACGTGGTGGTCTCCAACTGTGTGATCAACCTGTCGCCGGAAAAACCTCGGGTGCTGACGGAAATCTTCCGGGTATTGAAACCGGGCGGCGAACTGTATTTTTCCGACGTATTCGCCGACCGGCGCATCCCGGCTGAACTGCGTCAGGACCCGGTATTGCTAGGCGAGTGCTTGGGTGGGGCCTTGTACTGGGAAGACTTCCGGCGCATTTTGCAGGACTTAGGCTGCCCCGATGTCCGCAAGGTCAAGCAAAATGCTATCAGCATCGACGACCCCGAGGTGTTCGCCAAAATCGGCGTGGTCAACTTCGATTCGGTCACGGTGCGCGCTTTCAAAATGCCTCTGGAGGATCGTTGCGAAGACTTCGGTCAAGTCGCTGTCTATCTGGGCACTATCGACCCAGGCTGTGTAA
>LUUF01000035.1 GCA_001644045.1 Methylomonas methanica | reverse complement strand
CAAAAATTCTTACACCCTCTGTTTGGCTTCTATCCGCCAGATTTACCGTAAAAAAATAATTGCCACCTTGGACACGATGGCGGCGGTATTCGGTCATTTATGTTTGTTCAGGGTAGTTTGAAGTTAGCGATGGGTTTCGTTTTGCTCTACCCATCCTACGGAATTGTATTCAATTTGTTGAAACATGCCGTGGCTTAAAACTAAAAAATTGTTTTCCAAATACACCGCCAATAATATTAGGGATGTAGGATGGGTAGAGCAAAGCGAAACCCATCAAATGCCTTAAAACCCCGACACTTTGTTTTCCAAACACCCCAGCAACAGTATCAGTATCTCCAGCAACAATTTTTCTCTAGTCCGGCGTAATAAAGTCAGGCTTGGCAAGGCTTAAAAACATGGCATAAATAATGGTAGGAGTTTTCTTATATCAAGATTTTACAAAGAAAAGACTATGTTTCGTACCGAACGATTTTTGTCCGTGGTTAATCCTGGTACCGGGCTGCCCGCCTGGTATTTTTTGACTCGGGAAGGCCGCAAGGGGCCGTTTTCCTCTAAAACCAATGCCCAAGTGGCGCTGCACCATTACATCGACAGCTGCGCCCGACAGGGACTCGCCAGCCGGCGCACGCGGTTGTTGGCCAACGGCTGATCGTTTATCGGCTTTGCCAGCTGTTGAATTGGCTGGATAAAAAAGCGCGGATGTCGGCGCAAGTCTTATCCCATTTGGGCTGGGCGGCGTAGGCTTGCAAGGCGTTGGCGCCCAACCGAGCCAGCAGCTGCCGATCATGATGCAGGGTCTGTAACAAATCGCCCAAGACGGCATGATCCTCGGGGTCTATCAAATAGCCGTTTTTCCCATCGCGAATAATCTCCCAGGCGGCTCCGGCCGTGGTGCCGATCACCGGCAAGCCGAATTGCTGGGCTTCCACGTAGACAATCCCGTAACTTTCGTAAGCGGACGGCATGACTAATAGCTGATGTTGCCGGTACAAATCGGCCAACGCTTCACCTTGCACGGAGCCGAGCAAGGACACGCTTTGCGTCAATCCGGCATCGCGAATCATGGTTTTAATTTGCGCGACATAGTCGGGTTCCATGTCCAACCGTCCGGCCACGCTGAGCCGGTAGTCCTGTGCCGGCAGTTGGCTAACGGCTTTGAGTAGCACATGCAAGCCCTTGCGGCGGATGACGTTACCCACCAGCAATATTCTTAGCGGTCCCGGCTGCAGAGCGCGGTTTAAGATACCTGCGCGATCGATGTTTACCTCGGCAAAATTGTCGCCGGCCGGCACCGCAATACAGTGCGGCGGCAAGTCGCGGGCTAGTAGCTGATTGATTTGGCTTAGCGTGGTATGGCTGTTGGCGATGATGCCGTCCACCGTTTGCAAATAACGGCGCTCTATAATTCGATATAGCCAGCCGCTGTGCCAAGGCGCTTGGTCGATGCTGGCCAGCAGATGCACCAGGGCGATTAGAGGGATGTCGAGTTGTGCGCTGATGCGCCGATTCAAATAAAACAACGCCGGATGAACCATGGCATCCTGAATCAGAATATCCAGCTTGGCAGCAGCGACGTTTTTCATTAAATCACCGGTAATATTCTCGGCCAACAGCCGCCAATAATTGCGCGGCGGCAGGCTGATGATGCTGACTTGATCTCCCTGACTTCGCAGGTAAGCCACCAGCTTGCGGTTATACAAATAGCCGCCGCTGACGCTATCCATATCGCCAACGATCAGCAAGCCAATATGCACGCTGTTTACCGGTTAGAACGCCAAGCGGTAAGCCGCCCAGCAGGTGGCGTTTTCCCAGAGTTTTACCCGCAATCTGCCGGTGCCGGGCGGATTAATAGCGGCGGCGATTTTTTCGCAGATGATGCGGCTGAAGTGCTCGATGCTGGGGTTTAAACCGGCAAATTCCGCTTTGTCGTTGAGCATTTGATCGCGAAAATCCGCCACGATGGCGTCCAGTGCCGCTTCGATGGCGACGATGTCCACCAGATAGCCGTGCCGGTCGAGTTGTTGGCCATCGATACGCACTTCCGCGATGTAATGGTGGGCATGTGGCTGGTTTTCGCTGCCCCAGTCGCCGCCGATTAAGTAATGGTTGGCGATAAAGTCCCGGCTGACGGCTACGCTGTACATAGTGGTTTTCCTAAAAGTGTGGTTGCTACCCCTCTTTGAAAAAGAGGGGTAAGGGGAGATTTTTTAATAAATAAAAATGGCTTGTAAGACTTGTTTCGGTGCTTGATCCAGCAGCTGATAAATGTCTGCGGCTTGATCAATCGGGACGCGGTGGCTGATCAACGCTTGCGGCTTCACCCGTTTAATCATCTGCCAAGCCTGCTGGAAACGCCGGGCTTTATCCCAGCGCCCGGATAATTCCGGCGCAATGCTGCTGACCTGACTGCTGATGAATTGGATGCGATTGCGATGCGCCACGCCGCCCAGTTGCACAGCTGCGGATTTGCTGCCGTACCAACTGCCGATCACGATACGCCCGGAATAGCTGCATAATTCGATAGCCAGATTCAACGCTGTCGGTGCGCCGCTGACTTCGTAGATCAGATCGGCGCCGGCGTTCGGCGTTGCCGATAATTCCACGGGCAATCGTAAAGCCTCCTTCAATTCGGTAATTTGCCTATCAGACTTCGGATCGAAAGTACGATGTACACCCAACCACTCGGCGTAATTGCGCCGTTTGTTGATTTCATCCAAAGCCAGCAACTGCGCCAAGGGAAAACGGGCCAGTATGCTGGATAGCAATAAGCCGACGATGCCTTGCCCTAAAACAACCACCCGTTCACCTAAAGCCGGACTGCCGTCCAGTACCAGATTGACTGCCGTTTCCATGTTAGCTAAAAACACCGCCGCCTCCGGTTCGACATTATCCGGCAGGGCGATGAGTTGATCGGCTGTAGCAATAAAATGACTGGCATGCGGCTGAAACGAGAACACGCGTTGATTTAACCAAGCCGCATCGACACCATCGCCAATTTGTTCGACGCGACCGACACAGGCGTAACCATATTGCAAGGGATAAGCGGCTTGCTGTTGCAATGTTGCCAGCGAGGCATCCAACGCAATATCTGTCGGCAACTGTCCACGATAGACCAGCATCTCGGTGCCGGCGCTGATCGCGGAGCAAACACTCTTCACCAGCATTTGACCAGACTCTAGCTGCGGCAAGCGCTGCTCGCGGATTTCGATTTGGCGTGGGCCGTTGAACCAGAGCTGGCGGACAATCACGCGACGGCCGACTCCCGTTGGTATTGCAAATTGCCCCACATGATCAGATCCTCGCCCAGCATCTGCGAATGCAGTGGGCGAATTTGCGGTAATTGACTTTTGCAGCCTAAGTCCAGATTGCCGACGCCCTTGTAACCGCCCACTAAGGTGGGGGCGATGGTCAACACCAGCGCATCGGCCAGTTGTGCTTTTAAAAACGCGGTGATGACCTGGCTGCCGCCTTCCACCATCAGCGTCCTGATGCCTTTTTCCCAGAGCCGTTGCAGCGCTTCGGACAAATCGACACGGCCGTCGTCATCGCCTTCCAGCGTGATGATTTCGGCGTTGCCGTCGAACTCGCCATCGGGTTTTAAACGCGTTAACAACCAACAGTCTTTATCGGCACGTTGGCACAGGCGGGCGGTGGGCGGCATGCGCAACTGGCTATCCAGCACGATAGGTTGCGGGTTTTTACCCGAGCATTCTCGCACCGTCAATTGCGGATCATCGGTCAGTACGGTGCCGATACCGACCAGGATGCCATCGTGCAGGCTACGTAGTTGGTGGGTTAAGCGCCGCGATTCGTTACCGCTCAAACCCAAGGTTTCACCGGCGCGGGTGGTGATGCTGCCGTCCCAGCTTTGCGCGTAACTTAGCGTGACAAACGGCCGTCTGGCTGAGTCGGAAAACGCTTGTTGGGCGGTCAGCCAGCGCTCAATCTGCTGGTTCACAATCATGCGCGGTTATCACGCTTACCCTGGTAGCGGCAGGTTTGACTTTTAATAAGTGGTCCATGCGCCGGACTTTGGTCAGCAAATAGCCTTCGTTGTCCGCATTAACCGTGGCTTCCAGCGGAAAACGGGCGTTGACCCGGATGCCTTCACTTTCCAGGGCATGGATCTTTAACGGGTTGTTGGTCATCAGCCGTATCGATTTGACGCCCAGCTCTTCCAGAATGCGGGCAGCCAAAGAATAGTCTCTCTCGTCGGCACCGTGGCCCAACAACAGGTTGGCATCGACGGTGTCGTAGCCCTGGTCTTGCAGGTTGTAGGCGCGCATTTTTTGCAACAGGCCGATGCCTCGGCCTTCCTGGCGCAGATAGACCAAAACGCCGGCACCCTGGCTGGCGATCAATTGCAGGGAACGGTCCAGTTGTTCGCCGCAGTCGCAGCGTCTGGAGCCCAGCACGTCGCCGGTAAAACATTCCGAATGAATGCGTACCAATACATTTTCGGCGTCACTGACGCTGCCCATCACAAAAGCCAGATGTTCTTTGTTATCCAGGGTATTGCTGTAATAGCAGAGTTGAAAGTCGCCATACGCTGTGGGAATGCGGGTGCTGGCGAGTCGGGAAACGGTAGGTTTGGACATGGTGTTCGATAAATGCTTAATTCCTTTCAATACTCAATTTATGTGCCATTTTTCAAGTCGTTGTTTGCGCAAACAAAAAGCTGGGTCACTGCAAATTGTGTGTTGATATATAAACAGTAATTGCTGGATGGTTGTTGATTTACAAGCTTATCGGCAGCATTTTGGCGATAGGTGCGGCGAGCTGGTTTTTAAAAGGGGATAAACCAGTAACACATGGCTAAAAACCAAATCGAGACGATCAGCTTGGGCATGATTCGCGGCTTGTGCGTTTGATCCAGCGCGTAAAGCCAGGTTAAAGCAGCCAATACTATATTGCCCAAGGGCAGTATCAATGCTGCGCGAATGCCAACGATAGGGTAGAGCAGCGCAATAGGTACCAACACCAAGAACGCAAACAGCGCTTCCAGTATCAGCAAATCGGCCAGCAGCAAGCGCTGCTGGCTGATGCCCAGTGAGGCATACAACGATTGCATGGGTTTGCGGCCGCTACGCAGCGTAATTTCCAGACTTGCGGTTTGCAGCAGCAACGGAACGACGCCAATTAGCAACAAACCGATAGCCACCGGCGTTTGTAAGCCAATCTGCTGCCAGATAGTACCGAACCAGACGATGCCGCCCAGATAAATCAGCAGCGGCAAGCGGACGCTGAGCTCGTGGTGCTGCACCAGGCTGCGTAGATTGATCAGTATTAGATTGACGAGCGGACGATAGTGGGAGGACAGCTTGGCGAAACGGCGGCTCGGACCGGGCTTATCGGTGACTATCCGCTTACGCCATCGGGTTTGTAACCCGGCTGCGGAGACTGGGCCGGCTAAAAGCAAACCCGCTACCTTAATGCCAGAGCTCTCAAGACTGTGTATTTCTAGCGCGCAAAGCGAGATAGCGAAGGTCAAAAATGCAAATAACCTCGCGCCGCGCAACAGCCCTTGTTGAATAAGCAATAACTGCACGGTCAATGCGGCGGCCAGCAGGCAGTCGAATTCAAAACCCCGATTGGCGTGATAGCGGCTGAATTCGTAAGCGATAAACGGCAGTAACAGCGGTAAATCGGCGATTAACAACAGACATGCGTCGAGCTTTGTTTCCAGCGTCGCGATATGGGGTAGTGAGCGCAGATAATCCCAGGGTGGGCCGCCGCGCAGCGCGTCGGCTTGCGCCGAAGTCCAGGCCACTGCCAGCAACGATATACCCAGCCAGGCCAGCAGCGCATCCGATCCGCTTAACAGATACTCTACCGGTTTGGACAGGACTTGTATCTGCGCGGCAAAAGGCATATCCGCCGGCGACAGGCTAAGCAGCAGCAAACACCAGATTTGCCAGCGCCGAATCAGTAATTTCAGGCTGGCATCGGCGTAAAAGCGTAAACGCCAGCCCAGCAACTGAAAAAATAACGCTCTGCCGCCGGGGGCTAACGGCTTCACTATAACGACAGGGTGCGGTCCGGGCTGATGTCAAATCCCCGCCGTTGAGCCGGTTCGTGGCAAGACAGGATAATCAGGCGTTGCCGGGCCTGCTCCCTCAGGACCTGTTGTAATGCCGCCAGCGAGCTGGCATCCAGGCCATTGCTGGGTTCGTCCAATATTAATATTTCCGTATCGGCGGCGGCGCTGCCGAGCAATAAAATCTTGCGGGCCGTACCGAGCGACAGTTGATCGAAACGGGTGTGCAGGTGTGCGTGCAGTTGAAAGCCATCCATCAGCTGATCCAAAGCCTGGCGATTTAAATGTCCGCGCACGGATGCTAACAGCCCCAGCCAGTCTTGGCCGGTGAGAAACGGAAACACCGGGCAGTCTGCGGGACAAAAGCTTAAGCGTCGCCGTGCCGACAACGGGCTGTTTCTGAGGTCGGCGTCGCCGACAAATACTTCGCCGGCATCGGCGGCCAGCGCGCCGGCCAGCATCGCCAGCAAGGTCGATTTGCCCACGCCATTGGGGCCGGCGATTAAATAAATACCGGGGGTACTCCAGGCAAACGAAAAATTTGCAATGACTTGTTTCCCGGGGAAGTGTTTTGTTAAAGCAACGGCGCGTAACATGGGCGATTGAAGATGCGAGGATGTTTAGATTATCGATGCTTCATTTTACGATCCGGTTTGTAAGCATTTCCGTTGTCGCCTGGTGTGCATGCACTAAACGCGAAATTTGCTTAGCCGTTTCACAGCCTCGTGTAAGGTAGCGTCGTCCTTGGCAAAGCAAAACCGGATCAAGCCTTCGCCGGAGCTGCTCTGGTAAAACGAACTGCCCGGCACGCTGGCGACGCCGGTTTGCGCCAATAGGATCAGAGCAGCGGTTTTGGCGTCGGCAAAGCCCAGATGGGCGATGCTGGCCAACACGTAATAAGCGCCCTGAGGCACCAGTGGTGTCAGCCCTGCTTCGTGCAGGCCCGCGCAAATGATGTCGCGTTTGCGCTGATATTCGTTTCGCAGGCTTTGAAAATATTCCGGAGGGGCCTGTAAGCCGGCTGCTGCGCCGTATTGCAAGGGTGAGGGCGCGCAGACATATAACAAGTCGTTGACCAAATTGATGGCGGTAGCCAAGGCCGCGTCTGCTACCGCATAGCCCAGACGCCAGCCGGTGATGCTGAAGGTCTTGGAAAATCCCATGATGCTGACCGTGCGCTCGCGCAAGCGGCCGACGCTGGCCGGCGAGATATGCTGCCTACCGTCGTAGGTGATGTACTCGTAGATTTCGTCGGAAATGATCAGCAAATTGTGCCGCTCCGCAACGCGCTCGACTATAGCCAATTCCTCCGCGCTAGACATCTTGCCGCTGGGATTGGAAGGCGTACACAGCACCATCGCCCGGGTGTTCGGGCGCACGGCCGCGTTCAGCGCGGCTTCATCCAGGCTAAATTCCGGCGGTGTCAGGGTGAGAAATTGCGGTTCCAAACCATTTAATAAAATGGTGTTCAGGTGATAACCGTAATACGGTTCCAACAATAAAATGCCGTCGCCCGGATTGAGCAGGGCGGTTAAGGTCGCCGCGAAGGCGCCGGTGGTGCCGCTGCTGATCACGATCTCTTTGTCGGGATCGACATCCAGGCCATTGTCGCGTTTCAGTTTCTCCGCAATCGCCAGCCGTAACGGCGACACGCCTTCGGATGGGGTATAGGTGTTTTGCCCTTCCAGAATAGCCTTGATCGCACCGTCCCTGACCAATGGCGGGGTTGGCAAATCGCCTAACCCCTGGCCTAAATTAATGCCGCCGACGCGCTCGCATTCTTTGGTCATTAAACGGATGTCGGAGGGACGTAAATCGGCAATGCGCTGGGCTATCGGAAAATTCATGTATTGAGTGAGTGATGACAATGCGGTTTTCGGCTGTCTATATACAGCCGGTATCTTGTTTACTGCGGCACAAGGGCCTTTGTAAATCAGCATACTGAAACGCCAATCGCTCACCAAACGATAAGATCAGATATGCATATTACTTGCGGTAAAAAGAGGTATGGCAGTGGGTTCGGACTTTTCGGCGACTTATAATTTGCCGGATTGCCATGCGCTTAAGCGGTATTATTTATTTCAGTTTCCTACTTAATTCTTTGAACGCGCCATGTCCAAACCCTTGATTTATAAAGGTCGAGCCAGTATCAGCAATGCCGCCGGTCGCTTTGAAAAGCAGAGCAGGGCAGCCGAAGACGATGGCTGGGGCAGTTTGGATGCCGAGCTGCCGCCCTTGGCAACCGAAGTCATCATCGATAGCAGCAAGTCGGTGCTTACTTATAACGATTCGCCGGATATACCGTTCGACAGGTCGATAAATCCGTATCGTGGCTGCGAGCATGCCTGTATTTATTGCTTCGCCAGGCCGACGCATGCCTACTTGGGCTATTCCGCCGGTCTGGACTTTGAAAGCAAAATCCTGGTCAAGCCCGACGCCGCGCGGCTGTTGCGCGAGGAACTGGCCAAACGCAATTATCGCTGCGCGCCACTGGCTCTGGGTACCAACACCGATCCCTATCAACCGCTGGAGCGGCAACAGCGCATCATGCGGCAGATTTTGGAAGTGCTAATAGAAAGTAGGCATCCGGTCAGTATCGTTACCAAATCGGCGTTGGTTGAGCGCGATATTGATATTTTGACGGAGATGGCGGGGCAGGGTTTGGCCTCGGTTTATCTGTCGATTACCACGCTGGATAGGACGCTGGCCCGAACCCTGGAACCGCGCGCTGCCGCACCGCAACGCCGGTTGGAGGCGGTTGCCCGTTTGCGGGAAGCGGGGATTCCGGTTGGGGTGATGATGGCGCCATTAATCCCCGTTCTCACCGACTACGAACTGGAAGCCATCGTCAGCGCGGCTCACAAAGCCGGCGCGCGGAGCGTGCAATACATCCTGTTACGCCTGCCCTTGGAAACTGCGGACTTATTTGCAGAATGGCTGCAACAAAACTACCCATTAAAAGCCGAGCATGTAATGAATCGGGTGCGGGATAGCCGGGGCGGTAAAGCCTACGATGCGGCGTTTCATCAGCGTCAAACCGGCAGCGGCAGTTATGCCGATTTGCTGGCGCAGCGCTTCAGGTTGATTACCAGAAAGCTGGATTTGGCGGGTTCGCTGCCGGCATTACGCAGCGATTTATTCCTGCCGCCAAACTTAGGCGGACAGATGAGCTTCGATTTTTTCGATTGAACCCGGCATCAGGCTTCGGTTTCCTCTTTTTCTCTCTTCTCTAGCAAGCCTTGCTCACGGATCATGGCTTTAAAACCTTTCATCACCGGCCGGGAAATCGCGGTTTCCGCCATCAAGCGTTTTTCGTAGATCAGGTTTTTTAAGGCTTCATCGTTTTCGTTGGCGCGGGCGGTCTCGATCAAAGGATGCAGATCAGCTTGCAGAATTTGTCCAGGCAAGTGTTTGACGCAATCGTAGAGCAGCGCCATCACCACTTTTTCAGTGGGACGCATTTTGCATTTGCCGTCGATGATTTTCAGCATCACCGTTACCGCGCAATCGACGTGAATCGGACTCAGGGGATGACAGTTCACCCACTGATGAACGTGTTCGGGCGTCATCCGATCTCTTCGCCGGCAGCGGTGCGTTTGGCATAGTCCAACAAGGATTCCTCGACTGCCGCATAGGCGTATTCCGACACGGCGCGGACGCCGATGGCATGGACTTTTGCGGTCGGACCGTCGCCGATACGCGCCACGAACACGGCATAACAATCCTTGATCGCTTCCAAAATGCCGCCCATCGCCGATTCGTCCGCATGTTGGCCCAAACAGTAGTTAGCTACTTCCCGGGTTTCCAGCAGTTCACAACCGGTTTCGGAAGTGCTGTACACCGAAAATTGCTTGGCATGACCAAAATGTTCGTTAATGGAAATATTGTCCTTGGTGGCGACGGCCAGTTTTAACGGGAACTCAGCCATGCGCTTTCGCTTGTTTAGTTTTCATTTAAGAGGCTCTTGCTTAGGTTTGGTTAAACTCAAGCAAGACCGATACCAAATGGGCTAAGGCCGTAATTGCGGGGTTGTCGCGAGGATTAGTGCGGAGAAGGGGGCAAAGATTTGTCGAGTTTGCGACAAGCGTCGCCGACAAACGGTTTAGTCTTCGTGCTTTTTTAGGGTGCTGCCGGCCGGCTTGAAGGTGTGCAAATCCACCACCGGCTCGGTGCCTTGCGCGGCGCAGCCCCAGCTGAGTTGCTGATCCTGGGTGAAGCGCTTGCCCAGTTGCCAGGCGATTTCGGCGCGGGCCAGTTCCACGCCCAAGTAAAAGGCATGGCCGCCGTCGGATTCCACGTGCAGCTGGGGATATAAATCAAACGGGTCTTGCGCGGTGTGCAGGCCGTCGCGGTTAAACACATGAATGCCGTCGCTACTGACCTGGATACGGTAGCTGGGGTCTTTAATTTCCGCTGCCAAACTTTCTATTTCCTCCCGGCTATTCAAAAACGGCGAGCTGTCGTGCACGGTCAGCAAATCTGGCGCGATATGCTTGGGCAGCGTGTTGTGTTGCTTGGCGGTGTACATGATACGGCGCGCGCTGTCGGCTTCCTTGATCGCTCGCCGCGCGTGTTTGCTTACTTCAGTCGCCAGGATGTGGTTGATATTCAGTTCCGAGCAAATTCCCAGCAGCATCGCGTTGATACCCGAGGTGTCGGCGTGGGTCAGTTCTGTGAGATTGCCGACGCCCATCATCATTTCCACCTCCGGATAGCGGCGGCGGAATTCATGATTGCGGACGATGGAATCAGTGAAGCCAAAGTGGATCGGGTCGAGAATGGGGTCGACGATAAAGGCGCGGTTTTTGGCGCTCAAGATTTCGATGGCTTTATCCAGCGTACTCAGGTCGCCGTGGGTTTCCGGAATCAGAATCGGCGTGGTCGCCACTTCGTCGGCAATCCACAGGCTTTTTGTCGTCAGGCTGAGCATGTAATCGGCGCCGGCCTGGCCGCCGGCCAGCAAATCGGCGTCTTCCAGGGAGTCGATGCTGACGGTGAAGCCTTCCTGCTTTAAAGTGCGGATGCACTCGGCCAGATGCGGAAACGGCGTGCCGGGCAGGCAGCCGATGTCGATCACATCCGCGCCGTTGGCTTTATAGTAGTGGGCGCGCTCTATCACCTCCTCGACGCTGATACTGGGGGCGTCGGTGATTTCCGCAAAAATTTTGGTTTGATATTGGCTGAGGTCGTAATGGTGGGCGGCCATGCCAAAATGTTGCGGCAAGTCTTTGATCTCTTCCGGGCCGCGCTCGAACGGTACGCCAAAATGTTGGGCTAGGGCCTCCAGGTCGCCCCGGCAGCGGCCCGGCAAGATCACTCGATCGGCACCCTGGGCATCGGGCATGCGGCGGATGATCATGTCGCTGGTGATCAACGCAGCCACCGTCACGCCCATCACATACACCTTGTATTGAAAGTCCGGCTGCATTTTCTCCAATACTTGCCGGACTTGCTTTTCCGCCAGTCGACCGGTGATGAACAGGATACGCTCGGTCATAGGCTGGCTAGGCGGGCGTTGACTGCAACGATCAGTTGCTCGACATCGTCTACTACTTGCGTATAAGGAAAAGTGCGGATTTTATTGGTGGCTTCCAGGTCGATGGGGCGCGGGTAGACCATGACTTTTTTCTTGCCGGGTGCGGTGGTTTCGATTTCCGGCATGGTGTCGCAAGGGTAGACGATACTGGGCACGCGGCATTTGCCGGCTTGGGAGTACAGATTAGTGACCAGCGAATCGGCGATGCCCAGCACGCACTTGGCGATGGTGTTGGAGGTGGTGGGGGCCATCACAAAGGTGTGATAATGGCCTTTATAAAACAAGCCGACCGGCGGCGAGGACGCGGCCTTATCCCGATAAACCGGCATTTTGGCGCGGATGTCGTCGAGGTGAATGCCGTACATTTTCAATACTTCTTCGCCGGCCTGACTCAAATACAGATCGACGTTGTCCAGCGTCAGCATGAATTCGAGACATTCTTCTATATAGTGTCCGGAGCCGGTAATAGCCCAGGCGAGACGCGGCGTGGTCATGGTGTATGCTTTAGTTTTATGGACGGGGCATTATACGTGAAGACGGTGGCTATCGACCATTCGCCGGCGATAGGGTTCTGCTTGTCGCTTATCTGCCGGTATTTACAGCCTGATTAGTTGTATGAATTCATGAATTTGTAAGATTGGGCTTACAATATTGCCTGAATTCGGCTGGTTTGGTTTGCCGATCTATATAAGACCTAAACAGCCTATTTTATTGCCATCATGGACAGTTTATATATTTCAGACCAGCGCCCGTCAAAACCGCACATTATCGTGTTTGCCGGCGCTAAAAACGGCGTCGGTAAAACCAGTGTGGTCGCCAATGTAGCGGCGGCGATGGCTTTACGTGGCAAGCGGGTCTGCGTATTCGATGTCGATACTGGTTTGTCCAATATCAGCGCTTTACTCGGGCTGCGGCCGGCGTATCGTTTGGAGCAGGCATTAAGCGGCGAAAAAACTATCGCCGAGGTTTTGCTGAAAACCGGCGAGGACGTGGGTGTAGTGTCTGCCGCAAACCTAATGGGCGGTGCGCCCGTCTCCGCGGAGCAAGTGCTGCGACTGACTGCAGCGTTGACCGAGCTGGAAGCGCAATTCGATTATTTTTTGATCGACACCGCCGCGACGCATACCGATGCCGTGTTGCGTTTTATCGAGTTGGCGCAGTCTACTTTTTTGGTAGTCAGCGGCGATCCGGCAGCGCTAACCGATGCCTTTGCGCTGCTGAAGGCTTTGAATGCCCGCCTGTATTCGGGCAGCCTGCGCGTAGTCGTCAATCAGGCCGTCGATTATCCGGCCGCGACCGATACCTATCGGCGTTTTGCCGCCGTGGCGGAAAAGTGTTTGAAACTGAAAGTGGAGTACGGTGGCTTCGTGATTCGCGATGAGAATCTGCCCAAAGCCGTGGCTTTGCAAATGTCGGTGGTGGATTTAGCCGCCAATTCCCCGGCTAGCCGTTGTTTGTTTGCGCTGGCGGACAATATTATCAAGCACATCGGTAGCGAAACGGCCGGCAGCGGGCTACTGGAGTACTGGCAAACATTGTTAACCGCCGAGCCGTCCGGGCATGCGGTAGCCGATGCTGCAGCTAGCGAGCCTATGGCGGTTAATTCCTCGGTCGCCACCGATAAAACGGACTTTAGCGTCAGCGAGCTGAGCCGGCGACTGTTGTCGGCGATGAAAAACCAATTGCTCGACCAACCGGAACTGGAACGTTTTACCGGCGAATTCGTAGAAGCCTACTGCGAGCAATTCGGCCGTTTTCCGACTGCGTTTAAGCCGCTGTTTTATCGTTGGCTGGAAACTGAAAATTATGCCGAGCCCAGATTGATCGAATTGGTGGCGACCCTGGAGGCTTTGCATGCCATGCGTTATCAACGGCCGATGTTCAGCCTGGAAGAAAATGCGGCGCGATTGGTGGCGCAGTTACAAGGGCAGCGAGAACAGCATAAAGATTTGGTGGAACAGTTATGCGCGGCTTATCGGCAGGCTTTTCACGCCGAGGTATTCGATGCCGAGCAGGTGTTGCTGGAACGCATGCAAGCCGAGGATTTCACCGAACAGCATTTCGAGGAATTGCTGCAAAAGTTGCGGGAAGGCTTTCAGGCCCGCTTTAAGAGGCCTTACCAAAGCCGGTACGAATTGGCGCTGACATCCACCGTCGAGGCGTTAAATGTGATGGGTGTAGATCAACAAAATTTGCAGGACGAAATCACTATGCTGATGCACGGTTTTCAGCTATTGGGTTCGCGGCGGGAAAAGTTGTTGATTGCTCTCAACGCCTTGCAAGATTCCGGTTTGCCGCTCGCAGCCTCGGTCATCCGGGATAATTGAGACGGTACTTTAGGCTCGCGCGCAAACCCAGACATCGACCTTGCCGACTCCGGCTTGTTTTAGCGTGGCGGCCAGCGCCGAGGCGGTAGCGCCGGTAGTCATTACGTCATCAATAATGGCGACATGTTGAAATGTCAGGGGCTTAACAATCTTGAAGGCCAGGCGCATGTTTTTCCGGCGCTGCTTGGCCGGTAAGCCGGTTTGATGGCCGGTATCGCGCTGGCGAACGCAGCTATGTAAATCCAACGGAATGTGAAGTTGCCTGGATAAATGTTGGGCAATTTCTATTGACTGATTGAAGCCGCGTTCCCGATAACGCTTGGGGTGCAATGGAACGGGTAACAGACAATCCGGCAATTCCGCGCTATCGACAATATGCTCGGCTAGCAAGGCCGCCATTAAGCGGGCGTTTTTATAATCGTTGGCGAACTTTAACTGCCCGATCAAATAGCGCATCTGGCTTTGGTACAAAAACGGCGCATAGGTCTCGTCGAAGGCCGGTGATTTCTTCAGGCAACGGCCACAGAGTTGCGGCATGTCAATCGCGGTCTCGAAGTGTTCGCCACAACGGTAGCAGCAGGAAAGATTGCGCGGTAGGTCGGTCAAACAGCCCAGGCACAAATCCAAATCGCCGTGTCCCGGACTTGCGCATAACACACAACGTGGCGGCAGCAATTTCTTCTGTATAATGTTCAGCCAGTTGTTTACCATAATTTTAAATATAGGTTGATAAGTCAGTGCTTGGCACGGCTTTGTCCTCACTCTCGGAGATTATCAGAATGTCTGCAAGCCAGAAACCCTTGGAATCAGCGGCTACCATCCGTCACGACTGGCAATTACACGAAGTCGAAGCATTGCTGGCGCTGCCGTTTAATGATCTGATTTTTCAGGCGCAAAGCGTGCATAGGGTGTATTTCGATCCTAACGAGATTCAGGTGAGTAGCTTATTGAGCATCAAGACCGGCTCGTGTTCCGAGGATTGCGGGTATTGCCCGCAAAGCGCGCGCTACGATTCGGATTTAAATCCGGAAGCCTTGATGCCGGTCGATGCAGTATTAAAAGCCGCGCAGCAAGCCAAAGAGCAGGGCGCATCGCGGTTTTGCATGGGTGCAGCCTGGCGCAGCCCGAAAGATCGCGATATCGAAAGAGTCGTGGAAATGGTGCAGGGTGTGAAGGCGCTGGGTATGGAAACTTGCGTAACGCTGGGGATGCTCAGCGATAAGCAGACCCAAGCTCTGAAAGACGGCGGCCTGGATTATTACAACCACAATCTCGATACTTCGGAAGATTATTATTCCGAAATTATCACCACCCGTACTTATCAAGACCGCTTGGATACCTTGGAGCGGGTGCGCGACGCCGGTATCAATGTCTGCTGCGGCGGGATTGTGGGCATGGGCGAGTCGGCGACAGACCGCGCGAAATTGCTGGTGCAGTTAGCGAATATGCCCAAGCATCCGGAAAGCGTACCTATCAATATGTTGGTGCAAGTGGAAGGCACACCGCTGCATGGCACTGAGACGCTGGATCCTATCGTCTTCGTGCGCACCATCGCTGTCGCCAGAATTTTGATGCCGCAATCGCGGGTGCGCTTGTCGGCTGGCCGCAAGGCAATGAGCGATGAGATGCAAGCTTTGTGCTTCCTGGCCGGCGCCAATTCCATTTTCTACGGCGATAAACTGTTGACCACCGATAATCCGATGACCAACCACGACCAGCAGCTGTTCGAGCGTTTGGGTGTGAGGATGGGCGGTTCCAGTTACGCTTAATGGCCAACGCTTTCTACGATTTTACCGGCGAACTGCGGCAGCTGGAGCAGGATAATCTGTATCGGCGCCGACGGGTGGTTGATGGCCCGCAAGGCTTCATGCTGAATGTCGACGGCCGGCAGCTGATCAATTTTTGCAGTAATGATTATCTGGGGTTGGCCAATCATCCCGAGGTTGCTGCGGCGTTCAAGTCCGGCGTCGACCGCTACGGCGTCGGCAGCGGTTCCTCGCATCTGATTTGCGGACACAGCGGTGCGCATCATGCCTTGGAAGAAGAGTTGGCGGCGTTTACCGGGAGGGAGCGGGCCTTGCTGTTTTCCACCGGCTATATGGCGAATCTGGGTGTGATTTCGGCTTTGTTGGGTCGTAGCGATACGGTGCTGGAAGACCGCTTGAACCACGCATCCCTGCTGGATGGCGGCTTGTTGTCGCGGGCGCGCTTTCAACGTTATAGGCACGCGGATATCGAAGACTTGCAGGCCAAACTGTCCAATGCCGCAGGCAAGGCTTTAGTGGTCAGTGACGGCGTATTCAGCATGGACGGCGACCTGGCACCCTTGCCGGCAATGGTCGAGTTGACCGAACGGCATCATACCGGCTTATTGATCGACGACGCCCATGGCTTTGGCGTACTCGGTAAAAACGGCGGCGGTGTTGTCGAGCATTTCGGTTTGACTCAGGATGATGTGCCCATTCTAATTGGGACTTTGGGCAAGGCATTTGGGACGTTCGGCGCGTTTGCGGCCGGTTCCGAGGATTTGATCGAGATGCTGATTCAAAAAGCCAGGAGTTATGTATTCACTACCGCACTACCGGCCGCTGTGGCGGAGGCGACTCGCGCCAGTTTGCGTTTGTTGCAAACCGAGTCCTGGCGCCGCGAACAGCTGCAAAATCTAGTCCGCCGGTTTCGGCAGGGCGCTCAGCAGCAAGGCCTGCAATTAATGGACTCTTTTACCGCGATTCAACCTGTTCTGATCGGCGACAGCGGCCAAACCCTCGCAGCTAGCCGGCGTTTGTCGGAGCATGGATTCTGGGTCAGCGCGATTCGGCCGCCGACCGTACCGGCCGGCAGCGCCCGCTTGCGGATCACTTTTTCCGCCAATCATACCGAATCGCAAGTTGACGCCTTGTTGGACGCATTGGCTAAGGTTTTGCCATGACTGGCATCCATCGGGAAATATATGGCCAGGGCCGACCATTGGTAATGCTGCACGGTTGGGCGATGCATAGCGGGATCTGGCGCGAGTTTGCCAGACAACTGGCTAGGCATCGCCAGGTTATTTGCCTGGATTTGCCCGGTCATGGCCGTAGCGCCGGGCTGGAGCAATTTGATCTTCCGGCTATCGGTTCTGCCTTATTCGATGCGATCCCGGTCAATCGTTTTAGCCTGTTGGGTTGGTCGCTGGGCGCGACGGTGGCTTTGGATATGGCGGCGCGCTGTCCGGACCGAGTGCAGTCGTTGTTTTTGTTATCCGGCAATCCTAAGTTTGTAAAAAATACCGATTGGCCGGGGGTGAGGCCGGAGGTATTGGATGGTTTTGTTGCCCAGCTTAGCGATGACACGAAGCTGACCTTGCAGCGCTTTTTGGGTTTGCAAGTGCAGGGCTTGCCCGAAAGCCGGCAGTTGTTGCAGCAATTGCGCCTGGCGGTGCATGAGTGCGATGCGCCAGCGCGCGATGCGTTGCAGGGCGGCTTGCAGATTCTGAAAAATAGCGATTTACGTAAATCCTTAGTGGGCATGCGTTGTCCGATCACGGTGATGCAAGGCGATAAGGATACTTTGATACCGGCGCAAACCGGGCAATCCATAAAAGCTTTAAATTCGCGCGTTGACCTGCATGTCCTGGCAAATGCCGGACACGTACCGTTTCTGTCGCATGCGCGGCAATTGTGCGACATCCTTGCGGCGGCTGAATGAGTCTTGCCGTGTTGGATAAAGTCAAAATCAGGCATTCATTTGCCGTAGCAGCTGCAAGTTACGATTCGGCGGCGATGTTGCAGCGCCAGGTAGGATTGGCCTTGCTACAAAAATTTCCGTTGCAGCCCACGCCAGGCTGGGTCCTGGATGTGGGTTGCGGCACGGGCTTTTTGACGCGGCGTTTATCGGTCGGTAGCCTGGAATTGCCCTGTTTGGCATTGGATATTGCTTTGCCGATGCTGCAAGCTTCGCGGCGGAACAACGGTGATTTGCCGGTCGATTATTTTTGCGCCGATGCCGAAAAATTGCCGTTTGCGGATAACAGTCTGCAACAGGTTTATTCAAACCTGGCTTTGCAGTGGTGTCAGGATTTACCGGCGGTGTTTGCCGATGTGCGGCGATTATTGAGTCCGGATGGGCAGTTGGTATTCTCGACTTTCGGCCCGGAAACCTTAAAGGAGTTGAAAACTGCCTGGAGCGGTGTTGACGATTTTGCCCATGTTAACGACTTTTATAGCGTCGGACAGATTCGCGATTTTCTAAGGGTCGTCGGGTTAGAGCGGGTCGATGTGGAAACCGTGATGTATCGCTTAGCTTATCCCTCGGTGCTGGCTTTGATGCGGGAGCTAAAAGACCTTGGGGCGCATAATGTCAGTCTCGGCAGAAATCGGCGGCTGACCACGCGCTCGCAATTACAGCAAATGATACTGCACTATGAAAATAGCATGCTGAATAGCGAAATACTTGCCAGCTATGAAATTATTTTCGTGCGGGCAAGCTTATGAAAGGCGGATTCTTTGTCACCGGTACCGATACTAATGTCGGCAAAACCTGGACGACTATTGCATTGATGCGCCGGCTGCAAATTCAGGGTTTAAGGGTTGTGGGCATGAAACCCGTGGCGGCGGGCTGCGAACGGCAAGACGACATATTGAAAAATTCCGATGCGCTGCTGATGCAGCAATATGCCTCGTTGCCCCTGGAATATCAGCAAATTAATCCCTATGCATTCGAAGCGGCAATTTCTCCGCATCTGGCTTGCGGTGATGTCGAAGTTTCGGTGGACGTTATTGCCGATGCATTTATCCGGCTACAGCAATTGGCCGATGTAGTGATCGTGGAAGGCGCGGGCGGCTGGTATTCGCCTCTGAGCAATGTTTTGGACAATTCAGGTCTTGCGCAAGCGCTGCATTTGCCGGTGGTTTTGGTGGTGGGTATCAAGCTGGGTTGTATCAATCATGCGCGCTTGACGATTTCGGCTATACGGCAGGCTGGTTTGTCCTGCGCCGGTTGGGTGGCGGTGCAAATTGACCCGGCCATGCCCGGTTTTGACGGCAATCTGGCTTTTCTAAGCGAGGCTATAGATGCGCCGCTGTTGGGTGTTTTGCCGTTTTTGGCGGCACCTGATTTTGAGCTTTTGGCGATGAGCTTGAGTTTATCAAACTGGCAAAAATTTGATGTACATCAAAAAAAATGAGTAATAGATGTTCAAAATGACGGCTCCATTACAAAAACAACCAGGAGACGTTATATGGCTTTAATTACTTGGACTGCGGCTCAGTATGGCACTAATGTCGGATTTGCCGACCAAGAACACCAAACCTTGTTCGGTTTGTTGAATAAACTGTACGATGAGGCCACGGGCGGCGCGGCGCGCGCTACTGTTGGCGCTTCGCTGGATGCGTTGATCACCTATGTGGTTGATCACTTTGCTCACGAAGAAAGAGAAATGGTTGCTAAAGGCTTTGGCGGTTATGATCGTCACAAAGCCGAGCATGAAGCTTTGATCGGTATCTGCGCGGATTTGCAGAAAAAATTCCATGCCGGTGAAGCGGAAGTCACCGAGGAAGTGGGGCAGTTGGTAAAAGGCTGGTTGGATAACCACATTCCGAAATTCGACATGGCTTATTCGGACACATTGAAGTAATGATCGCGTAAATCTGTCTCTGCTAGACAACAAAAGGCTTGCGAGCAGCGATGCTCTCAAGCCTTTTTTATGTGTATTTTTTACAAACGGGAAAACCTCTTCTGGTTTGTGGGTGAGTCATGGGTTAAAATTGCCCGGTTAATTTATGATAATTATCAGTAAATGGAATTGTTCGCTCGTTTAATCTCGTGCGACGATATTACGAAGATATAACGCATACAAGTTTATAACTACTAATGGGGAGGCTGCTCCGTGAAGAAAACAAAGCAACTGCTCGCTTGTCTGGTCTTGATGGCTTTGGGCCTAGGGACTGCGCATGCGGACTATACACTCAACCTGATGAAGGGCGTGACGCAACTCAGTAACGAGCTTTACGATTTGCACATGCTGATTCTGTGGATCTGCGTGTTTATTGGGATCGCGGTATTCGGCACTATGTTTTACTCGATTTATCATCATCGTAAATCAAAGGGTCATAAAGCCGAGCAGTTTCATGAGAATACGACTGTCGAGATTATCTGGACCATTATTCCCACGCTGATTCTGGTGGGTATGGCGATTCCGGCAACTAAAGCCGTTATCGATTTGGACAAGGTGCAAGATTCCGAGATGAGCATCAAAGTCACCGGTAAACAATGGTATTGGGAGTATGAATACCTGGATAACGGCGTGCATTTCGAAAGCCACTTAGATGAAGCTAGCGAAAAAACTCATCGGGTCAGCAGTATGGATCCGCATAACGTCGCCAACTATTTGTTGAACGTTGACAAGCCGCTGGTGGTGCCGGTCGGTAAGAAAATCCGTTTTCTGTTTACCGCTGCAGACGTGATTCACTCCTGGTGGGTGCCGGATCTGGGCTGGAAAAAAGATGCTAACCCCGGTTTCATCAACGAAGCTTGGACTTCTGTCGACAAACCCGGTACTTACCGCGGCCAATGCACCGAGCTATGCGGACGTGACCATGGTTTCATGCCTGTGGTTGTGGTTGCTATGGAGCAAGACCAGTACGATGCCTGGGTGAAAGCGACTTTGGATAAGCAAAATCAGAAACCTGATTTGAGCGACCAAACCCGCAATACGCTGATGGCAAAAGGCGAGTCTGTGTATCTGAAAAACTGCGTGGCTTGCCACCAAATCGACGGTAACGGTATCTCCGGTTGGTTCCCTGCGTTGAGAGGCAGCGAGAAAGTCACCGGCAATATGGATCAGTTGATTGGTTTTATTCAGGCGGGTACCAGCAAAATGCCGGCGTTCAAAAAACTGCCGGACGACGAGTTAGCCGAGCTGATCACTTACATCAGAAACGCACCGGCATTGGGTAACAACGTGGGTGATGAGATTCAGCCTAATAAAATCACACCCAAATGGGACGATGATGAGTAATTCACTGATTTTCGCAATGAACTCATTTTCTAATTTTTGCTGAGGTATAAAGTATGACTGCTGTCGTAGCTGAACATGATGATCATCACGATCACCACGATCACGGCCCCGAGAAGGGCGTTTTACGGTGGATATTTACCACCAACCACAAAGATATAGGCACCTTGTATCTGGTATTCGGTCTGATAATGTTTTTTGTCGGTGGTGCCATGGCATTGGTCATTCGCTCCGAATTATTCGAGCCGGGCCTGCAATTTGTCGATCCCAACTTCTTTAACTCGATGACCACCATGCATGCCTTGGTGATGGTATTCGGCGCGGTAATGCCGGCGTTCGTCGGCTTGGCCAACTGGATGATTCCGATGATGATCGGCGCACCGGATATGGCGTTGCCACGCATGAACAATATGAGCTTCTGGATGTTGGTGGCCGGCGTATTATTGTTGGCCAGCACCTTGTTCATGGAAGGTGGCGCACCATCGGGCGGTTGGACATTTTATCCACCGTTGGTTTTTCAAAACGGTAAATCCTTTCCGTTCGCTATTTTCTCCGTGCACTTGCTGGGTATTTCTTCGATCATGGGTGCGATCAACGTCATCGCCACCATTTTCAACATGCGCGCGCCCGGCATGACCTTGATGAAAATGCCTTTGTTCGTGTGGACTTGGTTGATCACTGCGTTTTTGTTGATCGCTATTATGCCGGTATTTGCCGGTGCGGTAACCATGTTGCTGACCGACAAATTCTTCGATACCAGCTTCTTCGATGCGGCTGGCGGCGGCGACCCAGTGTTGTATCAGCATATTTTCTGGTTCTTCGGTCACCCTGAAGTGTATGTAATGATCCTGCCGACTTTTGGTGTGGCATCTACCATCATTCCGGTCTTTGCCCGCAAGCCTCTGTTCGGTTATGCCTCCATGGTGTATGCGACCGGTGCGATTGCGTTCTTGTCTTTCATCGTTTGGGCTCACCACATGTTTACCGTGGGTATGCCTGTTGCGGGTGAGTTGTACTTTATGTACGCCACGATGTTGATCGCGATTCCGACCGGCGTGAAGGTGTTCAACTGGACCGCTACCATGTGGAAAGGCTCGATGACTTTCGAAACGCCTATGCTGTTTTCGATTGCGTTTGTGGTGCTGTTCACGATGGGCGGTTTCACCGGTTTGATGATGGCGGTAGCGCCTGTGGATTTTCAATACCACGATACGTATTTCATCGTTGCCCACTTCCATTACACCTTGGTGCCTGCGTCTATTTTCATCCTGATGGCTGCCGGTTATTTCTGGTTGCCTAAATGGACCGGCAATATGTACAACGAGAAAATTGGTAGATTGCATTTTTGGCTGTCAGCGGTATCGGTGAACATTTTGTTCTTCCCGCAACATTTCTTGGGTTTGGCTGGTATGCCGCGCCGTATCCCTGATTATGCGATTCAATTCGCTGATTGGAATATGGTGTCCAGTATCGGTGCGTTCATCTACGGTTTTAGCCAATTGTTGTTCGTGTATATCGTCATCGACACTATTCGTGGTGGAACAGGCGAGAAAGTCAGCGACGAGGTATGGGAAGATGCAAGCAAACACAGTTTGGAATGGACTCTGCCTTCCCCTGTGCCGTATCACACCTTTACAACACCGCCGGAAAGAATCCCTACTGAGCATTTTTAATGCTTGAAATGAGTGAATGAGACACGTCATGCCCATGGGGATGACGTGTCGGGTAACGATATGGATACAAAAAAGAAAAACATTTTGACGGCTGTGGTGCTGGTCGCGATTGCCTTTACGATATACGTATTTGCGGTAATTAAGGCTATCTCGCAATGAGCGAAGATTTAAGGCAGAAAAATGCCAAGCTGGTTCGTAAGCTGGCTTTGGTTGCGGTAGCCATGTTTGGTTTCGGTTATGCCTTGGTGCCGCTTTATGACGTGCTCTGTGATTTAACCGGTTTAAACGGCAAGGTTGAAGGTCAAGCCGTACAGGAAGCCGAGTACGTGGTGGATAAGAATAGGGAAGTGACTGTGGAGTTTCTCACCTCCCTAAACGAATCGACGCCTATGTTGTTCCGCTCCGAGGTGAAAAGCATGAAAGTGCATCCGGGCGAATACTACACGGTTAATTTTTATGCCAAAAACAACACTGATAAGCCGATGATTGCCCAAGCCATACCCAGTATCACACCTGGCTTGGCTGCGGAGTTTTTCAAAAAGACTCAGTGTTTTTGCTTTACCGAACAAACCTTTGCAGCTAACGAAGAAAAAACCATGCCGGTCCGTTTCGTTGTAGAACCGACATTACCCGAACGCTATAAGACCGTCACGCTTGCATACACTTTTTTTGATAACACTAACATCAGTAAAAAATAGAGGGGAAGGATATGTCTACACACGATAGTTATTACATACCGCATAAGGCCGTGTGGCCGGTTTTGGCTACCGGCGGCTTGATGATGACGCTGGCGGGTTTTGCCAATCATCTGAACGGTTCGTCGATCGGCCCCGGTATGATGTTGACGGGTTTTGTGATATTTCTGGTGATGCTGGGTTTGTGGTTTGCGCTGCAGTCCACCGAGAGCGAATCCGGTATGTACAACCACGGCGTCGGTATTTCTTATCGTATGGGCATGATGTGGTTCATTTTTTCCGAAGTCATGTTCTTCGCCGTTTTCTTTGGCGCACTCTGGTATACGCGTAATTTATCGGTCACATGGTTGGGTGAAACCGGTCTACCAAGCGGGCCGGGCCGTTCAACACACGATGCTTTGTGGCCGGCGTTCCAAGCGGTTTGGCCGACTAACGGTCCAGGTAAAGTGGGCGGCGATTTCGAACCGATGGGAGCTTTTGGTTTACCGTTCCTGAATACCCTGTTGCTGTTGTCCAGCGGCGTAACCTGCACCTGGGCGCATCACGGCTTGTTAGCAAAAAATCGCGATCAACTGATCAAAGGTTTGATCGCTACCGTCGGTTTGGGCTTTTTATTCGTTGCTTTTCAAGCAACCGAGTATTACGAAGCCTATCACGAGATGGGTTTGACCCTGGGTTCCGGTATTTACGGCTCAACCTTCTTCATGTTGACCGGTTTCCACGGTTTCCACGTGTGCGTCGGCGCTATTATTTTATCGGTGGTGTTGTTCAGAAGCTGGAAAGGCCATTTCACCCCGGAAAACCATTTCGCCTTCGAAGCGGCAGCTTGGTATTGGCACTTTGTTGACGTGGTCTGGTTGGGTCTGTTCGTGTTTGTTTACATGATGTAACAGCCTTTAAATACACTGGAAAAAGCGCGGTCTTTGCGGATCGCGCTTTTTTTTTGTCGGTCCTTTAAGGGTTTGAGATTGTTGTTGGCGGGTTTTGATTGGCATGCATGCGCGCGCCAATGCCGTGGGGTTGAATCATGCCGCTGGCATATGCGATGAACAGCAGGACGAACAAAGCCAGCGAAAGACCGATGCGCATGGTTAATGCCTTGGCGGTTTTCGCCGAATCGCTATCTTCCTTGTGTTTGACAATATGAAACAGCGCGGAACCAAGACTGATGACGATGGCCAGAAATGCGACGATAGTGAGCGTTTTGATGAGCATGGCGGCGATAATAAATAAAAACCTGCATTCTCGGCGATTCGGGTACGCTTGCCAATAGCGCATATCCACACAGGAGCATTCACCTATGATCAAATTTAGTACGCGGGGTATCGAATTCAGTTGTTCGCTGCCGGCATTGAGCGGATATCTGCTGTTATTCGGTTTGTTGTGCAGTTTGGGATTTTGGCAGTTGGGACGCGGCGAACAAAAAAGGATTTTACTGGCGCAACAGCAAGATGCCGCCAGCGCGGAAGCCTTGGATTTAACTCGGCAAACCGGAATCGATAAGGATGTTTTACGCTATCGACCCGTGTCAGTGAACGGGCATTACGATACCAAGCATCAGATTTTGATCGATAACCAGATGCTGAACGGTAAACCGGGTTACCTGGTTTTAACGCCGTTTTTGCCCGACGGCGGGCAGCCTGGCGTATTAGTTAACCGCGGTTGGGTGGCCTTGGGCGTCTCGCGAGAAGTTTTGCCGGACATCAGTATCGGCGTGGCTGCGCAGCAAGTGCGTGGCAGAATCAACCGTTTTCTCGAACCTGGTTTGAAATTAAAGGGTGCGGAAATTCCAGGGGAAACGTGGCCGGTCAGGGTGCAAATTGTCGATAGCAAGCTCTTGGCGGATAAATTGGGGTATGCATTGGCCGATTATCAGATCGAGCTGGACCCGGCGCAGCCCGAGGGCTATCAACGGCAATGGAAGATTGCCGTCGCAATCCCGCCTGAAAAACATCGAGCCTATGCAGTACAATGGTTCGGATTGGCGCTGACGTTAACAGCCCTATTTATTTGGATCAGTAGTCGAAAAATACACCGTGGATAATCAATATAAAAAAAACCGCATCACCATCATAGTGATATTTGCCATGTCCATTGTGCCCTTTGGGTTTGCGTGGTTTTTGGCGAAAAATCCTGAGATAGTCAAGCTAGGCACCAACAATGGCGCGCTGATTACGCCGCCGCAAGTTACCTCGGCCGACGAATTTTCCGGCTACGATACATTTTCCGCGCAAAACATGCAGGAGTTGAAAGGCCACTGGGTGTTAGTGAATCCGGTACCCAAGAATTGCGAGGAAGCATGTCGCGATGCCTTGTATAAAACTAATCAACTGACATTAATGATGGGTAAGGATATTGCCCGGATTCGTCGCTTGGCGGTGCTGTTCGACAAAACTTATCAGCTGCCGGCCGAATGGCGTGACGACGGCCGCTTGTTGAAAGCGTTGCCAGCCGCCTCCTTGCAGGAAAAATTAAAACAATTAAGCGCACGGCCTTTGCCGGAAGGCATGCTGATCATCATGGACCCACTGGGCAACCTGATGATGCAATACGCCCCGGGTTACGATCCTTACCAAGTCAAAAGCGACTTAAACAAGTTACTCAGAATTTCACAAATCGGTTAGAAATATGTTCAGAAAATTAACCCTGTGCTGCGCGTTTTTGGCGCTGCTAGTCATTATCGTCGGCGCCTATGTGCGACTAACCCACGCCGGCTTGGGCTGCCCGGATTGGCCAGGCTGTTACGGCAAGGCAATTGTCAGCGACAGCGCCGAATTTAAAGCCGATGCGGCTGCCGGATTTCCGCAGTATGCCTTGGATACCGCAAAAGCCTGGAAAGAAATGACTCACCGCTACTTGGCGGGCGGTCTGGCAGTATTGGTGTTGATCTGGTTTGGACTGGCGTGGAAGGAAAAGCCGCGTTCGCCTGCGGTGATGTTGACTGCCTCGGTATTACTGTTGATTGCCGGGCAAGCCGGTTTGGGCATGTGGGCGGTTACATCCGGCACGCGACCCGGCGTCGTAACGGCGCATTTGTTATTAGGCTTTTTCACGTTTTGGACCTTAGGCTGGAGCTATTTGCGACTTAATCCAGCCGCCGAAAAAAGGCCGGTTCGTTCCGGCCCCATCATATTCACCGGTTTGGCGATACTGGTCTTGCTGGCGCAGATCGTGCTGGGCGGCTGGGTCAGTAGCAACTACGCCGGATTGGCGTGCAGCGATTTTCCGCGTTGTAACGGCGAATGGTTACCGGGAGCCGATTATCTGAGCATCTTGGATTTGTTCAGAGACAGCGGTCTTTCCGCCGATGCGAAAATGGCGATTCAGGGGCTGCATCGCGTTTTGGCGGCATTTACTTTCCTGGTCCTCAGCGCCTTGATGTTGTCGGCTACTTCGGAACGTTATCCAAAACCGGTGCGTTTGGCGGGGAATATCCTGAGCCTGCTGTTATTGGTGCAGATTGCGCTGGGGATTTTTAGCGTCAAGTACCAGCTGCCTCTAGCGTTGGCCGTTGCGCATAATGCGGTCGCCGCATTGCTGATGTTGCCGTTGCTGGGGATTTTGTTTTACAGCCGTTACAGCACGGGAACAGAAGACGAAAGTGTAGCCTTCGAAGCCGTGGAGACTGTTGCAACTGAACAAGTGCCTGCGGAAGTACCTCAGGTAAGCCGCGAAGATTCCTTATATTTGCGTTTAACCACCCAGCTGAAAAGAACCCGAACCGGCCTGGGCGGGGTACTGAGCAGCTTGGCATTCGGGCAAAAAGCGGTTACCAAGGAGTTATTGGCGGACATCGAAGCTCAATTATTAATGGCCGACTTGGGTATCGAAACCACCACGCAATTGATCAAGCAACTGACCGATAGTTTGGAGCGCGATCAACTCAGCGATGGCCAGGTATTGAGCCAAACCTTGAAGCAAAATTTATTGGCCATGCTGGAACCGTGCAGTTTGCCGCTACAAATTCCTAAGCAGGATGGGCCGTTCGTGATTCTAGTGGTGGGTGTTAACGGTGCCGGCAAGACAACTTCGATAGGCAAACTGGCCAAACGCCTGCAACAGCAAGGCCATAGCGTGATGCTGGCGGCGGGAGACACCTTCAGGGCCGCGGCAGTCGAGCAATTGCAAACCTGGGGCGAGCGTAACGATATACAAGTCGTGGCGCAGCATACCGGTGCCGATTCCGCATCGGTGATTTTCGATGCCTTGCAGTCCGCCAAAGCCAAAGGGGTGGATGTATTGATCGCGGATACCGCCGGACGTTTGCATACCAAGTCCAACCTGATGGACGAATTGAAAAAAATCAAACGCATCATGACCAAGCTGGACGAGTCCGCGCCGCATGAGGTACTGCTGATACTGGACGCAGGCACCGGGCAGAATGCCTTGTCGCAGGCTAAACTATTCAATGAAGCGGTGGAGTTGACCGGCATCGCGTTAACCAAGCTGGACGGTACCGCCAAGGGCGGCATTATTTTCGCGTTGGCCAATCAACTGCATATTCCAATCCGCTTTATCGGCGTGGGCGAGCAGATAGACGATTTACAGGATTTTAATGCGCAAAACTTCGTCGATGCCCTATTTGTTCAAGAATGAAGCGTAACAGATTGATCCCATGTTGAGATTCGAACACGTAAGCAAACGCTATCCCGATGCCGGCGAAGCCCTGACTGATGTCAGTTTTCACTTGCATCGCGGCGAAATGGCATTTTTAACCGGCCGTTCCGGCGCCGGCAAAAGTACATTGCTGAAGTTGATCGCGATGATGGAGCAATGTACGCGCGGCAGCGTATTGCTGGACGGCCAGGATATTACCCGCATCGGCGAGCGGAAAATCCCCTATATGCGTCGCAACCTGGGCCTGATTTTTCAGGATTACAAATTGCTGAACGATAGAACGGTATTCGATAACGTGGCCCTGCCATTGGTGGTCTCGGGTTACAACCATCAGGAAGTGGCGCGGCGGGTGCGGGCATCTCTGGATAAAGTGGGTCTGCTAGGTAAGGAAAAAAAACATCCCTTGGCACTGTCCGGTGGGGAGCAACAGCGCGTGGGTATCGCCCGAGCCATTGTCAACAAACCTAAGCTGATTCTGGCCGACGAGCCAACCGGTAACCTGGACCCTGATCTGTCCGCCGAAGTGATGTTCATGTTCGAGCAATTCAAACAAGTCGGGGTGACGGTATTGATAGCCAGCCACGATATAGAATTGATCAATCATCTCGGCCATCGAGTGTTGACGCTCGATAAAGGCCATTTGATAGCGAGTTGACGATGAAACACAATCACCGCAAACAAGCGGGCAGCAGGCTAGTCGAATTATTTCACGCCTATTTGCTTAATCATGCCCATGGCCTGTTTTCCAGCCTGGGCCGATTGAGCCGTACGCCTTTTACTTCTGCCATGACCATCCTGGTATTGGCCATCGCCATTTCCTTGGCCAGCAGCTTTTATATCGTCGTCGCCAACATTCAGCAATTGACGGGTAATCTGGAATCCAGCAATCAGATGTCCCTGTTTTTGCACGACAACATTACGGATGCGGCCGGACAGAAGCTTGCCGAGCAAATCCAGCAAAACGGTAGCGTTGTGGAAGTTAAATTTATCAGCAAGAAGCAAGCCTTGGAGGAGTTCAAAGCCAATAGCGGTTTCAGTGATGCGTTGAATGCGCTGGAACGCAATCCCTTGCCGAGCGTGATTCAGGTAGTGCCGAAAAATGCGCTGGAAAATAACGAAGACATCGAAAAATTGATGTCTGATTTTAAACAATTCCCGCAAGTGGATTTCGTGCAGGTCGATATGCAGTGGGTGGCGCGCTTGCAAACCATCATGCTGATCGCCAGCCGTGGGGTGATGTTGGTCAGTCTGTTGCTGGGTTTTGCGGTAACGTTCATCACCGGCAACACTATTAGGCTGGAATTGCAGAATCGTCAGGACGAAGTGTTTATTTCCAAACTGGTTGGCGCTACTCATGCTTTTATTCAACGGCCATTTTTGTACACCGGTTTTTGGCTGGGTTTTATCTCGGGTTTTCTGGGCTGGCTGATCATGACTATCATGCTGTTGATCCTGGAAACGCCGGTGGAGAAACTATCGACCTTGTATAACAGTTCGTTCGACTTACTGTTTTTGAGTTTCTCGGAATTTATTTTGCTATTGATGATCTCGTCCGTGTTGGCGGTAGTGGGTTCCTGGGCGGTGTTGCACTATCAGTTACGCCAACTAAAACCGCAATAAGACGATGAATTTTTGGGAAACCAAGACCCTGGCGCAAATGAGCACGGAAGAGTGGGAATCGCTGTGCGATAACTGCGGCAAGTGTTGTTTGAATAAGCTAGAAGACGAAGACACCGGCGAAATTGCGTTTACCAGCGTGGCGTGCGATTTGATCGATTTAGAGACCTGCCGTTGCACGCGTTATAGCGAGCGTTGCACGCTGGTGCCGGAGTGTATCGATTTGAAGCAGCACGATTTCGCCGAGTACAACTGGTTGCCGTCAACCTGTGCGTATCGCTTGTTAACCGATGGTGAACCGTTGCCTAGCTGGCATCCCTTGCTTACCGGGACTAGCGAGTCAGTCAAAGAGGCTGGTGTGTCTATCGGCAGTTATGCGATCAAGGAGTCGCAAGTTACCGATCTGGAAGATCATATTATCGAATGGTTGCAGCCCTGATTGAGGCTGGCTGGGCCGCCGGTAAACTTAGTTTTCCGGCGGCGTCAGGTGTGGAAAATCCGGGATTGCTGATCCCTTGGGCTCTAAGTTTTAAATTATCCTTTGCCGGGTAGCATACCTACCGTACCCGGTTTAATCCGCTTGCAACTAACCACGACATCTTGCTGACGGCATTTTGCTTCCTGCGGGTTGCTGCAGGTGTCGCAAACTGTGTTGCCCGTGCTTTTAATCTCATCAACATGCCAGCCGTAACCTTGGGATTGGCAGAATTTCTTGCTGAATCTGTCGATATTGTAGCTTTTGGCAGCATTTTCCTTGGCTTTGCCCTCAACTTGGCAGTGCTCAGGGGCGAGGGTGTTCGCCATTATGTCGCGGTAAATATATTCGGTAGCCTGGACGGGGCTGGCCAACAATAGAGAGGCTAACAGGGTGCCGATAAAAGTTGTTTTCATCATAATTAATCCTCGCGGTTGCCGATGACGCGGATGTTCATTAAGCGATTCTCTTCGGCAATTTGATCCTTGATCGGCGCAAATTTTTCGTTTTCGCTCATTTTTACCGCCAGAATGGCGCCAACGACAACTGCGGTAGCCAACACCACATACAACACGAAGTTATCTTTTTCTTGTTTTACTTCTGTCATGGTTTTACCTCTTAAGATAGTAAATCGGTCAGTGCCACACCGAGTTTGAAATAAAAAACCTGTTCGCCTTATCAGGGCCGGCACTGATTTGACGTCAACCGCAGCGATTTTTCGATACTAACTGCCTGCTCGCTCCGCCGAGCAAGATCGAATCTGTCGCTGAATGGATTGAATACATCAGCCAGGAATTGTGTTACACCTCCATATGAGCAGTTCCGGTCTGAAAAAAGACTGAATTAGGCATTGCCGACTTGCTCTATGGTAGCGATTCGAAACAATAAAAGAAACGAGCTGGCTTGTCAAACAAATATCGTATCAATATTATGAGTTTGAGGATGTTTTCGCAAGCAGTCTCCGTAAATAGCGCTTAGGTTTTGCGCGATTAACGGATTCAACAAACGTGATGAGTGCGGTTTGACTTGAATAACCGAAGCGGCTTTACATGAAAAGTCTGGCAAGTGGAATGCTTGTTGGCGATAGAATAATACCTGCCAAGTTGAAATTAGCGATTATGCTGGTACTCTTCAGCCTTATTTGCTCTTGTTTGACCACTTTACTCACTGAAACAGAAAAATCTCATATGCAAACATTAACTAGAAAAATTAAGAAAAATGTGACGTTGATTTTTTTAGGTGCGTTGCTTCCGGCACTCCACCCGGCTTGGGCGGAATCCGATAAGCAACTCCAGGAAAAAACGCTCAAGGCGCGGGAAATGATTCATCAGAAAGACATGGATCATTCCGCCCATACCGATCTGGCGGACAAAACCGAGGGGTTTCGCGGCGTGTTTTACGGATATTTGCCCTGCAAGGAAAAAGATTGCGATGGCTTTAAAATGACCTTGTCGTTGAAACAAAAGAACAATTACTTATTAGTGACTCAATACGCAAAAGCCTCTTCCAGAGAGTTTTACGAGAAGGGCAAGTACGACTGGGATGACAAAACGCGGATATTGTCGTTAACATCCAATAAAAACGATCTCAATCGCAAATTTAGTATTAAAGACGAAGGCACCCTGATTCAACTCAACAGTGATGGTACGCCCATGCTCGGCGACCAGGATGACTATACGCTGGCAAGAAGCGATAAATCCAAATCGCGGGAAGTGCACATTCATTAACAAATGCAAGCTGGGAACTGGCCGGCAAAGCATCCAAGTCGGCTAGTTAACAAGATAGTAAAAGTCCGATGCGAGCCAGTGGCTAGTCTGGAGAAGTGTGAGCTGTTTTAAGAAACGTTTCGGCTACACAAAACAGTGTTTATATTGCGGATTCGGCCAAATAGTCGTTTTTCAACTTTACGTAATGTTTTGCAGAATACTCCAGAAAGGCTTTTTCGGAGTCGGTCAAAGCCCGGATTTGCTTGGCCGGCGTGCCGACATACAAAAAGCCCCCTTCCAGTTTTTTGCCGGGCGGCACCAATGCGCCGGCGCCCAACATCAGATAATCTCCCAGTTCGGCATCGTCCATCACAATCGCGCCTATGCCGATAAGGCAATAATTGCCTATCGTACAGGCATGCACTACGGTGCGATGACCGATGGTGACGCCTTTGCCGATTGTTAAAGGATGACCTTGCGGCGAATAGTCGCCTGCGTGAGAGACATGTAATACCGAGCCGTCCTGAACGTTGGTGCCGTCGCCGATGGTAATGGCTTCCACATCGCCGCGTATCACCGTGGTTGGCCACACCGATACATCGTCACCGATTGTCACATCGCCGATCACGACCGCTGCTTCGTCGATATACACGTTTTTGCCGACTTCCGGCTGTTTGCCTTTATATGTTCTGATTGCCACCGCAACTCCAGTTTTTTGCCATAATTAAACCGCGATGTTACGCAATTAATCGATTCTTCTCCAGTCCAGCGAGGGTAGTAATGGCATTCATAGACGGCATCAAACGGCAACTGCGTTCGGTTATCGAATGGGAAAATCCCGATCCCGATCTGTTGTTGGCTCAATGGACTGAAAACGGCGACGAAATCAAAAATGCCTCAAAATTGATTGTCGGTCCGGGGCAGGGCTGTATTTTTGTGTATCAGGGGCAAGTCAAGGCGATTATCGAAGACCAGTGCATGATCAACCTAGAGACCGATAACGTGCCGTTCTGGACCACGATCAAGAAATTCATGCAGTTTTTCGAAAGCGAGCACAAGGTAGGAATTTATTTCTTCCGCAAAACCAAGATTCTCGATCAGAAGTGGGGCACTACCTCGCCGATAAAATATCAGGATCCGAAGTATCATTTTCCGGTCGCGTTAAAAGCCTACGGCAACTATAGCTACCAGATAGCCGACCCCGGAGATTTCTTCGTGAGTATTGTCGGCAGCCACAACCAGATGCGCATAGACGATTTCCGCAACATTCTCTCGGCGCGGATCATCAACCCCATTTCCGATTATCTGGCGGAATGTCAGCATAGTTTTGCGGACATCGACGCCAATCGTGACGAAATAGCCCGGGGCATAGCCATTAAGCTGGCTATCGTGTTTCGTAAGCTGGGCTTTAGCATTAGCGATTTTCGCATCGAAGGCACCGATTTTGATGAAGATACCTTGCGTCGCATCAATCGTATTGCCGATTTGACTGCTGAAGCGCAAGCCGCGCAAGCGGTGGGTCTGGATTACGCCAAGGTGCAGCAGCTGGATGCCTTACGTGACGCTGCTCGCAACGAAGGCGGCGGGGCTGGCCTTGGTATGGGAATGGGGGCCGGCATCGGCTTGGGGCAAGGCAT
Source organism: Methylomonas methanica (assembly GCA_001644045.1). Lineage (GTDB taxonomy): Bacteria > Pseudomonadota > Gammaproteobacteria > Methylococcales > Methylomonadaceae > Methylomonas > Methylomonas methanica. The sequence continues at coordinate 44,620 of LUUF01000035.1, read as the reverse complement.
GGCGCAATCCCTAGGGGCGGCGAATCCCGCAGTCGCTGCCGATAACAATCAAACCGTCGCCAAGCTGACCGAGTTGAAGCAGTTATTCGAGGCGCAGCTGATTACCGAAGCCGAATACGCCGCCAAGAAACAACAAATATTGGCTAAGTTTTAGCATGGCCAACTGTACGAGTTGTTCTGCTCCGTTACCCGCCAACACGCAATATTGTAGTTATTGCGGGGTCCGCAACGATATTGATCTGCTAGGCAAGCACGACTATCAAGTCATCGATTCCACCAGCGAGCGAGTTTGCCCGGAATGCGCACAAAGCCTGCAAACCATTAGCCTGGATGCCGCCGGTTCCTTGCATATCGAGCGTTGCGCCAACTGTTACGGCTTGTTTTTCGATCCTGGTGAAATAGAAACGTTGTTGGATAGCGCGGTAGCGCCGGTCGTTACCGTTAATTTAGAACTGCTGAGCAACATCAATCAGGACCGTTATCCGCAAAATGCCACCGTAAAATATCTTAAATGCCCGGTGTGCCAGGTGTTAATGAATCGGGTGATCTACGGCTATCGCAGCGGTGTGATTATCGACCAATGCAGAAGCCATGGCATTTGGCTGGATGGCGGGCAAATCAGTCACCTGTTGGAGTGGAAAAAAGCCGGCGGCCAGATTTTGAATCAGCAAAAAATCGCTGCCAAACAAGAAAAAGCCAGTTCCGAGCAATTCAAAAAGGCCTTTCGGAAAGACTATTCTCGGCCGCAACAAAGCTACGGCGAACAGAGCGTAGATGGTGATTTAGTGGCGTCTGTAGCCGAAGTGATATTCAAGATTTTTGAATAAACGGCTTAACGATTTACGGTGTGTGTTCAACTGCCGGCGCCAGCACCGCAGGTAAAAAAAACTCCGCCACCAGCAACGGTTGCCGATGGATCGCGTAAACCGTTCGTCGCCCCCAAATAGCATCGTCAACACCAACCTCCGCTTGCAGACCTGACGACCAAATGTTGCTGTCGGCTCGACTAAATTGCCGCTGGCGGCGCTCCAAATCCGGATAGGCGAAGATCACCTCGCCCAACGGTCGAGTGCCGAGGTGGGACAGGTTGCGGTGGGCGATTTCTATGGTTGGTTCCGGCAGAATGGTGCGGGCCAGCACCAAAGGCACGCCATTGGCATGCAACATCACTTCACGGATCAATTGATAACGACACGGCGGCAAGCCTAATAGCCGGCATTCGTCTATGAAAGCCGGCTTCCAGCGGTGAAATAACACTTTTACGCCGAAACGGTTGCCATGTATACCGCGCAGACGTTTGGTCAGCGAGCCGGTTTCATTGAGCCAGGATTGCAGATTATCCGGCAGTTGCCGTTGGCTGCTTTGTTCAAGGCTTTTCCATACGGGCGGACGGCTGAATAAAAAACTTTTGTCGGGCAAGCGTTAAACCTCGGCGTAATGGCGGCTATGGCCGATCCAGCGTTGGATCAGCGGTTGAATGGCGTCTGGGTGGTGGCGATGGATTAATTGCGCGGCGGCCGGGATCAGCTCCAGCAGGCCGCTGTCGCGTTCTAGGTCGGCGATTTTGAATTGAATCTGCCCGGTTTGGCGCGTACCCATTACTTCGCCGGGGCCGCGCAATTCCAGGTCTTTTTCGGCGATCACGAAGCCGTCATTGCTTTCTTTCAATATAGCCAGGCGTTGTTTGCCTGCTTGCGAGAGCGGCGCTTGATAAAGTAACAGGCAATAGCTATCCTGATTGCCGCGGCCAACCCGCCCGCGTAATTGATGCAATTGCGACAAACCCAAACGCTCCGGGTTTTCGATGATCATCAGGCCGGCGTTGGGCACGTCCACACCGACTTCTATCACCGTGGTAGCGACCAGTAAATCGCAATCGCGATTTTTAAAGGCGTGCATCACCGCGTCTTTTTCGGCGGCTTTCATCCGGCCATGCACCAGACCGACACGCACGTTCGGCAGGGTTTGGCATAGATAGGCGGCGGTTTTCTCGGCTGCCTCGCATTGCAGGACTTCCGATTCCTCGATTAGGGTACATACCCAATAGGCTTGGCGTTGCTGCGCGACCCAATGCTCGATACGGCCGATCACTTCTTCCCGGCGTTCCGAGGAAATCACACTGGTGGCGATGGGTTTACGGCCGGGGGGTAGCTCGTCGATGATGGAAATGTCCAGGTCGGAATATTGCAGCATCGCCAGCGTGCGCGGAATGGGCGTGGCCGTCATGATCAATTGATGCGGTCTTAGGCCGCCATGCTGGCCTTTTTCGCGCAGGGCCAGGCGCTGATGGACGCCGAAGCGATGCTGTTCGTCGATGACGATCAAGCCCAGCTTATGAAAATGCACGCTTTCTTGAAATAGCGCGTGCGTGCCGATCACGATATTGGCCGAGCCGTCCGCCAGGGCATCCAAAGTGGCTTGCCGGGATTTACCTTTCAATTGGCCGGTCAGAAACAGTACTTGGTGGCCGGTTTCGGCGAACCATAGGCTGAAGTTACGAAAGTGCTGTTCGGCTAATAATTCCGTGGGCGCCATGATCGCGACTTGATAACCCGAGTTCAGCGCCAGTAAGCTTGCCAAAGCCGCTACCACGGTTTTGCCGGAACCGACATCGCCTTGCACGAGGCGCAGCATGGGTTGCGCTAGGCGGCAATCGCTTTCGATTTCGGTGGTCACTCGCTGTTGCGCAGCGGTCAATTGAAACGGCAAGCCTTCCAGGAAGGCTTGTTTGACAGCCTGGTTTATGTCAAAAACCGGCGACTGCCAACTCTTGTAAGCCAATTTGCCTTGCAGCAGCGCCAGATGGTGGGCCAGAAACTCTTCAAAAACCAGGCGTTTTAACGCGGGCAATGAGCCGCCGTTGATGATCTCCGCCGACAAATGCGGTGGCGGATTGTGTAGGGTTTGTAGCGCGTCGTTGAGGGAAGGGTAACCATGCTCGGTCAACAAATTAGCCGGCAGCCAATCTGTAATCGCGCTGTCGCTTGCTAAACATAGCGTTAACGCCTGTTTGATGGCTTTGCGGAGTGCGGATTGGGAAATGCCTTCGGTCAGCGGGTAAACCGGCGTCAGCGTTGCTTCCAGTAGTTGCTCCGCGGCAGCGACAATTTTGTATTCCGGATGCACCATCTCCAGGCCGTTGTAACCGTAACGAATTTCGCCGAAACAGCCGAGCAGGGTGCCGGGTTTTAGTTGTTGGCTTTGTTGCACTGTGAAATGGAAAAACCGGATCGACAAGCTGCCGCTGTCGTCGGCGATACGGCAAATCACGCTGGGACGGCCGCGTTGGATGCTGTCTGTAAATTCCACCGTGCCGCAGACCAACGTGGTCATGCCCGGTAATAAGTGGGATATGGGCACGATGCGGCTGCGATCCTGGTAGCGTAGGGGCAGGTGAAACAGCAGGTCTTGGAGGGTATGGATACCCAGTTTTTCCAGGCGGGCGGCGGATTGCGGACCGATGCCTGTCAGCGCGGTGACAGGCTGTTTATGCGGTTCCGGATGATTCATGAATAAACAAACGGGGCGAATTAAAGCGCCTCGCCGGCTGGATCAGTAGTATTCGTTGCGCAATACCATCACACCGTCCATTTCCACACCAACGCCTTTGGGTAATGCTGCAACGCCAATCGCGGCTCGGGCGGGGTAGGGTTGGCTGAAATATTCGGCCATGATTTCGTTGACGATAGGAAAGTTAGTCAAATCGGTCAGAAACACATTAAGTTTGACGATGTCGTTGAAGTCGCCGCCGGCGGCCTCGGCTACCGCTTTCAGGTTATCGAATACTCGGCGGATGTGCACGGCGATGTCACCGTCCACGACTTGCATGGTCTCCGGGTCAAGCGGGATTTGTCCGGACAAATAAACAGTCTCGCCGACTTTGATGGCTTGCGAATAGGTGCCGATGGCTTGCGGGGCCAGTGGCGTGGAGATGATTTCCTTGTTCATGCTATGCCTTGATGCGGGTAATTTTTAAAACGATGGAGAGTTTTTTCAGCTTGCGGATGATAGTGGCCAGATGCACGCGATCCTTCACGGCCAGGGTCAGCAAGTCTACCGAGACGCGGTCGTCCTGGCTGACCACGGTAATGTTTTCGATATTGGAATCCATGCTGGAGATGGTCGAGGCGATGGTGGCCAGCGAGCCGCGTTGATTTAACAATTCGATGCGAATTTCGGCGGGGAATTCGCCGCTGGCTTCCGGGCTCCACTCCACATCCAGCCAGGTAGTCTGTTTTTTTCTGACTTCGTTGCTGTTACGGCATTCGTGGTGATGAACGACGATGCCCTTGCCTGGGTTAAAGAAGCCGATAATCGAGTCGCCGGGAATCGGCCGACAGCATTTGGCCAGGCTGACTACGATGCCCTCGGTGCCTTTGATGATCAAAGGAGTTTTATGAGTGGATTCGTTGTCGTCGAGTTTGACGGCCGCGTTTACATCGGTTTGGCTGATGCGTTTGGCTACCAGGAAAGGCATGCGATTGCCCAGGCCGATGTCTTCCAGTAACTCGTTCATCGAGTGCTTTTTCAAAACCTGTAACACCTGAATGATGCGGGTGTTATCGACATTTTCCAGTTGAATACCCAGGCTCTGCAATTCTTTTTCCAGCAGGCGGCGGCCAAGATTAATCGCTTCCTGCTGATTGAAGTTTTTCAGGTAGGCGCGGATGCAGCTGCGGGCCTTGGCGGTGGTGACGTAGTTCAACCACAGGGGGTTGGGTCTTGCCCAGGTGGCGGTGATCACTTCCACCGTCATGCCGTTTTCCAGTTTGGTTTGTAGCGGTACCAGTTTCTTGTCGATGCGCGCGGAAATACAGGCGTTGCCGACGTCAGTATGCACCAGGTAGGCGAAGTCGACGATAGTCGCGCCGCGCGGCAGTTTGATGATCTTGCCCTTGGGGGTAAACACGAAAACTTCTTGCGGGAAAAGGTCGACTTTCAGGTTGTCGATGAATTCCAGCGAATCGCCGGCGGATTTTTGGATTTCCAGTAAATCGCGCAGCCATTCGTTGGCGCGGGCCTGGATGGTTTCGCTTTTATCGTTATCGGATTTATATAGCCAATGCGCGGCAATCCCCGATTCCGAAAGACGATGCATTTCGTGAGTGCGAATCTGAATTTCGATAGGCACGCCGTAAGGCCCTATCAATATCGTATGCAGCGACTGATAGCCGTTGGCTTTGGGTAGTGCTATGTAGTCCTTGAAGCGGCCGGGGACGGGTTTATATAAATTATGTACGCAACCTAAAGCCCGGTAACAGTCGTCGACTTGTTGGCAATAAATCCGGAAAGCGTAGACGTCGAATACGTCGGTAAAAGAAATGCGTTTGCTAAGCATTTTTTGATAAATGCTGGCGATGTTTTTTTCTCGCCCGGCTACCGCACCGTCCAAGTTGGATTCGTTTAGACGATTTTGGATGGCATTCTGAATGGTATCGATGATTTCTTTACGGTTACCCCGCGATTTTTTCACGGCATTATTGATGGCCGTAAATCGGTTAGGGTAGAGCGCTTTAAAGCCCAGCGATTCCAGTTGATGCCGTACGTCGTTCATGCCCAGCCGATTAGCGATTGGGGCGTAAATTTCCAGCGTTTCCTTGGCAATACGGCGCTTTTTATCGACCGGCATATTGCCCATGGTTTGCATATTGTGCAAACGGTCGGCGAGTTTGACGACAATTACGCGCAGATCTTGCGCCATGGCCAGGAACATTTTTCTGACGTTTTCCGCTTGCGCTTCCGCGCGGGAGCGGCTGTCGATTTTGGAGAGTTTGGTCACGCCGTCAACCAGCTCGGCAACTTCGACGCCAAACTGTTCGCCCAGTTGCTCCTTGCTGATGGGGGTGTCTTCGATTACATCGTGCAGTATCGCCGCCATGATGCCATGGTGGTCCATGTGCATACTGGCCAGCGTGATCGCAACGGATACCGGATGGCAAATATAAGCTTCGCCGCTTCTGCGGAATTGCCCGGAATGTGCAGCCGCGCCGAAATGATAGGCGCGGATCACATCGTTGATTTGATTTTGGTCGAGATAGCTGCGCAGGATCTCGCAGAGCTGGTGAAGAAGTTTTTCTTCAGGATGCTCGATAGCAGGAAGCGCTGGTACGGGTTTGACAGCTATCTCGGGCATATGGGTTAGATTTCCAGATGGGTTTCCGAGACGTATCCCGCGCGATGCAAGCGGTCGATATTTTCTTCGTTAACAAAGCCTGCGGCAATTTCACGAAGCGCCAACACGGTGTCTTTGTCTTTGCCGCGCGGAATGAATTCATCGGCGCCTTTTTCCAGCTGCCGTGCTCTTTTGCTGGCGAGTAACACCAACTTAAAGCGGTTTTCAACATTTTCCAAACAATCTTCAACGGTAACGCGTGCCATGATTAAGCCTTATCTGAGTTTGCGGGGGAGCTTTGCCCGATAGACTGTAACAGTATCGAGCGAAGGAGGTTGAATTATAAGATAAATGGCACACTTAGGCCAATCGAGGCTGCAAGCGGATAGGCGGCGAAAGTAAAACGACGGGCAATAAAAAGCCCGCTATGCGCGGGCCCGTCCTGTTTGTTGTAATTATTATTGTTATTATGTTGGACGCCTGCCTTAGGGCAGTTTAGTCAAGCAGTTACTATTTTATTGTTATTATTATCAGCCTTTTTTACAGGCCGCTTCCCTCCCCCTCAAAGATACAACCCGTTAAGGTTGAATGCACTCCGTAAAAGGTGGGCGAAGTTTATTTTAAAAAAAACCGGGTGTCCAACAAAAAAAGCCATATTTATTCGGGAAATGGTTTCGCCCCGAAATTAATTTTCTTAAACAAAAGCTTACGGCGCATCAGCGCTTTCTAATGTTTAAAATTAACGCTCCGCTCTGCGCGATTCTTCCTCGCTGAGAAAGAAATTTAGCCGTTCGTTGAGGATGGCTTGCAGTTGAAAGCTTAGATCGTTTTCTTGTTTTGCCAATCTGATTTGCATGATCGCCGCCTCCGTTTCACCGCTGGCGTAATAGTATTCGGCCATGTAGCGATGCGATTCGCCAGGCTGTTTAAGGTCTGCGGAAATCTGCGCGAGCAGTTCGTAATAATACGGCTGATCCTTCTCGCTGTCCGACAAGCTTTGCAATACTTGCTTTGCGCGCTGCGGCTGGCCGTTCTTGACCAGGCTGCGGGTATATTGGATTTTCAGCGCGTCGTTGCTGGGGAAGGTGTTGATCGCTTTTTCAAATAATTTGCCGGCCTTTTCGTAGTCGTGGGCATCCATGGCCGTGCGGGCTAACGCTGATATATATTGCGGTTGGGTCGGATATTGCGCGGTGAGTTTTTGAAAAATTTCGCTAGCTTCGGCGTATTGTTGGTTTTCCAGATGCACCAACCCCATGCCGTAACGAGCGACAGCTCTTTGTTCCGGCGTGCCTTGCATTTCTAGCGTGGTGAAATGCTGTAACGGAGTGCGTTTATCCTGCGCGGACAGTACCGTGAGCTTGGCTTTGGTCAGCAAATAAGCTAATGAATCCGGATATTGCCGGTACGGATAAATTTCCGCTCTACCGCGGGTGTCGGCGACGCGGTTTTCGGATACCGGGTGGGTTCTTAAAAATTCGGGTACGCCTTTACCGTAGTAACGGGTGGATTGCTGCAAGCGCTCGAAAAAAGTCGGCATGCTGCGCGGGTCGTAATTGGCCCCGGCCAGTGTTTGCATACCCACCCGATCGGCTTCTTTTTCGTGGTCGCGGGTAAAGTCGATTTGAAACTGAATATTGCCGGCTTGGATGGCCATTAAAGCTGCTTGGCCCATGTTGGGCGACTGAGTACCGATTAAAATCGCCGCCAACGTGGCCGCGACGGTCGGAATCGACATTTTGCTGGCTTTTTCGATCGATCTATATAAATGACGTTGAGTAACGTGAGCAATCTCGTGAGCCATTACCGAGGCCAGCTCACTTTCCGCTTCGGTCAACAAAATCAAGCCGGAGTTGACCCCGATGTATCCGCCTGGACCGGCAAACGCATTGATGTTAGGGTCCATCACGACAAAAAAATGGAAGGGGTTGGATGGTGTATCGCTGTGGGAAGCCAATTGCCGGCCTATGGTTTGGATGTACTGCTGGATCTCCACATCCTGATTAATCTCGGCTTGTTGATGCAAATTGCGAAAAAATGCTTCGCCGAATTCCTTTTCCTGGGCCGGTGAAATAATGGCGCCGGCGGAATCGCCCATATCCGGCAGTTGGATTTTTTCGATGTCCAATGCTCGCGGCGACGAGCAGAACAAGATCAGGCCAAGGCTGAAAATAAGAGGCTTAAGTGTCATGGAGGCTGGGACCGGAAGCGGTAAATTTGGTTCAATGGCAAAAACAAAACGCGGCAAAAACGGGCAGCTTGAGTTTGCTCGTATTAAAATGCATTCAACATTTAGTTTAACGATTATTTTACAGCGCGATGAAATATGCCGTACAAGTTAATGCCAGTCCTTACGCCAGCAATGCCGGCCTGAACGCCTATCGGTTTATTCAAGCTGCATTAGCGGCCGAGCACCAAGTTCTGCGGGTATTTTTTTATAAGGAAGGTGTCTATCATGCCTTTCGTTATGCCAATCCTCCGGAGGATGAATTCTCGATTACCCGGCATTGGTCGCAATTGGCCGAACAATACAGCCTGGATTTGGTGGTATGCATCTCAGCCGCACAGCGCCGCGGTTTATTGTGTGCCGACGAAGCGGTGCGGCAGGGTAAGCAGGATGACGATACGGCGCCAGGGTTTCGGATAGCCGGTTTGGGGCAATGGCTGGAAGCTACATTACTGGCTGACCGCAGCATTGTTTTCGGTTAAACATTCAATGAAACGCTATTTATTTATCATGCGCCGCTTGCCTTACAGCGGTTCTCATCTGCAAGAAACCCTGGACGCGATTTTGACTGCGGCCGCCTTCGATCAGCACGTGGCATTGCTATTTGTCGACGATGCCGTGTGGCAATTGAAAAATCAGCAGCAACCGGCCGGTTTGGTTTTGAAGGACACCTCGGCAATTTTCCAGGCCTTGCAAATCTACGACGTTAACGATTTGTACGCAGAACAAGAATCGTTGTCTGCCGCCGGGCTCTCATGCACGGATTTGATCTTGCCGGTGGTCAGTCTGGTGCGCCCGGAAGTTAGCGGTTTGATGCGTAGTTACGACCTGATTATTCCCGATTGAGGTAATGGGATTAAGCAGTTAAAGCCGCTTAAGCTAAAATTCCTTATTCGAAATATTACCCCACTTAAATACACCGAGGACGAACTCACCATGGCGGATGAAATTGAAGAAAAAAGGCGTTATTTCCGAGTCAACGACACGATCAATCTGCTGCATAAAGTCATCGACAAAAAAAGTGTCGACGCGCTGAGTCATGTCTCCAATGACGTGTTGGGAAATTGTTCATTGACTTCCGCCTTGGACGTATTAGCGCAGGAAGCGCGAATGTTGTCGCCGCGCCTGGAGAGGCGTGATCCGGAAATGTTCGAATATCTGAAAATCATCGACACCAAGATCAACCTGATCGCGCAGGCGATCAGCGCGCAGAGCGAGGAGTTTTCCGAACATGACACCCGGGAAGTAAGTCTCAGCGCGACCGGGTTGGCTTTTAGTAATGAAACGCCGATAGAGGTTGGCGAACTACTAGAGCTGCGGATGCTGCTGACCTCGTGTATGGCGGTGATCGTTGCTTATGCCAGGGTAGTGCAGTGTAAGGATATTTCCGAAGACAGCCCGGAGCGGCCGTTTGCTATATGCGTGGAGTACGTCAATCTCACCGAAGACGATAGAGAGTTGTTAATCAAACATGTCGTCAAAAAGCAGCTGCAGCAATTGCGTGATAAAAACGAATTTTAATCGCGCCATACAGTTTTACTGGGTTTTCGTAAGGTTGACGTTTGATTTCTCATAAGCTCAAACAGCTGTTACATGCCCTGGCGGACGGCCGATTCCACTCCGGGACTGAATTGGCGGGCTTGCTCGGCATTAGTCGTTCTGCGGTATGGAAACAGTTAAGTGCGTTGTCGGAATTCGGAATCGAGTTACTGGCGGTATCCGGCAAAGGTTACCGTTTACAACATCCCTTACAGTTGCTGGATAAACAGCAGATCGATCGGCACCTGGAGTCGCGGGTGAGGCCTTTGCTAGGCGAGCTGGAAATTCACGATCAAATTCACTCTACCAATACGCATTTATTGGAAATGGCCAGGCAGGGCGTTGACAACGGTTCGGTCTGTTTGGCTGAACGGCAAACGGCGGGAAAAGGGCGGCGCGGTCGGAATTGGGTTTCGCCGTTTGGCCACAATATTTATTTATCGATTTTGTGGCGCTTCCAGGGTGGGCCGGCAGCGATCGCGGGATTGAGCTTGGCGATGGGTGTTGCAGTGATACGTGCGTTGCGAGGTTTCGGGATTTCCGACGTTGGATTGAAATGGCCGAATGATATTTACTGGCGGCAGCGTAAATTGGCCGGGATTTTGATAGAGGTGTCCGGGGAAAGCAGCGGACCTTGCCACGCGGTGATGGGCCTGGGCTTAAATGTCTATTTGCCGGCGCATGAAGGGGAGGGCATTGAGCAGGACTGGGTCGATTTGCATGATATTTTGGCGGAATCGATTCACGGCAAACGCAATTGGCTGGTGGGTGAGTTATTAAATCAGTTGCTACCGGTGCTGGCGGAATACGAGATGCGTGCGCTAGGGCATTATCTCGAAGAATGGCGCCGATACGATTGCATGCAAGGTAAGCAGGTCGATATTTTTATGCACGAACAGGTGTTTAGCGGTGTGGTAGCGGGTATCGACGATCATGGCTTATTGCTGCTAAAACTAGCGGATGGCCACATCCGGGCATTCGCGTCCGGCGAAGTCAGTTTCAGGCAAATATGATTTTATTGGTTGATATTGGCAACTCGCGCCTGAAATGGGCCCAAGCAGATGGCGGGCTGCTTCAAGCGACGGTATTCATGGATTATCGGCAGGCGGACTTTCCCGAGCGCTTGCGCGAATTTTGGCGGCATATTGCCGTACCCGGGCAATTAGCCATAGCGTCGGTATCGGAACATGCGGTGACGATGCTGTTGGTCGATATGGCGCGGTCGTTATGGTCCGGAATCGAGGTGATCATGCCGCGGGCCTCGGAAACGGCTTTTAATGTCAAAAATGCTTATGCGCAACCGGAGAAGTTGGGTGTGGATCGCTGGTTGGCATTGCAGGCCGTGCATCGTTATTATCCGGGCGACGCGTGTCTTGTCGATTGCGGTACCGCCATTACCATCGATTTCATCGAGACAGATGGTAGGCATTTGGGAGGCTTGATTAGTCCGGGGCTGCTGCTAATGAAAAAATCCCTGGCACAAAACACCGCCGCGCTGCCGTTCAGCGACGACCAAGCGGACACGAGTTTGGCGGTTGTCACGGCAGCAGGCATCAATAACGGAACGTTGTTAGCGGCGGCAGGTTTGGTGGAAGCGGCGTTGGCGCGCCAGCCCAAAGCTTACCGGGTTGTATTGAGCGGTGGCGACGCGGAGATATTAGCTCGACACCTGTCAGTCCCGAGCATCGTCGACGGTGATTTGGTCTTTAAAGGCTTGCTTAACTATTGCCGAACTGAAAACGCCTCATGAAAGCGCTGTTTTTTCTTTTGTGTCTGCTGAATGTGTTGTTTTTTTTCTCGGAGCTGCATCTTGGTGCGTTGACCCCGGCTGTCGAGCCACCAAGTAATGCGCCGACATTATTACTGATTAGCGAAAGACAAACTGCTAGGCGCGGCGCACAAATTTCCGCTTATCTGGATAGCGCGGCCGCAGAATTACAAGCTAAGCAGATAAGCGATGTTTTGCAGCGCTTGAATCCGCCTCAAGTTGCTTTGATATTCAAAACAAGCGCCCATACTCCGAAGCCGGCCGTTTCCGGTCGGCAACAAACCTCGATCAATCGTTGCTATGAAGCCGGACCGTTTAACGATCAGGACGCTTTGCGACGATGGGCCAATACCGAGCGCTTAAATGCATTCAAGCCCGTATATAAGCCGATAATCGCCGCATCGGACTTTCAAGTCTATTACCCTGCGGGAAAAGATGCCGAGCAAACCCGCATCAATAAGCTGATGCTAAAAGCTAAGGGATTTACCGATGTGTGGCCGATTACCGATGGTGAAATCAAGGGGGCAATATCGCTCGGAGTGTTCAACGACAGGCAACGCGCAACGTTATATAAAACTCAATTGGCCGAACAAGGCGTAAAAGCCGAGATAAGGCAACGCAACAAAACACGGGATGAGTTGTTCATTCGGTTTGCCGCAGCGCAGGCAGCATCCAAAAATATTGCGTATACCCGTGTCCCGGACACCGATTGCGGAAATGCATTAAAGTAAACCGCATAGCGCGCCGGGAGGGTGTTGTCTAGCGCGTCTATAGCGCTGAACGACTATATGTCGGGCCGGATGAGACAAATTTAGTTTCATCCGGCTTTTTTGTGCCTACCAGCATTAGCTGATTGCGGTTTTTAAATGCAAATTGCACCAATTTGGTGATTTTTTAAGCCAAAAGGTAAAAAATCCTCAAATCATGTCGGTAAACTTTACAGGTCATAATTTTTGGTAGCGTAACTGGTTGAAAAAAAACATTTTTAACGATGGCATCGTATTTGCTAAACTATGGGTGGGTAGGTGTTTGTAAATACCTGCCCTCCTTCGTAGTCGAAATTGAGGAACAATTTTTACTACGGAGTGAGGTGGCCAAAAGGATGGCCAATTGTTAACGTTAATTTAAATGGGGAAAATCCATGAAAACGCTTTTATCTTTAAAACTTTGGCTTGCTGTTTGCCTATTTGCAGTTTCAACTGCAAGTTCGGCAGGCATCATTTGGGAATCTACTGACGGCGATAGCAACTTTATCTCCTTCGGTGCTGGTCCATTCCCATTTCCTTCAAGTGAGACCTTCGGTATCTTTTCCGCTACCGCTAATCTGGCTGCCGATGCGCCTGTATACACCTTTAACGGTGTAGGCAGTTTTTCATCTGCCAGCCCTTTTAAATTGGGTCTGTGGACAACAAGCGGTTGGGTTAGCGAAGTTGGTAATTACGGATTGGGTGCTCCTAACACGTTCCTGTTGAGCTTTGTTAAGCCTGGCGTGACTACCAATAATTTAAGCTTTCTGTTTGGATTCGATCTGAAACCGGCAGCCGATCAAAACCCTGTCTCTGGCGTACCCCTCCCTGCCTCGGTTTGGTTTATGACTAGCGCTCTCTTAGGTTTTCTATATACCGGTCGCCGTAAAGCGGCCGTTCAAGCCTAAGCATTTTCGTGCTTTTAAACCGGGTGGAGTCTAGCACTCCATCCGGTTTTTTTATGCTTGTTGGAAATCTTGGAATGCACTTCCAACCTAACTCCGCAATAACGCATGCTTGTTGCGATTACACTATTGGTATGGTGCTACCGTTAATGCCGGTGTACGGCAACATCAAAGTTTTTGATGTGTTTCTTTGGCTGCAAGCGCTGTTATTTTCTCGGAATAGGTCGTCAAGGCCAACGATTCCGGACGCTTTGAGGTCATTCTTTCGAAAACGTTGGCCGTAGATTTTTAGTTGCCTTTCTTACAAGTTCTTCGAGTTAAAAACATACCGATGGCACTGCCGAATAGCCATAACGGCGCGGGCAATGGTACGGGCTGAACCGAGCCTGCTATGGGTTTAAACGAGACTAATTTAAGCAAATCGCCGTTGATAAAATCGTTGTTGGTAGCCAGCGTAAAGTAACCCGAACTCGTTGGGGCGTTAGATCCGGTTTTGGCGTAAAGGTTAAATTCACCCGCGCTACCATCCCATCGAGTCGCTGTACCCCAGCCGCCGCCTTGCGTCCATTGACCAAGCAATTGCTTGGTAAAGTCCAGCGTGTCGCCGGCGGTATCCCAGGTGGCGAAATCGAAATCCGTCATCTGAAAAGTGCCGTTACCCACGCCGCCCGTGGCGTTGGAGACCGTCAACGTCAATGCCTTGATAATCTGGTTGTCGCTCAAATCCAGAAAACTGGAGCCGGGATTGGGTATGAGCTGGTCGTCTATGCTGATGATGCCTTTCGCGACGGTGCTATTTCCAAAGGCCAGGCCACTGTAATCCAGGCTAAAAGTAAGTATGCCGGCCTGGGCGTCGCTTACGCCGCATGTGGAGATTAGCGCGATCAGGCTGGTTTTAAATAGTTGCTTGAGCTGTCTGTTCATCTTTGTTTTGGTTTATCTGGAATGTGAAGCCACCCGGTTCCGGCAGAAATGATAGCTGGCGATGCGCGGGTGGGTTTTAGTCTGCTGAAATGCCGGAGCTAAACACGCTAAGCCCCGGCAACACTGCTAACCGCCGCTGGCGATCAAGGCGCGGGCCTGATCTTTTAAAGCTATCGCGTTTTGCATAAGGGTCGACCGGTTAGGATACAGTTTGTTGGTTGCCTGGGTTTCGTAGTAAAGCGCTTGTTGCAGTTTATCCAGCGCATCCGGATAAGGATTGATCACCGCTTCTTTCAGTACGTCTATAGCGTCTTGAGTATCGGCAATCGCTAGTTTCAAGGTCTTAACGCTTAGATCGCCGCTGAGTGCAATCGCTTTTTGATCCAATAGATTAGAGCTGCGGATGTTTTCCAGCACGTTGATCGAACGCAGAAATAATGCCACGGCAATGACTTGCGACGAATCCAGCTTGCCCTGACGATTGGCTTTGCTTGAGGTGAATGCGCCCGGTGAGCTGTTAAATGCATCGGAGCTGTAAAACGCTACTGTCTCTTCCAGCGTGGTAACGCTGTTGTTGTGGAAGAACGGCGCGGTATCGGCTGCTTCGATAAGTGATGGTGTATTGAAGCGATTCAGGCCCTGGTGACCGGACGGACGCGTGGTGGTGCCGGTCGGCGCCACACTGCCGTCGCTGTAACAAGTCTGATCGAAATTCGGGCCGCAATCGGCTTGCAAGGTCTGACCAAAGCCGCCGTCATAGGCAATATTAGGGTCAGCTAAATGATGTAACTGATCGCGCATGCGCTCGACGCCAGTGTCGCGGGTAGGATTGGCATTGGTCGTAGAACTGATACCGCCGGCATTGGAGTGGCAGCCGTTGCAATTGCCGGTGGTGCCGAATAACACCGTACCGTCGGCCAGTTTCGGATTGTTTTTGGTGTTGAACAATAACAAGCCGTTTTGTACCAGAGGCGACTTGAAGTACATATTGGCCAGATTGATTTCCTGACTACGGCCAAGCGATAGCATGTAGGCTTCCAAAGCGTCTAGTTCGGCTTCCGTGGGCAATCTAAAGTCGATGTTTTCGGCGCGAATCAGGGTTTTCGGTAAATGCTGTTTGATAGCGCCCTTGGCAAAATCCCGCAGCGATCCGCCGTCCGGTGCGCCATCTCCAGACCAACCAATAGCATGGGTATGCGTACCGGATTGCTGCGCTTCGGGATCGTGAGCGTTGAAATAATCGGTATCCTGGGTAAATTCACCGTTGCCGTAACCTGGATTGATGGTTTTTTCGAAGGTCAGGGTGTTGGCTATACCGAGTAGATGCGAGGAGCTGCGCAGCACCGGCGGTCTATCGAAGCCATCGACGTTGGCAACGAATAAACCAAACTGTCTAAGCAGCGCGGGCTTTTCCAGATCGGCCAACACCGGATTGGTTTCGGCTACAAATAGCGGATCGGTTTTTGGCAGCTTGGCGATGTAGCTGGGATCGATGGTGTGGTTGTTGTCCGGCCTATGGCAAGTGGCGCAAGTGCGGCCGTTACCGTTAAAGGTTTGTTCGGTAAACAGCTGCTGACCGGTGGCGATCAATTGCGTCAGTTGCTCTGGAGAGGTGGCGGCCGACGAAGTCACCGCGGCTTGCGCGGTTTTGGGTAATAAAAATTCGAACGCAGCTTGCACGGGGGCCGCTTGCTTGTCTGCCGTTATGGAGCCTATCGTCGCCGCCGGCCAATAGCGCTCGGTGTAATACAGCCGTTGCAATAAGCTTGGAGAGCCGAATAGCAGGCCGCCGGCTTGCGGCGTCTCGCCTGTCTTGGCAATTGCGACGGCATCCATTGTAAAACCGGCGAAGCGGTCTCTATCCAGTTGGGTTATCAGCAAGTGTTTGTCGTCGCGCGCCGACATCTGGCCGATTTTGACGGCTTTATCGCTGATGTTATCGCCGGATTTGTGATTGTCCAGCAGCCAAACCTCATACTGTTCTTGATTCGATAGCCCGCTAACCTCGACTTGTAATTGCCCATTGACTAGATTCAGCGCGGCTTCCCCGTTGGCAGCGGTAAATTGCCGAGATTGTGCTCGCGAAAACCCCAAGCCGACACGCAACACCTCCAGGTTTCCTTGTTGTTCGCGCGCGGTTTTCCAGCGTTCGTATACTTTGCTTAAGGTGTCGACGTTGCCATGCCCGGTAAAAGGAGCTTCCAGTTGGGGTGTTAATACATATCCAAGAGCGATTACGGTGACAAAGGCCATAGAAATTTTGAATCGTTTTTTCATGCTTATAATCCTGGGTTGAGCTAAATAAGGCTGATGCGGCGGACAACGACGGGATTTGATAGAAAGCACGGTTCCGGATGTTTCTGATCATGGTAACCAATTGAATTGTGTTCCAGCGCGGCATCCCCATCGCATCAGCAATAGCTATGCCTGATTGTGTTTTGTAGGCGGTTAATTAAAAAATAGTATATAAATCAATTTATTAGTGTTTTTTCTGTTTTGGTTTTATCGGTTGGGAATAAGCGTATGAGGGGCGCTAGACGATTATTTTGATAAGTCAATTTTTAGCCTGCAGGCAAATAGGTGATATGCCTTATGCTTGCGTCATATGACACATTTAATTAGATTGCCAACGGGTAAAACGATGTGGACTTTCGGCAAACAGTCTTTTTGTTAAAGAAATATTTAAATCCTGCATGAATATTCCGGTTTTTGTGTGCGGATTCGCTTGGGAAGCAAGTTTTATACTTTTTCCGTACCAGAAATTAGGGGATTTCCCGTAATTTCAGATTATCGGGTTTCTGCGGGCGGACTGAGTGGCTTGAGGCAAAAGCATTTGCCTTTGGTGTGAAGCGAGTATTCCCGGTTTATGGCCGGGAAATACGGTAGCTAGTCTCGTTTGGTGGCGTGAATCTGGTCATTCAGCCTTAGATGGCTAATTCTCGTAACCAAACTCGTCTATATAGGTTTGCAATTCAGGCAGGATGGCTGCGTACTCCGCCCGATAATGGCGCCAGCGGCCAACCGATGATGAATATAAAGGTTGCGCGACTTGGCTAAAACTGGGGCTGGCGATGTATTTGCCGGCCGCTTTTTTATGGAATTCGGCGACCGCCGGATTCCAGTCCAGATCAAGAAAATCAAACACCTTGCGGAACGCCGGTTCGAAATTGAATACCGCGTCCTCGTATCGAAACTCGATAAAACTCATTGTTAGTTTGGATCTGATAGTCAGCCACCAGTCCATGACTTGCGCATAAAACCGGGCGGTGCTTTCCCAGCTTAACAATTGCACGGTTGATGGCGTCGGCAACATGGTTTGCATGAAGCAACTCAAGCAAACGTCGCGCGGATCGCGCAGCAAAAACACCAGTTTGGCGTCCGGGAAAATGCAGTTGATCAAGCCAAGATCGATGGTGTTCATGGTGGTTTTATCCAGCAATAACCGGGTCCCGGTCTTATCGCCATACAAGGCGCGCGCCCGGTGCCAGTAAAATGCGCGTAAATGCAATACGCCGGCTAAATCGAGTTTTCGCAGTTGCTCGGCGAGACTACCTTGGCCATTCGAAAGCCGGTTCAATTCCTTCGCCACCGAGACGATCAGATCGGTTTCGTCCGCGACAAAAATTTCCGGGTGGGCGGCCAGTACTTCCTGGGTCAGCGTGGTGCCGGTGCGCATAAAGCCCAGCAGAAAAACCGGGGCGGGTTGATCTGCCGGAAAGTCGGTATTAGCCCAGCGGCCAAGTAATTCGCGGTCGAATTCGGTTTTATAGTGTTCCAGCATCTTGGGAACCAAACCGGCGTCCTGGCGTTTTACTTCCGGCAGACGCGGCGCTATCTCGGCAGCGGCATGCAAATTCGCGAAGACCCGATCGTATTCACCGAGCTTGTCCAGGATGCGAGCCAGCTCTTTATTGGCTCGGAACCGTTCTTCCGCAGTCAGCAAGGGGTTTTGTAATACTTTTTCCAAGCGTTGTCTGGCTTCCTGGCTAAGGCCGTCGGCGGCTTCCAGGGTCGCCAGCAGAATGGACAGTACTGCGCTGTTCGGCGCCAGTTTCAATGCTTGTCTACCGGCAGCAAGAGCGGATTTTTTCTGATTTAAACGAGAATAGGTCAAGGCCAGCAATTGATAGCCGCGCAATTGCCCCGGATTAATTTGCACGGCCTGTTTGCATATCTCCAACGCACCGGGAAAATCGTTCCAATACTGCAATTGATCGACCATATCCAGAGCCAGACCAATATCGCGGCTTTTACGGGACTTTTTTAAAATCAGTTGCCCGGACTGATGCAAATGGGCCAAGCCTTCCTCGCGCTTCCCCAACCAGCATAGCGATTGTCCCAGGCAGGCCTTGGTCTGCGGATCTTTAGGGCTATCCTCGGCTGCCTTGGTAAACCATGCCACCGCTTCGTCGAAATTCTTTTGTTGGACGGCGGCCTGGCCGAGTTGCATGAATGGGGTCATGGTGAGTATGGTGTGCTAATTCAAGCTTTAAAAAAAGGAATGTGTATGGAGTCGGTTGAAGTCGGGCGAATGCCAGTTCCAATTGTTTTTGCTATTTTATTTTAGAAGTCGGAGAGAATCTCATTTAGGCAGAATAGCTAAGGAAAATTGAGTCCGGTGTCCATTGGTAATACATGATTTTCGAGGAAACAGACCTGCTCGGCCGAGCATGGGCCGAACAGGTTGCTATGGCTTAGTGGCTTTGAGTGTTATGCAAGTGAGCGTTTATGGCGTTGCAAACCAATAAAGCCCGTCAAAGCGCTACCAAACAACCATACCGCGCCGGGAACGGGAACGGCCGCAATCGTCAATTGATAGTCGTTGCGGGTTTCGATCCAGTCGCCGCCCTGAAAGCCGCCCAGCATGATGGTGTAAATCTTGCCGGCCTCGGCGGTAAATGTGGCGCTATTACCGATAACGTCATCCAGTATCAGCGCCGTGAGTCCGCTGCCGCCAAATGGGTTGGGGTCGGTAATTTGGGTGGCGTTATTGCCTACGGCTTGCGCGCTGGCCGGGTCTATCGAATGCCAGGCGCCGTGGTGAGAATAGTTGGCGGTTCCGGTATTTTTGCCTTCAAAAACAGTAAAACCATAATCCGGAGTTTCGTTAAGAGTACCATTACCCAGCAGGCTGGAGATCGAAAGGGTGACGGTTTGAGTGACGTTGGACTTGAACAAACCGATGTCGGTATCGTGTTTCCAGCCGTCGCTGGCGCCGTCATGCCATGCGCCTTTTGCGGTATCAATATCCGCATAGTTGAACGTGGTGCCGTCCGCAAGGACGGTGCCGCCGTAGCGGGTGTTGGAGTCCAATCTCGATACTACCGCGGTTTCGCCGGCGCCGATTACCGCAGTCCAGTTTAATGTCTGTGTGCCGGTATAGTTGAAGTTCGCATCGGTACGTGCGTCGTTACCAACCCAGGGCACGGCCACATTTCCCGCTCCTCCCGAGGTGACTTTTGTAGGATTGTTGCTGGTGGTGGGTCCATTGCCGCAGGTGCTGCCGGCCGAACCGCAGGCATTGGTGCCGGTTCTCATCCAACCATCCGTTCCGTTGCCGCCCGACACCAATGCGTTAGGCGCGGAGCGGTCATGGTTGAACGCGTTATACGAGACAGTCGCGGCGGCAGCGGCGTCTGAAGTGGAAACAGCGGTAATGGTGACGCCCGTCACGGCAAAAGCAATGGCCTGAGATAACTTGGTTTTTAGCATGTAATTCCTCGCAAGAATATATGTTAGCCGACGTGAAAGGGGGGAGGGGTCGGCCTGGGATACAACTAGAAGAAAGGATTGCGGCGCTGAAGCAGGTTTCGGAGCAAACTAACAACGACTATCACTTATGTCTTCTAAGGCGTGTGCCTGAATTTATGTAGACACATCTTGCTTAAAGCATATACTGTGCCATGCATAACTTTATGAAATTAAAGGAATTAATCGTCTTGTTCTAGGCAGGGTGCGCGATATGCCGCAGTTTGTGTGAAATGGCTTAATTTTAATCGGCGCGATATTCAGACTATCGCGAAACAGTGTTCCGGCAAACTAACCGACTCGCGGAGCGTTATGCTATTTATGGCGACTAATATGGGCGGCAATCATGACTTGGAGAATAAAAATGGCTCCAGTCGGGGTGGCACAGTTAAAAGCCGAAAGTCCAAGTCGCATTCAAGGTGCCTTCTCTGTCCAGTTGGTGCCCATTGAAATCGTCAGCAATCGGTTGCAGCCACTCGATGCTGAAATTGTGGCCCGCTAGCGGGCCGTCCGAAAGAGTGGCGTTCAAACCCAAGCCGACGTCCCAAAAGCGTCCGCCATAGTTGCCGGTGTAGTCCACTGTCGAGTTCAGCGAGTGACTGCGGTTGAATTGACCTTTAAGCGCGCCTTGTTCCGAATAAATGCCGCGAACCGATGTTGCAAGCCAATCCAATACTTTGTAACTGCCCCATGCGGTGGATTGGAATGCATCGCCCAAGGCATAACCCGCGCGATTTCTATTCTGCAGGCGTTTGATGCCGCTCATTTGTGCACCCCAAGACCAGTCTGCAAATTGACCGGTATAGGTCAAGCTGGGTCTGAAATCCCAGGTGCCGCTACCAAGCTGCATACCGTAATCCTGGACTTGGCTGGTCAGGGAGTCTTGACCATCCACGGTCACGTCGTTACTGCCGGTGGGGGCGCTGACGCCAAGCCCTACATGCAGGTGATGGTTGGGGGTATCGAAGGTCTTGAACGTGGCGGTCATAATGGTATCGCCCAGGCCTCCGCTGCTATGGCCGTTACCATGTTCATTGGTAGCCGTGGAGCCGGGAATGTTCGATAGCGACATTTTCATGTCCATGATTTGCGGCATCAGCATTAAATTCAGCCAATCGGTGGGCGCATACATGATATCCAGCATGTGCATATTCATGCTCATTTCGCTGGGGCGCGAGGCGCACTGGTAATTGCCGCAGGCCTCGTTCAATAGCGATGCGTCGCCCACGGTGCCGGAACCATATTGCATGCCGCCCGTTTGATTGGTATAGGCGTAGCGATAACCCACCATCAGCTCGCCGGGGGTGTTCATCATATGGCCGAACATAACGCCGGCGGGTAACGGCGCGCCGTGGTTATGATGCATGTGATGGGCATGTTCGCCGGTCTGCGAACTTAATGCGGACAGATTGACGTTCAATCCGCCATGCACCATGTAATAGCTGTAGTCCGCGTAACTGTTATCGAGACCGCCGCCTAATTTCAAACCGCTTTGCCGTGTGTAATACTCAAGGCCGGCATCCAGCGTAACCCCTTTATTGAATTGTTTGCTGAAGGTGATGCCGCCGCTCAACGCGCCAAAATCCGCCAGGCGAAAATCGCTGGAATAATGCCCGTCGGCGCGCGGCGCTAAAAAATAGGGTGCAAAAAATTCAGCTTGCGATTGCGAGTAATAACGAAAGCTCGGCGTGACGGTAATGCCCATCGGCAAGGATTGATACCATTTGAGCTCAACGGTATGCGAATTCACTCCCCAGTCGTCCGCGTAAAAACGGTAATCAACATGTATCGAGGCGTCCAGCGAGGGAATGTATTGGTTGATGCGGTTGGAAATAGACCATTGATTGCGTAGGTCCGGTCTGGCTTCCCGGAACAGTTCGGTGCCAACCATTTCCAGTTTGGTGATGGCATGCCAGTCGATGGGCGCGCCGTTAGAGCCTTGATAGATTTGATAATATTCTTCCGGTGTCACTTCGCCGCGGATGTACACGTATTTGTACGGGTTACTTAAATAGCCGTTTTGCCGAGTGTAGCTGACGGACGAATGGAACAAGGTGTTTTTGCTTAGGATTTGCGAAAACCCCAGATTAAAGCCATGGGAGGCGCTGGTCTCATTCAGCGCCTGATAGTTGGGAGAGTTGTCGCTGTCGCCATGTGTGTGTTGGTCGGCTGAGCCATGGGCGGCGTCGGTGCTTCGCGTAATTTGATTGCTGGACACATTGTAACCGGCGGATACGGTACTTAATTTGTTGTTGAATTCATGGCTTAAAGTCACCGACCCGAAATTGGAGATGAAGTCCGGTTCTTCCGACATGCCGCCGGAAAACGCCAAGGTATTGTCGGCAAAATAATATTTGCCGCTGAAGGTCGGCATGGTGCGGGTTTCCAGCGGCTGTTGCTGATATTTTTGTACGATGGAGGACATCGGTGGAATCATTCTATTAAGAACGTTTCTATACGCGTCAATCACCAATTGTTGAAACAAGTTGGCCTGCATGGCATTGATGACTGAGACTTGCTGATTGTATTGGGCAATTGTCGCGGCGTCGGCGCCAGCCAGCCGGGAATAACTGACGTCATCCAGCCGCATTTTGTAGGGAAGTCCGGGTGTTACAAATGAATCAGGCTCGCCGACAAAATGAATCCAGACCGCATAGATGTTTTTAAAGTCATTCCCAAGCACCATGATCCCGTTAAAACTGTCCGCGTTGGTGTTGTTAACACTTTTGTACGCTGCTCGTGTCGCGTAGTTAGTGCCGTCCCCGCTGGATAAATTGACGTTCTGCGCCTGGCTGAAGCCTAAAATTTCCCACGCGCCTGCTCTGACATTTCCATTTGCCACACCCCAGGGTGCGGAAAAACTCATGGACTTTAAATCGAACGCTTGTCCATCTTGAGCGCGAATATAAATGCCTGCCGAGTCGTTGTGATAAGCCACTTGATACAAAGGCGTGACGCCGTCTGCGGCAATGCCATTCAGTTCCTGATGCAGATGGTTGGTTGGATTGGCGTCGCTCACCACGCCTGTCACAAACCCGGACTCCGCATAGCAGTCCGCGCAGACACCCGTTGCGGCAGCATTGGCGTGGCCGCCGTAAGCAGCTTGGCTCATCGAGTCGAAGTTTAGTGTGCCGTTGCTGGGCGATGGTGCTATCGACAATCCTGCCTGGTCTTTAAGTGCATTAATCGTGGATAAAATTTGCGCCTGTCCCGGATCGTAAATATCCTTAAAGGCTTGAAAATTGTTTAGTCCGGCTGGAGTGGTAAGTGTTGCCGCGCTAACGCCAGCCGAAGCGGCCGAGACAATATCCACCAGGCTTAATACGCCATCGTCGTAATTAAGCTGGTTTGCCATGGCTGCCGGCATGCTGAATGCTGGTGTCGCCCCGCTGTAGGTGTCCCTGTCTATGCTAAACGATAGCTCAAGCTTATCCTTATAGGGTACGGTGAAGTCGGCGTGGTAGACATCAACCGACATGCGATTGTCGCTTTCCTGATAGTGGCCGTATTGAAAATTTGCTTCCGCTTGCGTAGCCGGTGTCGCGCACTGGGCTTGGAGGCCCGGCAGAGCCAGCGCGGCGGACGTTAACGCGGCGAGCGCTTTGTTCTTGTCGCTAGTTGCAGCCACAGCCGCCCCCGCTGCCGCTGTGTCCGCCTTGAGAGGCTTCCTTGCTAGTGAAAATGTGGTCACGGAAATGAGTCAAGTTCGGCTTGGGATTCAGCGCCATATCTCTCTTGGCTAGATTCCCCCTTTCCCAGGGTAAAACCTCGGCGCATCCTTGCAGGCCGCAAATGCCGCAAATCAATAACAGCTTAACGAGCTTTTCCAGCTGGTTCATTGTCGTTCCGCAAGCCATTACTGGCTAAGCAAAGTTTTGATTTGCTCTCTTAACAGCGTCTGGTCGCCATCGTGGAAGCCTAAATGGATTTTTCTGACTGTTCCGGATTTGTCGAGCAGGTAAGAAGAGGGCATCGCTTTAACGTCGTATATTTTCGGGCACTCGCCTTGCGGGTCGAAGGCGATTGGATAATTCACTTGATGCTCGGCTAAAAACTGGCTAACGGTATCGCGATCTTCATCGAGATTGACGGCTACAACCTCAAAACCGTCTTTGCCAAGCTCCTTGTGCAGTTCATTGAAAAAAGGCATGGACTTTATGCAGGGAGGGCACCACGTAGCCCAGAAATCCAGTAAGACCACCTTGCCTTTGTAATTGCTTGGGTCTACCGGTACGTTGGTTCCCGACAACATGGCCGGGCACGCTGGCGCGGTTTGACCCACTTCCGCTGCGGTTGCAAAAAAACTACCGAGCAATAGTAGCGGTAAGAAAAAAAGCGTTTTATTCATAGTGTGTGAAGGAAGGGCGGATATGAATCGGTTTTTATAAGCAGGAACTGTACCTATTTAAGGTTTTACGGGTGGATAGGTTGGCGTACGCTGGCTTAGCAAGAAGGTGAGTAAGGCTGTGTGGTGTTTAAGCGCGGACAGTATTCGTCGGGCAGGCGGGTGCATGGCATATACAGCATTATCGCCATGTCAGATAACATAGTTTATTTTATTAGCGTCTTTTCTGAGTTGTTTTTGAGTTGCGGTGGTCGGTCTAGGGCATGATTTTTAAAGGTTTGAATAAGGTGGTCCGGACTTTGCTAAGTAGTGGCTACGGGGATCGTTGGGCAAGGGCGATTGCGTTGCCAATCGCCTGACGATTCCTTGCCTTTAGTAAGGCAAGGAATCTTGTTAGAGCAAATTTTTAAAATTAACCCAAGAAAGGAGATTTGATAGATGAATCAGTTAACCACAATCAGTGCGTTACTACTTGCCGGTATGGCGTCGGTTTCAGGTGCGGCTTCCGCGGCAACTACCACTACCACCATTAACTTCGATGGTTTGAATCAAGCGGCCTATGGCGGTCATGCCAATACCTCGGCGACAGGTGTTTGTGCCGACTGTTATGCAGAGTCCGGGTTTGTGTTGGGTGTGGTTAGCGATGCGAATCCGACTAACCATCTGCACCAGGAATTGAACGATATTGCGCCAGACGGAGTGACTCCGTTGTATGAAGTTGCTTATCACAACGACTCTTCGGGCATCTATATGCGCGCTGTTGATGGTAGTTCGTTCTCATTGACACAAATGGATTTTTCGGCGCCATTTGGTATTGCGGCGGGTAATGCGCGTAGTGGTACCTGGGAGATTTTAGGTTTTAGCCAAGCGAATAACGCCGGTCTGTCTAGCGGTAACGGCACCGATTACGCAACTCGAGTGGCTTACCAGACTGTCTCGAATACTGCCGCTAATAACTTTAGCGGTACCTTGACGCTAAATAGTGGGTTTCAAAATATTAGTGCATTCTGGATTCATTTTCTCGGTGAACCTGATTCGTTCGTTACAGCTGGGCTGCCGTACAAAATGCATTTGGATAATGTCGTGATTCAGCAGACTTCTGCTGTGCCTGTACCTGCTGCCGTTTGGATGTTTGGTAGCGGTTTGTTGGGTCTGCTGTCTTTCGGAAGAAAGAAAAATATTGCATTAGCAGCTTAAGCTTACAACACATTATTTCGTTGAATTTAACGGGGTGGCGGTAACGTCACCCCGTTTTTTTTTGTTCTATTTAGGGTAAAGCGCGTTTGATTCGGCCTTGCCGGCTATGCCTGGTGTTTGCTCGATTCGAGGTCTGTTATTTGCCCGGGGATTTAAATCAAATTGTGTCAAATGACTCAGTGATAGCTCCAGAACGGCTGATATTAGGGCTTAAATCAATATAACTATATGTTTTAGTGTGGTTATTAACTAAATGGTTTTGTTTTTGCTTAAACAGTTTCGATTCGAGAGAAGGGTTTGTGTTTAGACGAGGTAATTATGCGAGTTATGAATAAAATTGGCTGGACAACCGCGGGCTGGTTATTTTGGTTGCCATTTGCTTTTGCCCACGGGCCTCAGCCGATGCCGTTGCAGAACGTGCCAATACCAAAGGTTTTAGGTACGTTGGGTGAGTTGCCGGTAAATTTTTTACCTACGGATGGCGGCGATCCTATTGTGGTGGATAAACAAAAGGCGATTGCCTTGGGTAAGGCCCTGTTTTGGGATGTCAATGTCGGCAGCGACGGCATGGCATGCGGATCCTGCCATTTTCACGCCGGTGCCGACAATCGGGTGAAAAACCAAATAAACCCAGGGCTAAAAAGCACTTCGGAGACTGCCGGAACCTTTGAACGCTTGCCTTCCAGTGCCGATAGCGGCGGTCCGAACTACACGCTTAAAACCACGGATTTTCCAACCTTTCGTTTTAACGATCCCTTGAACAAGGCAAGCGGTGTCTCTTTTGCAACGGACGATGTCGTGTCGTCGTCAGGTACATTCAGCGGCAATTTTACCGGCGTATCGAAATTTACCGGTGAGCAAGATCAATGTGCCCGCTCTGCCGATGCAATATTTCATGTCGATGGCGTCGGAACGAGAAGAGTGGAGCCCAGAAATGCTCCGACAGTGGTAAACGCCATTTTCAATCATCGAAACTTTTGGGATGGGCGAGCCAATAATACCTATAACGGCGTTAGTCCCTGGGGCGATCGCGACCTCGATGCGGGTGTTTGGGTGAAAACCGGTGCGAGAAGTGCCGCCAAACAGAAGCTTAGGCTGGAAAACGCCTCGCTCGCTTCTTTGGCGATGGGACCGGCATTGAGCGATGTCGAGATGTCCTGTGTCGGCCGCAAATGGCCCAATATTGGTAGAAAGCTGTTATTGCGCCAGCCTCTGCAAGGTCAGAAAGTGCATAACCAAGATAGCGTGTTGGGAGCGCTGAGCTTGAGTACCCCTGGGAGTCTCAAGCCGGGTTTGAATACCACCTATAAAAACTTGATTATGGGAGCTTTCAACCCGAAATTCTGGTCGTTTAGTTCAACGGGCCCGTTTGGAGCGCCGCCCGGGCAAGAGCCTTACAATCAAATGGAAGCCAATTTTTCAATGTTCTTTGGTATAGCGCTACAGTTGTATCAAGGCACTCTGGTGTCCGATCAGGCGCCGATTGATTTGACCCCGCGCGATCCTGTTACTCACCTGCCGACCTGGGAGGGCATGGGTAAAACTCAGGCGGAGATTGATTCGTTGAACAATGGCCTGGCAACATTCACCAACAATCACTGCAATTTATGTCACTCCGGTCCGGCTTTGACTACAGCGGCAATTACGTTGAATAGTACGCTGGTCGATGAAACGCTCAATGCCTTCTATGGTAGCGATCTTTCAATACCTTATGGGCCGGATGGTCTGGGGCCGGATGCCGGCGCTTACGCAGCCGGTATCAGTCCGCATGTCAGCGTGGTGACGCGCAACACCACTGTCGGCGGTATTAAGTTAATGGACCTTGGTTTTGCCAACACCGGCGTGGCGGACCCGGCGGCTGATCCAGGTTTGGGTGGCTTAGACGATTTTGGTAATCCCTTGTCGTATTCGGATCAATACGTTCAGTATTTACTCGGAAATTACTCAAACATCAAAGATAAAGTCGTTAAAAGCGTGCGTAGCTGCGATTTTCTGGTCGAGATTGCCAAGAACGTTACCACAACCAACCTTGTAATATTCACGGCTCCCAACGGCATTCAAGCGGATGGCTCAAGGGAGGGTGTTCTAAAAAATCAGGATTGCATCAACGATTTCGCGTTAAAGGGGAATATACCCACAGTTGCCGCAGCCAATGCAGCCCTGACGTCGGCGCCTTTAAAGTTGGGTGTCGCCAAAAAAGCCACCTTCAAAATACCGGGATTGCGGAATATCGAGCTGACTGGCCCGTATATGCATAACGGCAGCATGTCGACCCTGGAGCAGGTTATCGAGTTTTACTCAAGAAAAGGCAATAACGACAATCCGGATAGACATACCTTGGTTTCCAATATCGCCTTGGCAAATGCGCCCGATCAGCGTGCCGACTTGCTGGCATTATTGAAGAGTTTTACCGATGAGCGGGTACGCTATGAAAAAGCGCCTTTCGACCATCCGGAAATCAAAGTACCCAACGGGCATGCTGGCGACCATCTTTCTGTGACGGCCGGTAATCCGCTGAATGCCGAGTTGGCTACCGAAGAATTCCTAGTGATTCCACCCGTAGGGGCAAACGGTTCGCAAACTCCGTTGTTACCGTTTGAGAGCTATTTGCAGGCCCCTTAATTTAATTATGCGGTCCAAGTCGGTATATCGCCGGCTTGGATGCGGATTATTCAGTTGCACTAGGATTTAGAAATGAAAATATTGAGTAACCAGAAAAGACTTTTGAACAGTCTGATGGCTTTGGCTTTACTAACGCTTGGCCACAATGTGCAAGCGAGTAGTTCGTTCAACAGCCAAGCGACTATTTCGTTTGGCGTCAACGGCGTCGCGAATGGAGTAACGGCGACGAGTGCATATGCCCCGGCAGACGCAGCGTTTTCCTACGTTTTTTCTGCTCCCGGCAGTGTAGGAGCTGTTGTGCCGGCTTCCGAGAACGCAGTGGCGGTTCCCTCACTTGGTTTCGATGTCGCGCATACGTTTGCGGTCAATGGCTATGCCTCTGCTGGGAGCTTTAATTCGCAGCATATCGGTTGGTATCAGCTGGATTTTTTGAACGAAAGCTCCCAGGATCAACAAATAGCGCTGACTCTGAACTACACGCTGCAAGCCGTTACCCAAGGTGATGCCGATACGGATGTCGTTCTCGACTTTTCAGATGCAATTTCATCGCAGTTATTAGGTAATGCATTTTTCAATAACGGCTTGCTCAATGTAACGTCTTACGGCCCTGCCTTAGCGATTGCCGGCGATAAAAGTTTTATAACTTACACCTTTACGCTAGGACAGGGTGAAGCCAGGAGTTTTTTTGCGGATGTGACCATTAACGGAACCTTGCAGCCCGCCGCTGTGCCGCTGCCCGCCGCTGTCTGGTCATTTTTAGCCGGCTTGATGGGCATATTGGGTGTGAAAAAGCGCAAAAAGGCTCCGGCTAAATTGGCTTAACACACCTTTTTAACTTCACTGCGGACCGCTCAAGGTTGGCAGTGAGGCATCAAACCACTCTATCCGGCAGTTCAGCACCTGAAAAATAGGCCCGTAAATTTGCCAACACCTTTTCCCCCATCGCGGTGCGCGTTGCAATCGTCGCGCTGCCCAGATGGGGGAGGAGGGCGGCGTTGTCCAGCGTCAAAAAGCCGGGGTCTATGTTGGGTTCGCCTTCGTAAACATCCAGGCCGGCGCCGGCAATGCGCTTTTCTTGCAAGGCTTTGATCAAGGCTTTGCTGTCCACCACGTCGCCGCGCGCGGTATTGATCAAATGTGCGCTCGGTTTCATTAAATTCAAGGTGTTTTCATTGATTAAATGCCTAGTCTCGTTGCCGCCCGGACAATGCAGAGACACGTAATCGCATTGCGGTAATAACGCCTCAAGCGTATCGCAACGCTCAGCCTGTAGCTCGTCGACGATGGCAGGGTCGGCCGGGCTGGGTTTGAGATACAAGATTTTCATCCCAAAGCCGTGATGCGCTTTCCGCGCCATGGCCTGGGCGATACGGCCGAAGCCGATTAGTCCCAGCGTGGCGCCGGTCACGTCGCTACTCATCATATGGGTCGGGCACCAGCCGGTCCATTGGCCGGCGCGGACCAGTCTATCGCCCTCGGCGCCGCGCCGCGCCGACATCAGCAACAAGGTCATCGCAATATCGGCGGTGCTTTGCGTCAACACGCCCGGGGTATTGGTAACGATCAGGCCTTGCTGTTTGGCGGCGGCAATGTCGATATGGTTATAACCCACGCCAAAATTACCCAGAATTTTGCAGCGCTTATTGGCGACATTCAGTACCTCGGCTGGCAGGGAATCGCAAACGCTGGGGCACACCGCATCGTAATCCTGCAGCGCCGCTCTAAATTCGTCGGCACTGAAAGGGTGGTCGTCGGTATTCAGTGTGACGTCGTAGAGAGCTTGCAGTTTAGCTTCAACACTTGCCGGCCAGCGGCGGCTAATCAGGACTTTGGGTTTGTTCATTGGATTTCCTATCGTAAAACTTTTGCGCTTTCAGGTTTAAACAAGTTAACTAGGATTAGGGATCAACGGCCGGGTTGGAGGTGCTTATGCCGCCGCTGCCGTGGTCGCGATCGTACGCTTTCAAACGTGCCGCGCGCAGGCTGTTGATGCTGGAAATATTCTCATCGTGTTGCTGTAAAGATCTTTGCCGCTGCAATGACAAATGCTGGTCTTGTTGTTCCTGCAAGGCCATCGCCATTGCCGGTTTTTGATATTGCAGTTCGGCTTGGCGTTCGGCGATATTTTGCTCTTGAGTACGGGTGTCCGTATTCAGGTGTTTCTCCATCAAATCCAGACTGCGCGCTTGGTTTTGCAACTGCTGTTGGCTAAGTATTTTCGCGTCGTCGAGCTGCTGCTGTCCGAGTCGTAGCTCGATTTCCATGCGCCGAGCTTCCAGTTCGTCCTGGTGCTGAGCGCTTATTTGTTGATTTTCGCGTAATAGCTGCTCTTGCTGGCTTTTCAGCGCCTCCGTGGCGGCGATTAATTTAGCATTTTGGATCTGCTGCAGTTCGGCTTGTTGTTTGGATTGCTGGTTATTGTGATAAATCCACGATCCTATCGGAAACAGTAACAGCAGGGCGATAGCCACGCGTTGTAACCATAGGCTTGTCCGGCTGCGCTCGATTGCGTTGGGAGGCGCAATTTCAGTTGGCTGCAGGCGGCTGGCCGCCAGTTTACGGTCATAGGCGATGCGCCGATCAGTATCGGACAGTATCACAAACGCTTCGCGCGCTCGGTTCAGCGTGTCGATCGCGGAGTCGTCTTCGCGTTTTGCCCAATGCCGTTCAATATCCTTGAATGCCCGATGGATTTGCAGGCCGTTGGCGGACTCGGGTATGTTTAACAGTTGATATAAGGTTTTTGCCATTTTCGCATCTCCCAACGCGTTGTCGTCTAATGATCGGGAGATAGTGGACTAGCCCCTGAAAATGCCGGCACTGAGCAACGCTACCGGCATGTGGGACTATAAAGAATTGAAATTCGCAGCGCAAATGCCCGGCAAAAAAATTAATCGGCGACGATTGCCAGCTTTTCTTGGTTCCGACGCAGCATTGCCAACGAACCCAGCATGCAACCCAAAACAAACCAGGTTAATGTGGCGAGGGGCATGGATGATAAGGTTTTGTCACTAGGTGCTGTACTGGGTTGACTATGCGAATGGGTTTCGGCGCTTTTTCCCAATAGAAACTGGTAGCCGATATCGGGAATATACGACCAAGCCCCGCTGCTGATGGCCGGGTAGTTCATCACGGACCAGTTAATGTTCTGCATGCTGCTGGTATCGTGGGAAATTTGCCGGCTCAATCCCGCAGCATAAATGGCTTCGACCACGCAATTGTCAATCTCGCCGGCGCTATTTTTGCCTGTTGAACTGGTGGGGAGCCAGCATAAGGCTTGTTCGAAAAAGTCGGAGTGCGGTGCTAGGCCAATCTGTATTGCAGTGCTTAGCAATGCTTGGCTGTGGATTTCGGTCGGCTCGTGTTCATGAAGTCCCGCATGAGCGGGGGCGGTCAGTGCCGTAAACAGTAACAGGCTGCGTTTCATGATGTTCTCCCTTGGCTTCGGAGTCAGAAGGTAACTCGATCATATCTTCAGCAAAAGTGAGGCCGTAATTAAAAATTCTTTTTGTTTTAAATATTTAGTGCGATTTTTTATATTTCGCGGTGTTAAAAATCAGCGATTTTCGATGAGTAATGGTGCAAATGTTGGGCGCTTTTGGTGCTTAACGCACAAAACAAGACTGTCTGTCTTGTGTCCTAAAGTACAGTAAAGCGGGCGAATCAGCCTGTTTCGGTAAGTGAAAAAATTGGGATAGCCGGAGGTTTAGCCAACAAAACCGGCCAAAGCGAATGAACGGGTGACCGGTTAAACGGGTCACCCGTAATTACAGCGGAAGCGCGTTATTTGGCGGTAGAGCGGTAATATTCGATAGCTGCAGCCACGCCGCTGCCCGGTTTAATGTCGAAGCCGTTATCCAGCATCGCCATTTCCACGCCGGCGATCGCCCCCAGCAGAGACACGTCATTCATGTCTCCGACATGACCGATACGAAATACTTTGCCGGCCACTTCGCTCAAGCCTGCGCCCAGTGAGATGTTGTATTTGCTGTAAGCGGTGCTGATTACGTGACGGGCATCCTTATCCGCAGGCACCACGATCGCGGTGACGGTATCGGAATCCCAACCCGCTTGCGCGCAAGTTTGCAAGCCCCAGGCCGCGACCGCACGGCGTACGCCTTCGCCGAGGCGGTGGTGGCGGGCGTAGACGTTTTCCATACCTTCTTCCAGCAGCAATTCCAGCGCTTTACGCAAGCCGTACAACATCGGTGTAGAGGGTGTGTAAGGGGTGTAGCCGTCTTTATTGGAGGCTGCCATATCTTTCAGTGAAAAGAAAGAACGTGGGAAGTTGCTGTTATCGATAGCTGCCAAGGCCTTTTGGCTAAAGCCCAGAATCGCCAGGCCGGCCGGCAACATGAAGCCTTTTTGCGAGCCGGCGATGCTTGCGTCCACGCCCCATTCGTCCTGGCGGAAATCGATGCTGCCGATGGAGCTGACACCGTCCACGAACAACAGTGCAGGGTGGCTTGCCGCGTCCAGCGCTTTACGCACACCGGGAATGTCGCTGGTCACGCCGGTCGATGTTTCGTTATGCGTCGCCAGAATCGCTTTGATTTCGTGGTTCTTGTCTTCTTTCAGGCGTGCTTCCAGGTGGTCCAAAGGCATGCCCTTGCCCCATTCGACTTGGTGGATTTCCACGTCAAAGCCCAGTTTTCTGGAGGCTTCGGCCCACAAGTGGCCGAATTGACCGAAACGATAAATCAAAACCTTGTCGCCCTGGTTCAAACAATTGGTCATCGCCACTTCCCAGCCGGCGGTACCGGTGGCCGGGAACACGAAGCATTGGCCGGCTTCGGTGCGGAACACTTTTTTCAGGTCTTCCAGAATCGGGCTTAACAGTTTGGGGAAGATCGGCGAACGGTGATCTTCCATAGGCACATGCATCGCGCTCAGAATTTCATGTGGGGTATTGGTTGGCCCTGGAACAAAAAGGTGATTGCGACCTGCCATCTGGTTTCTCCTAGATAGGTGATATTGAATGAATCGGTGAAAATCGCGGGATGGTGCCACATTAGCCGTGATTCGGCAAGTCGTTTGCCGGCGCAAACCTGCGGCGAAGCTGACAAGCGCAATTGACATTGCAGGCTCTGAAAGTAAAATGGCACGTTCTTTAATCCATGCACGGCGCGGTTTTTTAGCCGGCCAACCAACCGTAGGAAACATACATGAGTCACACACTTTACGAAGCCAATGCGCAACGCGTGCAACGTTGCGAGTTGGCAGTGCCGGGTTCCAGTCCGGAAATGTTCGAAAAAGCCCTGAAAAGTGGTGTGGACTTTGTATTTCTCGATCTGGAAGACGCTGTCGCTCCAGACGATAAACTGCAAGCACGGAAAAACGTCATCCAGGCCATCAACGATCTGGATTGGAAAGGCAACGGCATTACCCTGTCCGTGCGCATCAATGGTCTGGATACCCAGTACATGGTGCGCGATGTCGTCGATCTGGTCGAGCAAGCCGGCGCTAAAATCGACACGCTGTTGATTCCTAAAGTCGGCGTCTACGGCGACGTTTACATGGTTGACGCGATGCTGACCCAGTTGGAAATGCAGGAAGGCCTGAAAAACAAAATCGGCATCGAGTGCCTGATCGAAACCGCCCTGGGCATGGCCAACGTGGAAGACATCGCCAAACAAGGCGCCATCGGCGGCCGCGTGGAAGCTCTGCATTTTGGCGTAGCCGATTATGCCGCCAGCAACCGCGCCCGAACCGTTAACATCGGCGGTTTGAATCCGGATTACCCTGGCGACCAATGGCATGCGGCGATCAGCCGGATGACGGTGGCTTGCCGTGCTTACGGCCTGCGGCCGATCGACGGTCCGTTCGGCGACATCAAAGACCCTGAGGGCTATAAAGCCGGCGCTCGCCGTGCTGCGGCTTTGGGCTGCGAAGGCAAATGGGCGATTCACCCGTCGCAAATCGCTTTGGCCAACGAAGTGTTCACCCCGCCGGCGGCCGAAGTCGAAAAAGCCAAACGCATTTTGGTTGCGTTGCAAGAAGCCGCCGCGCAAGGCAAAGGCGCTGCTGCGCTGGATGGCCGTCTAATTGACGCTGCTTCCGAACGGATGGCGAATAATATCGTCCGTGCCGCCGAAGCGATTGCCGCGAAATCAAAATAAAAATTGTAGGTTGGGTTGCTCTGCAGGGGGAAACCGAGGGTAACCCAACATTTAAGGCCTTCGTGTTGGGTTACGGCTGATGCCTAACCCAACCTACATTTTTCCAATATCACGAGAGAGTGCATGGACATTCATGAGTACCAAGCAAAACAGCTATTGGCCGATTATGGCGTGAAGATAGCTGCCGGCGGTTTGGCCTATAGCCCGGAAGACGCGGTGCAACGCGCCCGCGAAATCGGTGGTCACGTTTGGGTGGTTAAAGCCCAGATTCATTCCGGCGCACGCGGCAAGGCGGGCGGTATCAAGATTTGCAAGACCCACGACGAAGTCAATGACGCAGCCGAATCCTTGCTGGGCAAAAAATTGGTGACCCACCAAACCGGTCCGGCCGGTAAGCAATGCTTGCGCCTGTATGTCGAGGCCGGCACCGATATTGCCAAGGAATTGTATTTCAGCCTGCTGATCGACCGTGCCCAAGAGCGCATCGTTATGGTCGGTTCCGCGCAAGGCGGTATGGAAATCGAGGAACTGGCGGAAAACAATCCGGATGCGATAAAAAAAATCTACATCGAACCGGCCGTCGGTTTGCAAGACTTCCAGGCTCGGGAAATGGCTTTTGCCTTGGGCTTGAACGCCGATCTGATCCCGCAAGCAGTGAAACTGATTCAAGGTTGCTACCGGGCGATGCGCGAGCTGGACGCCAATATGGTGGAAATCAATCCCTTAGTCATCACCGGCCACGATGAATTGATCGCACTGGACGCGAAAATGGGTTTTGACGACAACGCTTTGTTCCGCCGCCAAAAAATCTCCGAACTGCGTGATAAAACCCAAGAAGACCCACGGGAAATGGCTGCCGCCGATCGTGGTTTGAGCTACGTCGGCCTGGACGGTGACATCGGCTGCATGATCAACGGCGCTGGTCTGGCGATGGCGACGATGGACATGATCAAACTGGCGGGCGGCGAGCCGGCCAACTTCCTGGACGTCGGCGGCGGCGCCTCCGCCGAACGCACCGAAAAAGCTTTCCGCATGGTGTTGCAGGATAAAAACGTCAAAGCCATGCTGGTCAACATCTTTGCCGGTATCAACCGCTGCGACTGGATTGCCGAGGGCGTGGTACATGCGGTGAAAAAAATCGATATGCAGGTGCCGTTGGTCGTGCGTCTGTCAGGTACCAACGTCGAGGAAGGCCGCAGAATTATCGAAGAAAGCGGCTTGCCTATCATAACGGCGAATACCTTGGCGGAAGCCGCCGAGAAAGCTGTACAAGCCCGTAACGAAGTGGTCGCTAAAGCGCAAGGTTAAGGAATTTACATGGCAATTTTTATCGATAAAGATACCCGCATCATCGTTCAAGGCTTTACCGGCAAGATCGGCACTTTCCACGCTCAGGAGATGATCGATTACGGCTCCAACGTGGTCGGCGGCATTACCCCGGGCAAGGGCGGTCAAACCCACTTGGGTCGCCCGGTGTTCAACACCGTGAAAGAAGCGGTAGAGCAAGCCGGCGCCGAAGCCAGCATCGTGTTCGTGCCGCCGGCCTACGCCGCCGATTCGATTATGGAAGCGGCCGAAGCCGGCATCAAATATTGCGTGTCGATCACCGACGGGATTCCGACTCAGGACATGATGAAAGTCAAAATCTTCCTGAGCAAATTCCCCAAGGAAAAACGTATGGTTCTGACCGGCCCTAACTGTGCCGGTACCATCAGCCCCGGTAAATCGATGCTGGGTATCATGCCGGGCCATATCTACATGCCGGGCAATGTCGGCATCGTCGGCCGTTCCGGCACCTTGGGTTACGAAGCGGCGGATCAAATGAAAGCGCTGGGCATAGGCGTATCGACCTCGGTCGGTATCGGCGGCGACCCGATCAACGGCAGCTCGCACCGCGACATTCTGGAAAAGTTCGAGCAAGACCCGGAAACCAAAGTGGTCGTGATGATTGGCGAGATCGGCGGCCCGCAAGAGGTCGAAGCCGGTATTTTCGCGAAAGAGCATATGACCAAACCGGTCGTAGCCTACATAGCCGGATTGACCGCACCCAAAGGCCGGCGCATGGGCCATGCCGGGGCGATCATTTCCTCGGTTGGCGAATCTGCGGCGGAAAAAGTCGAAATGCTGAAAGAGTTGGGCGTGATTATCGCGCCGACCCCGGCGGCAATGGGCGAAACGGTGGCTAAGGTATTGGCTACACTGTAAGGTCTCCCGCTCTAAAAAAGCCCGCTCCGGCGGGCTTTTTTATGCGTGCTGACTTGAGATTCTTTAGCTTGTCCGGCCAAGCTGGTAACATCACCCCTTTTGCCGTTTTGCCGGAATCATGCAATCTTCTCGTTTAGTCGAACGCCTTAAAACTTATCGGACATTAACCCCGGAGCAACAAATTATCCTGAAGTTGCTGGCCGTTTATTACGGCTATAGTTCGCTGATCAATCTGGCTAAATGTCTGGGCAGTTTGGGTATCAGGGAAGGCGACAAAACCTTGA
Organism: Methylomonas methanica; assembly: GCA_001644045.1. Lineage (GTDB taxonomy): Bacteria > Pseudomonadota > Gammaproteobacteria > Methylococcales > Methylomonadaceae > Methylomonas > Methylomonas methanica. Next base: position 7,879 of record LUUF01000035.1, on the reverse strand, counting down.
AGTCGGAAGCGGTCAAAGCCCGTTTAAAACCGCTGATTAAAGCGGGCTTGTTGGAAGAAAACGTTAAGTCGGGTGGCACCCGTTGCTGCCGAACCCTGGCGGAAGTGCTGACGCGGCAAGCCGTCGTGGATAAGGAATTCGACTTGTTTGCCGGCGCGGTACAAATGAACAATCCGCCCGGCCACGGTTACTATCGTTATAGCACCGTGGACGATTGCATCCGCGAAGCGCGCATCCAGTTTTATCGCGGTGATTACGCCAGGGTGGACGAATGTCTGGAATCCGGCGCGCATTATTTAGGCAAATTGCCGCCGGTTAACGAACTGTATCTATCCTGGTTTTTAAACCCCTTGGATGTAGCCTGGTTTACCACGCACCATCCGCAATTGTTGCTGGGCCTGGCCGGCTTCTCGGGTTTACATCAGCTGCTGTATCTGTATGCCGATCAAAAACTGGACGGGTTTTTGGAGCAGTTATTGTTCGTCAGTCAGGGCACGCAGCAAGAATTGTTGAACCGCGTGGCCTTGGAATTGCGCTTGTTACGCGGCGAATGGGATGAGGTCGCGCAACGGGTGGCGGATCAAAGCGATCCGGAATTGCAAGCCATTGCCGCCACGTTGATTTTTTTACGCGGCGATTATTCGGCAGCTGTCAATCGCTTCGAAGCGGCCCTGCTGCAACTGCGCAAAGCCTCCGGGCAACGCACAGCCTATTTTTACGGACTGGCGGGGGTGTTTTATCCGCTGGCTATCCTGAAAAACAACGACACTAAACAACGCGCCAAACTCGGCACATTAATCAATCAGGCCATTAAAGCCGACAATTATTGGCTGGGTATCTATCATCAATTAGCCTTGTTTCAGCGTTTTCTACAAGGCGATTTGTCATTGAGGGATCAGCTGTTAAATACCGATTTGACTTATAAAATCAGTAGCGGCTATCGGGAAAGCGGCTACCCGGAGACCTTGCTCACCCCGCCGTTACTGCTGCATGTGTTTTTGGCCCTGATCAAATTCTGGGTCAAGGCCGATCAATTCAATCATGTCACGCCGCTCAGCCAGAAGCTGTATCGGCATTTGTTGGACAACGGCTATCGCTGGCCGGCGGCGGAATTGGCGAAAATTTTCACCAGCATAGAACCGCCGCGTTCCATGCAATGGGATCGCAGTTTTTTCGACGGCCGGCCGGCGTTGGCGGAATTGTTTACCAGCCGTCCCGATTGGGATCTGGCGTTGGACGCATTGCTAAACCTGCCGAAAGCGGAAAAGAAAGCCGAGGCGGTCGTACAAACCGATAAGCCAACGCGCTTGGCCTGGCTGCTGAGTTACGACGACATCAGCCATCATTTGGACATAGAACCGCGCGAACAAAAACAGCAAGCCAAGGGCGGCTGGAGCAAGGGCCGGGCGATTGCGTTGAAAAGGCTGGCGCACGAAACCCACAGCTTCGACTATTTAACCGAGCAAGATCTCAAGCTGTGCGCGCACATCAAGGAGTACCGCGATAGCGGCTGGTACGGCAGCGGCACGTATTTCGAATTCGACAACAGTACGCCGCAGGCGTTACTGGGACATCCCCTGCTGTTTTGGGCCGATGCGCCCGAGGTGAGGGTGGATGTAGTCAAGGGCGAAGCCGAGCTGCGAGTGAAAAAGCTGGAAGGCAGCGACAAGATCAAAATCAGCCTGGAACCCGTACCCGGGCACGAACAAAAATTCTATGTCGCCAAGGAAACCCCGACGCGCTTGCGAGTGCTGGAGTTTACCGGCGACCATCATAAAATCTTTGCGGTACTGGGTGCGAAGGGCCTGGAAGTGCCGGTGTCGGCGCAAGACCGGGTCTTGCAAACCCTGACCAGCATTTCCGGCTTGTTGACGGTGCATTCGGATATTGGCGGCAGTTCCAGCAGCGCCGAGCAAGTTCAGGCCGACGCCACGCCGCGCGTGCATTTATTGCCCTGGGGAGAAGGCCTGCGCGTGGCGATGTTGATCCGGCCGTTCGCGGCCGCCGGCGCGTATTATCAACCCGGTCACGGCGGCGAAAGCGTGTTGGCCGAAATCGAAGGCCGCCATTGTCAGACCAAACGCGATCTGGCCTTGGAAAAACAGCGCGCGCAGACGGTTTTGCAAGCGTGCGACGTGTTGGAACAAGCCGAGCGCGATGGCGCCGGCGATTATTTGCTGGATCAGCCGGAACAATGCCTGGAGCTGCTGCTGCAATTGCAGGCATTGCCGGCCGAACAAGCGGTATTGGAATGGCCGGAAGGCGTCAGGTTTCGGCTGTTGGGGCAAACCAACGGCAGCGGCTTTAGCATGCAGATCAAGCGCGACAACGATTGGTTTGCGTTGCAAGGCGAATTGCAGGTCAACGAAGATACCGTCATCGAAATTCAGCAATTGTTGGGTTTATTGAACAATCGCGAAGGCCGCTTCTTGAAATTGCAGGACGGGCAGTTCATTGCTCTAACCGAAGAGTTTCGCCGCCGCCTCGACGATTTACGCGCCTACGCCGATCTGCACGGCAAGAAAGTCCGCATCAATCCCTTGGCGGCGCTCACTTTGGAGGACTGGCAGGACGACGCCGGTTTCAAGGCCGATAAACACTGGCAAGCGCACATGCAGCGCCTGAAAGATTCGCGCGATTATCAACCCACAGTGCCGTCCACCTTTCAAGCCGAATTGCGCGACTATCAACTCGACGGCTACCGTTGGTTGGCGCGTCTGGCACGTTGGGGCGTCGGTGCCTGTCTGGCGGACGATATGGGCTTGGGCAAGACCGTGCAAGGCTTGGCTCTGCTGGTTGACCGGGCGCCGAATGGTCCTAGCCTGATTGTCGCGCCGACCTCGGTATGCATGAACTGGGAAAACGAAGCCGGCCGCTTTGCGCCAACGCTAAATCCGCAAATTCTGGGCAGTGGCGATCGCCAACGCTTGCTGGACAATCTGGGGCCGTATGATTTGCTGATTTGCAGTTACGGCTTGTTACAGCAGGAACAAGTTGCCGAGATGCTGGCGAAAATCCAGTTCCAGACCGTGATTCTCGACGAGGCGCAGTGGATAAAAAATATCGCCACCCGCCGCTCGCAAGGGGCGATGAATCTGCAAGCCGAGTTTAAACTGATCATGACCGGCACGCCGCTAGAAAACCATCTGGGCGAGCTGTGGAATTTGTTTCGGTTCATCAATCCCGGTTTGCTGGGATCGTTGGAACAATTCAATCAACGTTTCGCAGGCCCTATCGAACGCGACCGCAGCGCCGAGGCCCGTTTCCAGCTCAAGAAATTGATCCAGCCTTTTATCCTGCGCCGCACCAAAACCCAGGTGTTGCAGGAATTGCCGCCGCGCACCGAAATCCCGATCTATGTCGAGCTGAGCAGCGAGGAAATGGCCTTCTACGAAGCGCTGCGTCGGGACAGCCTGGCGGCCTTGAGCAGCGCCGATGCGCCGGCTGGGCAAAAACAATTGCAAATTCTGGCGGCCATTAGCAAATTGCGCCGCAGTTGCTGCAACACCTTGCTGGCTAATTCCGCGGTGTCCTTACCCAGCAGCAAGCTGGCGGCGTTTGGCGACATCGTCGACGAATTACTGGATAACAAGCACAAAGCCCTGGTGTTCAGCCAGTTTGTCGATCACCTGCAATTGATTAAAAACTATATCGAGCAGCGCGGGATTCGTTATCAATATCTGGACGGCAGTACGCCGGCCAAGGACCGCCAGCTGCGGGTGGACGCATTCCAGCGTGGCGAGGGCGAATTGTTCTTGATCAGTTTGAAGGCCGGTGGCGTGGGTTTAAATCTGACTGCCGCCGACTATGTGATCCATATGGACCCCTGGTGGAATCCGGCTGTTGAGGATCAGGCCTCGGACCGGGCGCATCGGATGGGTCAGCAGCGGCCGGTGACTATCTACCGGATGATCGCTAAAAATACCATAGAGGAAAAAATCGTCGCGCTGCATAGTCACAAGCGCGATTTGGCCGATAGTTTGTTGGATGGCGCCGATATTAGCGGTAAAGTGTCTGCCGACGAGTTGCTGAATTTGATGAAAGGTGAAAACTAAGCAGGCAAAAAAATCCGGCTGTTACGCCGGATTTTTTTAAACCGGTGGTTAGTCCCGTCTTAAATTATGCTTCTTGCGGGCGATATTGCGGCTGGCTTTATTTTGTTGGTGTGTCAATCTGGCTCTTTCTCCTGCGGTTACCACGCCGTCGGCTTTCGCGGTTTTTTCCTGGCGTTCGATACGCATTTGCTGATGTTCCAGACGGTGTTCTTCACGGTCGGTTAATGCCCCGGAGGCCTCGCCTTGTTCAATACGTCGTTCCTGGTTTGCCTGGCGTTGGTCGATGCGCGGTGCTTCCAGGCCGGCGAAGCAGGGTTGCGCCAAGCCAGAAGACGCAAGCAATGCGCTCGACAATAAAAATTTGCTGATGTTAGTCATGTGTGCCTCGGTGGTGTCATTATTAGGTTGCCAACTTCATCCTCAAGCCGGGATTTTTCAATCCACTGCAAAGCTGGCGAAGTCATTTTAGCCAGAAATATTAACCTCTCCTTAACTGTAAGCTGCTTGCTCCTGCAGGCTGCCGATTTACGCCGTTTGGATTGCTGAGTGTCTGTCATCGGCTAAGCCCCCCCCATTACGATTTTCGTCATTTTAAAATCAACTGCCGCCCGTAACTCCTTGAGTTAAAAAAACAAAGCCGCAAGCGGGGTTGTTTAGTAAAAATTTCCCGCTGACAACACAATATGTTGTGCTAGAATTTGCACATAGACACTATATGCAGTATGTCGCTAGGCTGTAGTGTTTTCGGTTTTAACCCAATAAACATCAATATCTTAGCCGTGCCGGAGCGCTGAGATAGGTCAATAACCATTCAATTAGAAAAGGGAATCCACGAATGACCGCAAAACTTCATGTTGTGACGCAAAATACTACCGAAATCCCACTGCAAAGTGCTTCCCTGGATATTTGGGACAGTAAGTACCGCTTAAAAACCAAGGACGGCAAAGCCATCGACGACACCATCGACGACACTTACAAGCGCGTCGCCAAGGCATTGTCCAGCGTCGAAACCAGCAAAGCCCTGCAAGAAAAACATTACAAAGAATTTCTGTGGGCCTTGCGTAAAGGCGTGATTCCGGCCGGCCGTATCGTCTCCAACGCCGGCGCGCTGGAGCATAAACCCGCTACGTCCACCATTAACTGCACGGTGTCCGGAATTATCGAAGATTCGATGGACGACATACTGCATAAAGTTCACGAAGCCGGTCTGACCCTGAAAGCCGGTTGCGGTATCGGTTACGAGTTTTCCACGCTGCGGCCGCGCGACGCTTACGTGTCCGGCGCCGGCGCTTATACCTCCGGCCCGTTGTCGTTCATGGATATTTACGACAAGATGTGCTTCACCGTATCGTCCGCCGGCGGTCGTCGTGGCGCGCAAATGGCGACTTTCGACGTGGCGCATCCGGATGTGGTGGATTTCATCCGTGCCAAGCGCGAAGACGGCCGCTTGCGCCAGTTCAACTTGTCGCTGCTGATTACCAGCGAATTCGTCGAAGCGGTCAAAAACAACGGCCAGTGGCCGCTGTCCTTTCCGGTCACCGAGCGCGAAGCTAATGTCGATAAACTGGATCTGACCGATACCGACAAAATCGTCTGGCGCGATCTGCCCAATAAAAAAGGCTATGTGGTCAATGAGGCCGGCCTGGTGGCGTGCCGGATTACCAAAGTGATGCCGGCGCGCCGCTTGTGGGACATCATCATGTCTTCCACCTACGATTACGCCGAGCCAGGCTTCATCCTGATCGACAAGGTCAACGAGATGAACAATAACTGGTTTTGCGAGCATATCCGCGCTACCAATCCCTGCGGCGAACAGCCCTTGCCGCCTTACGGCAGCTGTCTGCTCGGCTCGATCAACCTGACCCGTTTCATCGACAAGCCTTTCACCAAGGAAGCCAGCTTCGATTGGGAAGGCTACCGCAAAACCATCCGCATCTTTACCCGGATGCTAGATAACGTGGTCGAGATCAACGGCCTGCCGTTGGAAAAACAGCGCGAAGAAATCATCGGCAAACGCCGCCACGGCATGGGTTACTTGGGCTTGGGCTCGACTATCACCATCCTGGGCATGAAATACGGCGATGCGGAATCCCTGGAATTTACCGAGCAAGTCACCAAAGAATTGGCGCTGGAAGGCTGGAAAGCCGGTCTGGAACTGGCCAAGGAAAAAGGTCCGGCGCCGATTATGGACCAGCTGTTCACCGTCACCGGCGAAATGCTGCACAAACGTCCGGAAATGAAAGCCGACGGTTACAAATTGGGTGACCAAGTGCCGGGCCGGGTATTGCTCGCCAAATATAGCCGCTACATGCAAAAAGTCGCGCAGGAGCAGCCGGAACTGGTCGCCGAGCTGGCCGAAGTGGGCTGCCGCTTTACCCACCACAGCTCGATTGCACCGACCGGCACCATCTCACTGTCCCTAGCTAACAACGCCAGTAACGGTATCGAGCCCAGCTTCGCTCACCATTACTCGCGCAACGTAATCCGCGAAGGCAAAAAATCCAAGGAAAAAATCGACGTATTTTCCTTTGAATTGCTGGCTTACCGCCATCTGGTCAATCCCGATGCGATGCCTTATAGCGAAGATCCCGACCAGCAATTGCCGGCTTACTTTATCTCCGCCGACGAAGTCACGCCCAAACAACACGTGGACATCCAGGCCGCTGCCCAGCGCTGGATCGATTCGTCCATCTCCAAAACCGCCAACGTGCCGACCGATTACCCGTACGAAGACTTCAAGTCCATCTACGAATACGCCTACGACCAAGGCCTGAAAGGCTGCACCACCTTCCGTTTCAATCCGGAAGTGTTCCAGGGTGTCTTGGTGAAAGAGTCCGATCTGGAAAACACCACCTACCAGTTCACGCTGGAAGACGGCCATGTCGTGGAATTTAAAGGCAATGAAGACGTGGAATACGACGGCGAAATTCATACCGCGGCCAACTTGTTCGATGCCTTGAAAGAAGGCTATTACGGCAAGTTTTAATCATTTATTCCGTTGCAGGAGACGCCATGCCGGCCATTTCAATGTTTTATGGAATTATTGTTTATATGTATTTCATGGACAATAAGCAGCATAAATTGCCGCATATTCATGTGAAATATCAAAATGATGAAGTCATAGTCGCTATTCCTGACGGTGAAGTTTTGGACGGTAACATTCCCAAAGCGCAAATGAAACTTTTGCAAGCCTGGATAGAACTGCATAAAGATGAATTATTAGCTGATTGGCATCTGGCCGTATCGGGCGAACAGCCCTATAAAATCGAACCATTGAGGTAACACCATGAATCCACGTATTCAAGCAGTGCAAACCACCGAGGATTATCGCTTGCTATTGCAGTTTACCAACGGCGAGCAGGGTGTATACGACTGCTCGGCGTTACTGGATTTTGGTGTTTTCAAGGAATTACGCGACAAGCAGTATTTCAAACTCGCGTCAGTCGATAACGGTACGGTGGTTTGGCCACATGAGCAGGATATTTGTCCGGACACCTTGTATTTAGATGCGGTAAAAATTGAAAGAGCTTCGTAATTCTCAATAACAAATTAGAAACGACAAGATTTAAGGTCTTGCCGGTAACCCAATATTTTTAGGCGCAAAAACATGACCCTACACAAAATCAACAAAAAAATCGTCAGCTACAAAGTGCTGACTAAAGAAAACCTCGAAGCGGCTGCCCAGGCCGAAGCCGAAGTGGCAAAACCTTCGCTGGAAGAGATGCACGAAAACCTGGCACGCCCGGAAATGCTGCTGGGTTCCACCTATAAGATCAAAACTCCGCAATCCGAGCACGCCTTGTACATCACCATCAACGACATCA